>JAMCZC010000004.1 GCA_023485865.1 Patescibacteria group bacterium | reverse complement strand
GCAGAAGATATTCTTGCCAAAGACCGTTCTTCTTAGAAACTTTTTAATCTGAGTATCCGTTGGCACCTGCTTTAAATGGTACATAATCATATTCTAGCGATTTTGTACCAACAGGGTGGGATTACCCTAAATATATTTATTGACTTTTCACAAACAAGAGCATATCATAATGCATATGGCTTTATCTCCCGATGCAAGGCCAGGATTTATTCTTCCAACAGGGCTTCCGGGCGGAGTAATAATCACGCCCGAAAGACGACCGCAACCCCCGACGGGCGGTGAGCTTCAAATTCCGGTTAATCCAAAACTACTAACCCCCGAAAGTTTTAGAACTCTTGACGGTTATATGCAAGAAACCGTTCTTCTTTCTCTTTTAAGAGATAACGGGTTGGGAAAAGTAAACGAATTAAGACCGGATTTTAACGTATGGACACCTTTAAACCAAAACGAAATGGCAATGAGTTTTTTAATTGAGGAAATAACTAAAAGAAAAAGGTCAATAACGGTACCGCCCAGCTTTCCCCCCGACAGTCTTTTTGCCCAAATTCACTCTCTAGCTTATCCAATAGATGGAAATGAACTTGCGGCTAGGCTGGAAGAAGAAAGACAAAAAGCCCAATTTGAATTTCCCAATTCGCACTTCGCCCCTTCAAGAAATATCGGCTCATTTAGTGCCGCAAGAAGATATTTGGGTAACCTTTCGCTTGTCCTTAAAGAAGAGGAAGCCGCAAAGTCCGGAACTAAAAATCGATATACAAGAGAGTTTTTCAAACCCGCAGTGCCCATTAATGCTAAAACCGACTCGGATGAACAAAAAGAAATATTTAGGAGACAGCAGGCCGCAGTTGACGCATATGTTTTTGAAAATGCCTTAGTAGGAGTACCCTTTTCTTAACCCAAATAATCTTTGAGTTTGTTGCCTCTTGATGGGTGGCGAAGTTTTCTTAAAGATTTTGCTTCGATTTGCCTTATTCTTTCACGCGTTACCGCAAACATTTTTCCAACCTCTTCTAGCGTCTTTGGTCTTCCGTCTTTTAAGCCGAACCTTTCTTCCAGCACTCTTTTTTCCCTATCTGATAATGTTGAAAGAACCTGCTCTACCTGCTCTTTTAAAAGCTCTCTGCTTGCTGTATCAAACAATGTCGGAGCTGCGGTATCATGAATAAAATCTCCCAATCTTGAATCCTCTTCGTCTCCGACCGGCGATTCCAAACTTGCCGGCTCCTGGGAAATTTTGATTATTTCCAAAGCTTTATCGGGATCTATGTCTAAGGCTTTGGCGACTTCTTCGGGCGTTGGCTCACGACCCAATTCCTGCATTAGTTTTCTTGAAGCCCTTAAAAACCGATTTATATTTTCTACCATATGAACGGGGATTCTGATTGTTCTTGCCTGGTCGGCAATTGCGCGCGTAATCGATTGCCTAATCCACCAAGTCGCGTAAGTAGAAAATTTATAGCCCCTTCTCCAATCGTATTTTTCAACCGCGCGGATGAGTCCCTGATTTCCTTCCTGAATTAAGTCCAAAAGTGTTAGTCCACGGCCGACATATTTTTTAGCTATGGAAACAACCAACCTTAAATTGGAATTAACCAAAATTTTCTTTGCTTCATCGTCCTTTTTTTCAACTCTTTTTGCCAGAGAAATTTCCTGATCAAAAGTTAAAAGAGGAATTCTGCCGATTTCCTTAAGATACATCCTTACGGGGTCTGAAACCGTGCCTTCGGTTAAAACCGTTAAGGCTTCCAATTCTTTTTCCAAATCTTCAATGGGTTTTTCGTTGTCCTGGTCAACCGCAACCGATTCAAAAACGTCAACGTCGGAATGCATCAGCTTGTCGTAAAGCTGATCTAGCTCTACAATGTGGTCTTCCGGGTGAGGGAAAATAGATAAAATCTCTTCCTGGGTAATGTAACCGCGTTTCTTTGCGGAAGTAACTATATCCAATAAAATATTAGGTGTTTTTTGTTTCATAGCGTTTGGCTTCTCTATTTTACCAGAAAATGTGGATAAAATAAACCTGGAGTTTAATTTTTTGACATTAATTTCTTCTTTTCCCTGGTGTTAATTTCCGAAAGTTCGTTTGCAACTTTTTCTAAATCTTCTAAGTACTTACTTTCACTCTTAAAACTGGGCAAAGGGAAAAGATAGCAGCTGTCAAAACTTTTAACAAGCTCTGTTGGTAGGCCGTTTGATATCTTTTTACCGTCAATTTTAGCTTCATGTTTTATGCTTGCTGTCATAAAATCCATAATTTTCTGATATGAGGGGATTTCAAATTTATAGTCCTTTAAAATGTCATTAACTTTTTCAAGAGCTAAAATTAAATCCTCGCTTTGAACAATAAGCGCAATCAGGTATTCCTCCAAAAGCTCACGCCTTTTTCGCTTATCAGAAGTTACAACTGCGACTTTTTCCGACTTTTTCCCGCTTTGATATTTATCTATCTCTTTAGCAATACTTTCTATGGAAGTATCTATTTCCTTACTTAATTTTTTAATGTAATGCTCTTTTACCACCTCGTTTTCAACTGCGGAAAGAAGGGGTTTCATTTCCTCTACAATTTTGCCTTTCCCCTGGGAAGATGTTTTATCGTAAAGCGACAAAAATTTAGCAATTAAAAAATCATAGATTCCGATATCGTCTTTTAGCGCTTTTTTAAAGGCATCGGGATTTTTTTGAATAGCCTCATCAGGGTCTTTGCCGTCTGGAATAATAATTGTTGTCGTTAAACCCTTTTTTTCAATTAGTGGAAGACTCCTTTTTGTTGCCTCAAATCCAGCTTCGTCCATATCCAAGCAAAGAGTAATTTTGGGAGTAAAACGTGATAAAAGATTAACCTGGTTTTCCGTTAAAGCCGTGCCCTTTATTGCAACCACATTTCTTATCCCTTCTTTAAAACAGGAGATTACATCAAACTCACCCTCAACTAAAATTGCCTGCTCTTTATTTTTTATCTCCTCTTTCGCAATATCTAAACCAAAAAAAAGGCTTCCTTTATGATAAATGCTTGTTTCCTTGGTATTGATATATTTGGAGGTATCAGTTTTTTCATCCAAAATCCTGGCCGAAAAACCGACAATGTTACCCCGATGATCGGATAAAGGAAACATTACTCTTCCTCTGAAAAAATCAACCGTTCTGCCGCCCGTTTCAAAAGCAAGACCGGCAAGATACAAATCTTGTTTTTTATAGCCTTTTTTGTTAATAAGATAGTTGGACAAAGCGCTACCCGAATTTGGCGAAAAACCAAGCGAAAAAGCTTCAATTAGCTTTTCCGGCATGTGTCTTTTTTCTTTTAAGTAAAATAGTGCTTTCTTGCCAAGACTATGCTTTAGTAAAACGTATTGGTAAAATTTTAAAGCGTGCCTGTTTAAGCTATAAATTTTTTCTTTTTCCGAAGTTAATTGATTATCAAACTTGAAACTCTTAAGCTCAACACCTGCTTTTTTTGCCAAAATCCGCAACGCCTCCGGAAACTCCATTTTTTCGTATTCCATTAAAAATGAAAAAGCATCCCCTCCTTTTTGGCAGCCGAAACAATGCCAGATTTGCCTTTCGGGAGATATCATAAACGAAGGGGATTTTTCGTTATGAAACGGGCAATTCGCCTTAAAATTCCTGCCAGCTTTTTTAAGAGGCAAATACTCGGAAATAAACGAAACAATGTCTATTTTTTCTCTAATCTCGGATGCTTGGTCCATCCCGTTAGAAGCAGATCACGATCTGCTTAGATCCTCCTTTGTTTATAATTTTGATTTTATTCATAATTCACTCTTCCCATTAAATTCCATTGTGATCGTGGCTTCTAACGGAATCCATTGCCCGTGTATTGTACCACAAGTCGCTTTGCTCCAATTTCAAATTTCTAATTTACAATTAAAAGAGAAAGACACGAAGTGTCCATTTGAAATGCAACTGAAAAACGATCTGATAAAAACATTTATTCAAGATAAATATATAAGCAGTTTTTCATTTAGCGAGCGAGATAAACGTTCGAAATTCTCAAATAGCAAGCGAGCGGCAGTTCAAATGGATACGAGCGGCTTTCAAAAACAATGAAAGTAGTTGTTGCTTTTATGGTTAATAAACGTTAGAATTCTAAGCGGTTTATGGCAGTAAATATAATCATCGGTTCTCAATGGGGTGACGAAGGAAAAGGAAAAATCATAGATAACTTTTCGGATAAGTCCGATTTCGTAGTCAGATTTAACGGAGGAAACAACGCCGGTCACACGATAATCAACAATTACGGAAAATTTGCCATGCATCTTGTGCCAAGCGGAGTTTTTAATAAAAAAGCAAAAGCAATTATTGGAAACGGCGTCGTGCTGGATTTGGAAGTGCTTGTAAGTGAAATTGATAATTTGCAAAAACAAGGAATTCGTCTTAAAGGAAGACTTTTTATTTCCCCAAGGTGCCACGTAATAATGCCTTACCACAAACTTTTGGACAGGCTTTACGAAGAAGCAAAGGGGAAAGGAAAAACCGGGACGACCGGAAAAGGAATCGGGCCTGTTTATGCCGATAAAGTAAGTTATAACGGAATAAGGCTGGCGGATTTTTTTGACAAGCAAGTTTTTTCGGTGAAACTTGAAACGCAACTTCTGATAAAAAATAAAATTTTAAAGGCTTTAGGAGAAAAACCTCTAAATCAAAAAGAAATTGAGAAAAAATACCTAAGCCTTTTTAAAAAAATTAAACCTTTTATTGTTGAGGCTTATCCAATTTTAAAAAAAGCAATCGGTTCTAAAAAAAACGTACTGATTGAGGGAGCACACGGCGTTTTTCTGGACAATGATTGGGGCACATACCCGTTTGTAACCGCATCCACCGTTTTATCCGGCGGCGTAACCGGCGGGTCGGGTATCCCTCCGAAAAAAATTGACAATATTGTCGGAGTTGCTAAAGCCTATACTACAAGAGTTGGTGCCGGACCTTTTCCAACCGAACTTTTTGACAAAACAGGCGACAAACTTACAGAGCAAGGAAATGAGTACGGGACAACAACCGGCAGAAAAAGAAGATGCGGCTGGTTTGACGCGGAACTAATAAGATTTGCCGCAGAAATAAACGGATTTACCCAAATCGCTATTACGAAACTGGATATTTTAGATAATTTCCCGCTGATTAAAATTTGTACTCATTATACGCTAAATGGCAAGAAAGTTAGCTATGAAGCAGGAGACGCAGAATTCTTAAGAAAAGTTAAACCGGTATATAAAACTCTGCCGGGGTGGATGAAACAAACTAAGGGAGCAAAAAAATATAACGACCTCCCCGCTAATGCCAAAAAATACTTAAAAGAATTAGAAATTCAAATCGGCGTTAAAATAAAATATATTTCAACCGGTGAAAACAGAAATGAAATCATCAACCTCTAAATCTTCAAGAAAAAAATACAAAGCTTTAATGCTTGACGTTGACGGAACATTAGTTATTAACAGACGAGATGCGATGCCTTCTCAAAAAGTTAAAAATGCCGTTAACAAAGCAGCAAAAATTATAAAAATAGGAGTAGCTACTTCCAGACCCCTATCGGATATCAACCATATTATAAAATATCTCAACTTAACAACACCCTGCATAATCACGGGAGGAGCACAAATTTACGATCCTGTTTCTAAAAAATATATTTTGGAACATTTAATAAATAACGAGGATATTAAAAAAATAAAAAAGATAACCAAAAATTTAAAAACCCTTATTCTTGTTCTAGACAGACAAAAAGCAGTTCCCTTTAATGAAAAATATTCTCCCCAAAAACCTATTCAAATATGGATACACGGTTTAAAATCGAACTCTGTGGAAAAATTACTAGATAAGTTTTTATCCGTTCCTACAGTTTCAGTTCAAAAAACCCCTTCTTGGAAAAATGACAGAATAGACCTTGTCATAACAAACATTATTGGAACAAAACAACACGGAATCCTTGAAGTTGCCAAGCTCCTAAATATTGAAACACATGAGATAATTGGGGTTGGAGACGGCTACAATGACTTCCCTCTCCTTATGGCCTGCGGGCTTAAAATTGCAATGGGAAACGCGAACGAAGAGCTTAAAAAAATTGCCGATTTTGTTGCGCCAAGCGTTGAAGAAGACGGTGTTGCAACGGTAATTGAAAAATTTATTTTATGAAAAATAATTTATTAGCCATTAGCCCTTTGGATGGAAGATATGCCGATAAAATTGAAGAACTTTCGGATTTTGTATCAGAATATGCTCTGATTAAACACAGGGTTGAAATAGAAATAAAATATTTACTCGCTCTTTCTAAAATTGGCGTTGTCAGAAAAATAAATAGCGTTGAACAAAAAGCCCTCAATGAAATCTTAGACAATTTTGACATAAACGAGGCTTTAAAAGTAAAAGAGATTGAAAATGAAACTAGGCACGATATAAAAGCGGTTGAAAAATATTTACGGGATAAATTTGCAAAAAACTCGCTAAAAGACGTTTTGGAAATGATCCATTTTGGACTTACTTCCGAAGATATTAATAATATTGCCTACCGTTTAATGTTAAAAAACGCGGTAGAAAACATTCTCCTGCCTGCTCTTTCTGAGGTTTTAGAAAACCTTAACGGAAAAACAAAAAAATACAAAAAAGTTGTAATTTTAGGCAGAACTCACGGACAGGGAGCGGTTCCGACAACTTTCGGCAAAGAATTTGCTGTTTTTACAGCAAGACTTGAAAAAGAAATAAAACTTTTAGAAAAACAAAAGCTAACCGGAAAATTAAACGGCGCAATTGGAAATTATAATGCCTTAAATTTTGCTTATCCGGAGTTTAACTGGATTAAATTTTCCAAAAGTTTTGTTTCGTCTTTTGATTTAGACCCAAACTTAATTACAACCCAGATTAATCCCTATGAAGACATAATTTCGGTTTTCCAAAACCTGCAAAGAGTTAACGGAATTTTACTGGATTTTAACAACGATATGTGGCGTTATGCCAGCGACGGCTGGATAAAGTTGGATGTTAAGACAAAAGAAGTCGGCTCTTCGACGATGCCGCAAAAAGTCAACCCCATTGATTTTGAAAACTCCGAAGGAAATTTGACTTTGGCAAACGGGTTTATGCAAACAATTAATGAAAAATTATATATTTCAAGGCTGCAGCGGGATTTATCAAACAGCACAATTATTAGAAACTTAGGAACAGTTTTAGGATATTGCTTATTAGGATATAAAAGCGCCTTAACCGGACTTTCCAGAGTTGATATTAACTTAGAACAAATCGATAAAGATCTAAATGAAGATTGGTCTATTCTTTCCGAAGGCTTACAAACATATCTTCGCAAAGAAGGTTTAAGTGACTCTTATTATTTAGTTCTGAACCTTACAAAAGGCAAAAAATTTAATAAAGACTCCTGGCAAAAATTAATCAATGATTTATCAATCGATAAAAAACACAAAGAAAAATTATTAAATCTTACTCCCAAATCTTACATTGGTTTATCTAAAGAATTAATTGGCTAAACTATTCCTCTCCGAGGACTTGTTTTAAGCACCGGAACAGGTTGTTCCCGTGCTATTTCGTGATATAAAGATTGTATTGTTGACCAACTAACCTCTAATTGCCGGCTCCTGTAAATATCGGACAAATTAACAGTCCCTTCTTCACTTTGATTTAAATAGGCGTTAAGTATTGCTCTTAATTTTTCTTTGGTGTCTTTTCTGGTTTTTCTCTTTATTTCTCCCCTCTTTAATAAAATCGCTCTTTGATGTTTAACCTGCTCTTTCGTTACGCCCATAATTTCCGCTGTTTCCGCAATTGGAAAATCGGAATACTGATTTTTTATTCTATTTCTTAGCGGGAAAAACCTTCTTGAATATGCCTGTCTTAAATCTTTTCGGGTTCTTTCTCTTATCTTTCCTTCATCCCGAAGTCTTTTTCTGGCTCTTTTTATTCTTGATTCGCTTGATCGTAAAGCGATTGCAATTTCCTTGTCTGAAAATGCAGGATGGTCAATCATTTCTACTTTTTGACAAAACTCTGCAAATCTTTGTTGATTAGTCCCCTGTTTTTCTTTGCTGTCCAAAGATATTTCTAATTCTTCTACTGCTTCCGGTAAGCTTATACCTTCATTTACCAGCTGTAATAATCTTTCTCCATATTTTTCTTTTTGATTAAATTTTTTACTAAATTCGTCATATGCTGCAACCAAATTATCATTGTTCATTACCCTATCTAACATTGCATCTATTGTTGGGTCTTCTTTTATGTCCCCAAATTCTTTTATCGGGGCAAACGATCCATTGTTTTCTTGCCATAAGTGATAAAAAAACAAAAGCCTTCTTTCTTCAAGTCTAAGATAATTTAATCCATCTATGATTCTCATAGCTCTGTTTTGTTCTGCTGGAACTTTTTTATTTCCAAAGCTTTCTTTTAAAGAAGGCTGTCTCAAGGAATTTTCCGGGTTTCTCATTTGAGACAAGATTATACTACCCCTAACCTGAAAAACATAATAAAAAATGCTATTATGTTTTTATGCTCGTCAAAGTTTTGTCCGGAGCTGTTATTGGACTAGACGGAGTTCCAATAGAAGTTGAGGTAGATATTGCCTCCCAAGGCTTGCCCTCTTTTACAATTGTGGGGCTTCCCGACAAGGCAGTCGAGGAATCGAAAGAACGGGTCAGAAGTGCTATTAAAAATTCCAACTTCGACTTCCCCGCCAAAAGAATAACCGTTAACCTTGCCCCCGCAGACTTACCAAAAGAAGGGCCTTCTTATGACTTACCTATTGCTTTAGGCATAATCCTTGCTTCGGAACAAATAAAAACGGACGTTTCGGACACTCTTTTTACAGGCGAGTTATCTTTAGACGGAAAATTAAGACACACTAACGGCATTTTGCCCCAGGTTCTTCTAGCTAAAGACAAGAAAATAAAAAAA
Source organism: Patescibacteria group bacterium (assembly GCA_023485865.1). Lineage (GTDB taxonomy): Bacteria > Patescibacteriota > Microgenomatia > Levybacterales > UBA12049 > JAMCZC01. Next base: position 10,796 of record JAMCZC010000004.1, on the reverse strand, counting down.
ATTGTTGTGCCGGAAGAGAATGCCTTTGAAGCGGCAATTATTAAAGGCGTTGAAATCTACACACCCAAAAACCTACTGACTCTGGCAAAACATTTAACCGGCGAAGAATTGCTCGAACCAATTAAGCACAGTAATTTAAACCAATACTTAAAAAGCGAAGTTTTTGATTTTGACATGAGCGATATTCAGGGCCAAGAACAGGCAAAACGGGCTATGGAGATAGCCGCGGCCGGAGGACACAACATTTTATTGAAAGGCCCGCCGGGCGCAGGAAAAACTTTAATCGCCAGAACCCTGCCTTCTATTTTACCAAGGCTAAGTTTGGAAGAGGCTTTGGAAGTTACGAAAGTTTACAGTATTTCGGGCCTTTTAAACAAAGATTCTATTATTACCAAAAGACCTTTTCGTTCCCCTCATCACACCACTTCTTACATTGGACTAATCGGCGGAAGCGCTATTCCAAAACCAGGAGAAATCTCCCTTGCCCACCGTGGAGTTTTGTTTTTGGACGAATTTCCGGAATTTCCAAGAGGTGTTTTGGAAGCTTTAAGGCAACCGATGGAAGATGGTTTTGTTACTGTTTCAAGGGCTAAAGGCAGAATCACCTTTCCTTCCAAGTTTATGCTCGTTTCCGCCCAAAACCCCTGCCCGTGCGGATTTTTGGGAGATAAAACTCACGCTTGCAATTGCACTGCTTCGCAAATTTTGCGCTACCAAAAACGCGTTTCGGGGCCGATGTTAGACAGAATTGATATCCACTTGGAAGTTCCGGCGGTAAAGGTTGAAAAATTAACTGCCGGCGATAATATTAAAAGAGAAAGTTCCGGTCAAATTAGAAAACGAGTGCAAAAAGCAAGGGATATTCAATTAAAACGGTTTAAAGCTGCAAACATTTCCTCCAATGCCGAAATGACTAACAAAGACATTAAAAAATTCTGTGAATTGTCCGAAGATTGTCTATCTCTTTTGCGAATGGCTGTAACCCGCATGAATTTATCCGCCAGAAGTTATCACCGGATTATAAAGCTGGCCAGAACAATTGCCGATTTGGAAGAGGAAAAAAATATTAAACCGGCGCATATTGCCGAAAGCCTGCAATACCGCCCAAAACTGGAACCCATATTCTAATCGTAAGAAAACTTAAAGAGGAATTATTGGAGGATGGGATTATCTTTTACAAATTTTATTTGTTTCCATTTTTTCCCAAAACCAAAAACAGAACCGGCATCGGATTTATAGACTGCCCATAGAACGAGAACATAGATTATGTGCTCATCCAAAAGAGGGTTATTTTTGGAAGGAACCAAAGCAAGCCACATAAGCAGGAAAAGCAGACTTCCGGAATATGTCGCAATTCTAATACCAATTCCTAAAAGAAGCGAAAGGCCTATCAGCAGTAAGCCTGACATAAAAAGCAAATCTATGAATTGATTACCGGCAAGACTTTGAAAATATTGCCCAAACATACCCGTTGCGCCGAATTTTAGGAATCCGTAGGTAGGAGAGGCTCCGGCAAGCCATGATTTTTCCAGAGGGGTAGCAAACCCAAGGCCAAAAAGTTTATCAAAAAACGCCCAAAGCAAAATAAATCCGAGCGCTATACGAAGAAGAGCCATAACCTGCTGGAAACTTACTCTCATAATTTAACTGTATGTCTTGAAAAATATATTGTCAAGCCCTCCTTGACAATATATTAGAAAGTGCTAATATATAGATATGGACAATAATGTTCTTTCCACACTTAGTAATCCTATTAGACTCAAGCTTATTACCTGCCTTACCAGGAAGCCCAAGAGCGTCAGTGAAATGATAGCTATCTGCGGTTTATCCCAATCGGCAGTTTCTCAACACTTATCCAAACTACGCCTTGCAGGGCTTGTCACAACAGAAAAAAGAGGGAAAACAGTCTATTACAGCCTTGTGCATTCCCAATCAGCCAAAGTTTCTTCTATGCTTCAAAAATTTGTTCAGGAGGTAGCGATATGAACATGTTTGGTTTTTCAAAGAATGTACCATCTGTTACAGCAGAAGAGGTCAAACAGGCTTTGGATAAAAAAGCGGATGTTATTCTGGTGGATGTCCGAACGTTAGATGAGTATAACAGAGGTCACCTGGAAGGAAGTATGCTATTGCCGGTTGATATTGTTTTGGAAAAGGCAGAATCTATTTTAAAAGATAAAAATAAAACACTCTACGTCTATTGCCTAAGCGGTTCACGAAGTGTACACGCAACAGAAGCCCTCCAAAAGCTTGGGTTTGTAAATGCGTTCAATATGACCAGCGGGCTTTTGGCCTGGAGGGCAAAAGGATATCCGCTGACACAACAGAAAGAAGGTGAGAATGATATGACATATGGTATACAAAAAACAATAACGGGTACGTTTGATGAAATCGTCAACCGCACAAGAGATGCTCTTGCAAAGGAAGGTTTTGGAGTTCTGACAGAAATTAATGTACAAGATACACTCAAGAAAAAACTAAATATTGACTATCCTCAATATGTTATTTTAGGCGCCTGCCACCCGCAATCTGCCTATCAGACGCTGCAGAAAGAACGGGAAATAGGATTACTGCTTCCCTGCAACGTTATTGTGTATGAAAAAGCTAGAAAAATAACCGTTTCCGCGATCAGGCCAACAGTCGCCATGCAGGTAGTTGAAAATGACGAGATAGTCGGTATTGCTCAAGAGGTTGAACAAAAACTCGAGCGGGTAATTGCCAATATTTAATTAAAAATAGCGCTTGTTATGAAAATAAAAATTATTATAAGTGTATTGGTTATTGGCATTTTTTTTCTGGGAGGGAAAATGATGTTTCTTAATCAAAAAGGGGATGTCTCAAAAACTCAACCCGCAAAGCCTATTTCTTTTCAAAATATAACAAGTCCGAAACTGGCAAAGATGCTTGAGAAGAAAGATTTTTTCTTTATAAATGTGCATATTCCCTATGAAGGAGAACTGGCAAAAACAGATGCTTTTATTCCGTATAATGAAATCAAGAAGAATATTGACAAATTACCCCAAGATAAAAACGCTAAAATAGTTTTGTACTGCCGAAGCGGCAGAATGAGTGAAATCGCATCCCAAACGCTGACAAAATTAGGCTACACCAATGTCTATAACCATATAGGCGGCATGCTTGACTGGAAGAAAGAGGGTTATGGGGTAATAAAGAAATAATGTCCTCGATATCACCTTCCGGATAATATACCTTCACACTAAATCTTATTTGACACAGCTACGATAAATCTGTAATGCTAGGAATAGAAAGCGGGGTGAGAAAAATGTACAAAAAAATTGAAAAATATTTCTCAAAACATGTATATGTTAATTCCTTTGCCCATCTTCTTATAGGTGTTGGTGTAGGGATTTTAATTACAAATAGTTTCGTCAATCCCCATCCTTTAAGATACGGATTAGCGCTTGTAGCAATCGGGGTGTTGATACATTTTTACGCTTATTTTCAGGAAAAATAAAGATTTTCATACTTTCGCCAAAACTTGCAATTAGCGCTTGACGAAAAAAGGTTTTTGAATAAACTATCCTGGATGTAATCCAAGAGGCAGACCTCGTAGCCGCAGGAGAAGATAGGAAAAGATAGAAAACCTCTACTAATATAATTGTAGAATAAAATAATGAACCGCGGATTAACTTCCCAGGAAGCCGGCGAAAAATTATTGCAGTTTGGAAAAAACGAAATAGAAGTTAAAAAACGCTACAGCACTTTTTCTATTTTTATATCCCAATTTCCAACCTTTATAAACGGCATTCTCTTTGCAGGAGGATTATTTTCCTTTTTGATAGGAAACCTGGTTGATGCTTTTTTCATAGCTTCCATTCTTATATTAAGCGCTGTTTTTGGTTTTTTGTAGGAATACAACGCGGAAAAATCCCTTGAAAAATTAAAAAGCTACATAAAACCTTTATCCAGGGTTATCCGAAACGGCAAGGAAATAGAAATACCAAGTTCCGAAATTGTTCCGGGAGACGTAGTTTTATTAAACGAAGGGGAACACGTTCCGGCAGACGGAAAAATAATTTTATCACATCATTTAGAAATTGACGAGTCTGTATTAACAGGCGAATCTATTCCTGTTGTAAAAAATTCTGTGAATTGTCCGAAGATTGTCTATCGCTTTTGCGAATGGCTGTAACCCGCATGAATTTATCCGCCAGAAGTTACCACCGGATTATAAAGCTGGCAAGAACAATTGCCGATTTGGAAGAGGAAAAAAATATTAAACCGGCGCATATTGCCGAAAGCCTGCAATACCGCCCAAAACTGGAAATTATCTTTTAACCAGCAAAACAGACAGTTAAAAACTGCCTATTTGCTAAAATCTTTAGCTAAGATTTATAGGATATTTCCTGAATTACCGGTAATGGCATTAATCCATGTACCGTGGCTTCCGCCATTATACCTCCAACCCCACCAAGGCTGATCAAAAGATGTATATCCAGGGAAATATTTAGATACCCAATCAACACGGCCGGGGCAATTAGCAAGGATGTCGCATTGATAGTTTGTTGTTCCTACGCTTCCGTTTGTTGGCCAAGAACCTGGAGTAAGAGTACCAGTAATTATCGCTCTATATCCTCCATCCATATCGCCGTTAACGGGCGCGTTTGTTGACGTATTAATTAACGCCCCTGATGGAACATTGCCGGGACCAATTTGCCCCGGAACCGCATAGAACTTACCGTCATATACGACAGTAGCGCAATATGTGCTTTCTCCTGTTTGCCACACTTTAATGTGCCTGGTGTAATAATCAAAGGCCCAGTAATTTCCGGCAACTCCGGAATCGGCATCGTTTTGTACTTTTTGGGTAATGTTGATTACCGGATCTTTCAACTTATCGCCGCACGCGGACTTTGATAATTGTTTATCGGGATTAAAATTACCGCTATTATGCTCGTTATCATCACCGCGAACCGGATTTCGTTTATCATCATCCGCAAAAACGTGTGAAGAATAAGCGACTAAAGCCAATGCTACCAAAGAAAAAAGTGAAATTCCTAAAATTATTTTTTTTAACATATTTTCACCTCCTTTCAGCTTAAGATTTAAGATGTATGATTTACGATTTAAGAAGAATTTGCGGTTTGTACTTGAAGATGCCTGAAGAATATATGAAAAACTTGCCTTTTTCATTAAATTTTTTATACACTTTTGAAAAAGTTTTGTCAACAAGAAAATGACGAAATTACCTATTGACGGATTAATTATTATTCGCATAAAATAAGACCTTAATGGGAAAAGAAGGTCCACCAAACGGCTATCTGCCCCAGCCAGCATCACAAAGAGACCCTGAAGCGGAAGAAAGAACATTTGACACTGGACCTGAAGGTTTAGGCATTCCCAGTTTAAAACCAAAAGAGCCTGGAAATAGCAGAAGACAACATCCGGAAAGAAGAGACAGGGGCCACCGCAGTCCTCAATATTATAGCAGGGGCATCAGGTAGTATAATGTCCTTATGGAAAACGTGAATTGGTTTGGACCAAGTCTAACTTGGCTGGGGCATGCGAGTTTTTCTTTTGTTGATGAGAAAGGAAACAGAATTTATTATGTCGACCCATTCGACCTGCCTGCCGGCAAGGCAGGCTTAAAAGTAGAAAAGCTTCAAGAGGCAGATATTATTTTTATCACCCACGCTCATTACGACCACTTTTCCCAAAGCGATATTAAAAAAATTTTAAAAGACAGTACCGTAATCGTCGCAACGGCCGATGTTTTGGAAAAAATTGACGTTGATGATAAAAAGAAAATTGCAGTTTCGCCAAACAAAAATTATGATATTAAAGGTTTTAAATTTTCAACCACTCCCGCTTATAACAATAAGCCGGAAAGATTAAATTTTCATCCCAAAAACAATAACTGGGTCGGGTATATATTTGCTTTAAACGGAAAAATGATTTATCACGCAGGCGATACAGATTTTATCGAAGAAATGAAGGCGTTGCAAGATTTAAGCTTGGATATTGCCATTATTCCAATCGGCGGAACCTACACAATGGACGTAATCGAAGCAGCCGCCGCGGCCAATGCAATTTGCGCCGAAATAACTATCCCGATGCATTATAGGAGACTAAATCAAAATTACGAAGAAATAGAAGAAAAATTTAAAGCCTTGGTCACCAGCTCCAAGGTAGTAATCCTCGAAGAACTGAAGTAAAGATTTAGGAATTAGGAATTAGGATTTACAAACGCTGGGGTTATTTGGCACTTCTTTTTGTTTTTCTAATTGAAATCATGTGTCTTATGGTGCTCGAATTTATCTTGAGAATGTTTGCAATTTCTTCGGAGTTAGCGCCGTTTATTACAAGCTGAAGTATCAATAGTTTTTTAATGTCTTCCAAAAGCTGCTGTGTTTTTTTATCCATATACGCTTTTTCTTAATTTTCGTTATACGCTTTTGTAGCTAAGAAGTCAAATTAAATTTTATTTAGATTTTAACTTACTTACTAAGCTATCTGATCCTTCGATACTAAATCTTTGATTATTTTTCTCAAAAACTAGACTAATTATTAAGTTATTTTCAAATTCTATCATAAAAATTTTACTTCCTGAATTATAAAAGTTTTTTACTGTTGAATTATTAACTAAACTCATTAGCTCTAAAGCTCCGATATCTTGAGTTAATTTAAATACTGCCATTTAATTTTTACCGCCTTTCTCTACCTGTAGTGAGCTTGCCGAATCTATCATTTCTTCGACTTTTCTTTTTGCTTCTTCCAAAAGTTCTTTTGATTTCTTTCGCGCTTCATGTGACTTTCTCACCAACTCCGCAATTTTTGCTTGGGAAGTTTTTGGTAAAACAGGAACATACATTTGTTTTAGTGCTTCATTTGGAACTGCTGTAAGAATTGTACCTGTACAATGTTTCTTTAATTGCATCTGGAAAATAATGCTTTTTGCCAAAGTCAACAGTACTTCTGGCAAAATTTCTTTACTTCTGAATTGAAAAAATCCCGTTGAGGCAAGATAACCATTTTGACTTTCCGCAACTAAAGCAACTTTATCCAGTGAGCCTTCTACGCTTGAAACAATTACATCATCTTCTTTTAAAATCCTTTTTGCCCTACTCGGCGCTTCTTTTCCCAAAACTTCTTCATATCCATCAATAACTCCTATAGAAGAGTTAATATTTGCTAATTCTACATACTTGTATTGCTCGTCCAATTTTGGATTAAATCTCGCAGGAACATTTTCTATAACTTCTATAAAAAATTTTGCATTATTCTTTTTCAATATAGAAATTAATTCTTCATATTTTGGTTGGAAGAAATCGGAATCTACACGATCTGATTTTTGTACACCGGAAAAATTTACAACATATGACAAATCATCTTCAAAAACCGCATTTTTTAACCCCAATTCTTCCAAAAGTAACTCTTCCGCTTGTTGATAAAATGTTTTTGAGTTTTTAATCTCCTTTAGCCCAAATTTGTATAAATTTTCAATTCTTACAACAAATTCTTTTGAAAAGTTAGGAATCAGCAACGATTTAGTTTGCCACAAAAAAATATGTTGCTGTACGCTCCCGACTGGAAGACGTAGCACTTGTAATCTTCCGAATTTAGAATTTAGAAAGACTGCGAGGAAGTATGGTGAATATTCCTTCTTTAATTTTATTTTAACTATATCTTGATTCGAATTTAGTCTAGAGGGAATATCGACTGCAACTGCAGCATCACCTACTTTACCCGACATTGCTAACAGAACTTCATTTTCATGTACTCTTGATTTTTTTAATATCTCGTCTACTTTCTCATCTATAAAACGTGGATTTTCAAGGTTAATAAATCCTTCTTTGACATCTTCAGCAGTAATAAATGGGATTCCTGATTCTTTCCATTGGATAAAGCTGGTAAGTGAATATGCGCCAAAACTTAATAAGCTCTCGGAAATGTTTTCTAAAGTATCATGCGGAATTTTCGAAACTTTACTAACAATCTCTAAATATTCTGGTTGATAAAATTCCGAATCTATTCGATCAGCTCTTCCAAGTTGTGATTTTTGAATTATAGAAAAAATCATGACTAATTACCGCCAGGCTTTAAGAAATTATTTATCACTTCATAGATAGGATGATTTTCGCCTTGGGGATTTTTATTAACATAACCAGAAGGAAAATGCTTAAACATCGCCTCTGTCCCTTGTTTTATCATTTGGGTTCTAGTTTCTGGATCTGGATTAGTAGCTAAGAAATCCTCTAGAGTTTGCGCAACATTCTTTCGATGTCTATTTATGGATTCTAAATTAGATGTAATATTAAAATTTTGCGTTGTGAATCTAAGCCCATACCAAAGCATTGTAATAACAGAAAGAGCTAGTACTCCATATTCTATGGTATAAAACCTATCTAAACTAAGAGGTAATATCCCAAGTCTTGAAAGCATATAAATGGCGTAATGCACGCTTACAATTATAAGTAGGGCTGTATAAAAAGTTTTCCTAGTTTTAAACCAATTACCTGCTTCCTTAGAGTAATTGTTTGTTTCTTTAGCAAAATGTTCTCCCAAGAGCTTAACGGCTATTTCGCCATGCTTAGTTTCAACTTCTTGCTCTCTTTTTTCTAGTACATTAAGTTGTTGTTTTAATTTATCAGCTAATGTTTTATATTCTTTTTCTGCTTGTACAGCTGCCTTTTGCTGCTTTTGTAATTCCTTAACATCTTGACTTTTTGATGCCGTCTCCTGCCTTAAATAAACCAGGATGTTTCGCAGATTTCTAAATACCTCATCATAAAAGCCTCTTATGTTATTTTCAAAGCCATCATGCACGTCTCTATTGAAACCAGTTGCTAGATCAAAACTTGCAAGCTGTCTTAGGTGATTCAAAAATTGTTCCAAATATTGATCTACTTGATTTATCTCAGATTGGGACAAGTTTCCTTTATAATCCAACTCATCGAGCTCAATAAATAATTTTTGTATCTTCTCCAATAAAGGAAAACTTTCATCAAAAGTGAGCACTCCGAATTTATCCTTATTTAGAGCAAGAGTTTTTATGTTTAGTTTATTTAATGATTCTCTGTTTATTTCTTCGGGATTCATTCTTACCTCCAAAAATCTAAATTCTGTTTTTTTGCGAATTTTATAAATTCGTCTGCGATTTGATCGAGATCGTGATCTAAAACCTTGCGGCCACGTTGGTCATGAAAATAATTTCCTTTTTCATCTTTTTTATAAATATAATCGCCTGAATTATCTTTCCCGCCTTTTTTGGAAACTGCCATAAAAATCGGATAATCCTCCTTCGCTGAAGCTTCGGAGGACAGGTCTTTTTCGTTCCACTTTTGTAGGAATAAAACGGAAGTTTTGGTGCCGGTATGAGGCTTAAAAGTATTTACGTGAAGCCCAACTACCGCAAGAATTCTTGCTTTGTCAAAAAGAAACTGTCTAACATATTGCATATTTGTATTATTTAAAACGCCTTGCGGTAAAACTATTGCGAGTCTTCCGCCGGGATGAATCAGGTCTAATGCTCTTTCTATAAAAAGAATATGGCGTTCGATTTTATTGACAATTTTTCCGTTTTTTTTGCCAAAAAAATATTGGCGTAAAATTCCGGAATCTTTTATTTCTCCCGCAAAAGGCGGGTTGGTTAGTAAGACATCAAAATCAAAATAGTGAAAAGTTTTTTTGTTTTCCTCCGTTTCTTCCGGATTATCAAATTTTAAAAGTCTGCTTTTGAGTTTTGAGCGTGCGTCAAGAAGCGCTTCTTCTTCCCCTTGCCATTCTCTTGGGTCAAGAGAGTTTAGCTTGAAAAGATGAGATCTACCATCGCCTGCAATAAGCATTAAAGCCCTAGAAACTTTAGAGATTTCGTCAGCAAAATCAATTCCCCAAAGATTTTCTTTTGCGTACTCGCGCATTCGCTCATCCAAGCCTCCTAAGTATTTTTCTTTTACCCAGCTCATAGCGCCAATGAGAAATCCTCCGGAACCGGAAGCCGGATCAATAATATATTCATCGGATTTTGGGTTTAACATTTTTACAGCCATAGAAATTACGTGACGAGGAGTAAAATATTGTCCTTTTTTACCCTTTGCAACTTCGGGGATTAAATATTCAAAAGCTTCATCGATAATTGATAAATCCGAGCCAAAAAGACGGGCTTTTTCCAATTCTCCAACAACTATTGAAAGGTGTTCCGGGGATAAATTAATATTTTCCTGTTCGTAAAATGTCCCCGGCCATTTTTTAATTGCGCTTTTAAAAAGATTGTTGATAGCCGAATAAGTTTTTGCTTGCTCTTTATATTTTCTAAAATATATTTCGTTATCCGGCCTATTTAATCTTGCTTCTGCTTCGTCGTAAAGCTTTGCGTAAATAAGCTTGAAAACTTCGCTAAAAACATCTACTCCTGCATTTGCCAAAACTAATTCCTCCATTGTTTCAACGATTGCTTTTAAATCTACTTTTGGTGTTGTATATTCAAAAAGAGTTTTCTTTTCTTCCAAAAGGTCGTCAATGGTTTTATCCGCAGGTGGAAGATCAGGCAGGGTATCGTTAAATTCTTTGGGATAAATTCTATATAAAATTACTCTTTTTATTCCGTTTGACCAAAGGCCAATTTCTGAACCTTCGGCATTTAAGTAACTCTTTAATTGATCTATTCCTTTTTCTTCTGTTGGACTTTTAACTTCAATAATTATGTAAGGAGTAATTTTATCCGGTTTATAAACAATAATGTCTGCCGCTTTTGCGTGAATTTCTCTACCAAAATGGATTGATTTTTCTGTATCTATTCTATCTAATGGATACTTATAGTCTTTATGCAGTTTGTG
>JAMCZC010000002.1 GCA_023485865.1 Patescibacteria group bacterium | reverse complement strand
CTTTCTAACGGGATTCATAAATTTAGTTTTCAGCGACTAGCAACTAGCGTCTAGTTAACTTATTATAACTGATTGCTAAATGCTAGTGGCTAGTTGTTAACATTTCAATTACTTGCTCGTTTTCAACCTGCGGAAAGTTTCTGAAAAACTGTCCGACGGCGTAAAAATTACTGACACTTTTCAAAATACAAACACTATCAAAATACCTCTTAATATTAATTAATGTATCTTTAGAGATCACGGGAACTGTTAAAATCACCTCTTTTGCGCCAGTTTTTTTAAAAAATTTTCTGGCCGCGATCACCGTAGTGCCCGTTGCTACTCCATCATCAACAAGAATAACTGATTTTTTTTTAATGTCAATACGTTGTCTTCCTAAAAGTTTTTCCTGAGTTTTTCTTTCTTCCTCTTTTTCATTTTTTAACTTTAATTTTTCTTTTTTAGACAGACCTAAGGCTTTACATAAATCATTATTCCAATAAACCGTATTTCCCGGCCCGATTGCTCCAATTGCCAACTCACTGTTTTGTGGGGCGCCTATTTTTTTAACAACAATAATATCTAAAGGGGCTTTAAAATAGTCTGCGATAACTTTACCCAAAACCACTCCGCCCCTTACTAAAGCTACAACCACAATATTCTTACCCTCAACAACATTCTTAAGCTTTAGACAAAGTTTTGCCGCCGCTTCTTCCCTATCTTCAAACATCGACAACATTATACACCACAACAAAAGAGCCACCCATTTATTGGAATGGCTCTTTATAAATTAATTCTATCCTATTTATAATAGGATTTAACTTGATACAGAAAATAATAACCTATTAAAAATCCTATTACTGCTCCGACAACGCTTCCTACGCTAAGAGAGATAACTGAGCTTACAACACTTAGTACTAAACCCCAAAATAGCAAATTCCATCCCCTTACTCTTCTTGCTTTAAGAGAAGGAAAAGCTAAAAGGTCTATTACGCCTTGGGCCAATAATACAACTGATGCGACAAGGCCGGCAATGGCATATTGGCCAACACCGCCAAGCGCTGCGACTGGAGACAGAACGGAAAGTATGCCGAAAGCCGCCAAGCCTGATAATATCGCAAGAACCCCGAATATTAAGGCTAACCACGGTGCTACGGTTACCAAAAAATCAGTTCCTCCTTTAGGAAGTTTCGGAAGTTTTGCATATGAGTCGTCGAGCACTTTTGTAAATAGCTTTGTTTGTGCGTCCATAATTCACCTCCCTTCTGCCCGCCGATGAAGTGCTCCGTGAGACCCGTCTGACGGGTTCGAACGGAAAACTTAGGCGGGTTCCTTATAAATTGATAGTAAACCAACCACGATTAAAAATCAATACCGAGTTGGCTAACTAGATTCGTTTGCTTTTCGGAAACTTTCTTATCATCCCAGATTTTTACAATTCCATACTGACCGTCAAATCCGGGTAATATAACTATGTCTCCTTTTCTGACTTTGTCTATGCCTTCCGCAATTTTTTCCCCCGCTTCTTTTTTTATTTCATCAACCGGAGTTTTTAATAAAACCGTAAGTTCCGAACCGAATTTCAAACAAAGCTCGTCGTACGCGTTTATGACTTTAAGGCTTGATACCGTCGAAGAAAGGCTTTCAGCAATAATTTGAATAAGCTGCACAAGTTTTACAAAAGGCGGATGTTTACCGTTTTCGTCCAGAATCCACTTGACTCCGTTTGCATTCGACTTTATTGTTTCGTTCCCGAACCAATCATTTCCTTTTGCCAGTTCCTCAACTCTATGCATTACGCCAACCGTTAGCGGGCGGTGGCAGACAGGACAAATTGCCCCTTTTTCTTTTGTTTCGCCAGGTGTTTGCACAACCTGACAATTCCTGTGTCCATTGTAGTGATACTTTCCCTCTTCCGGATAAAATTCTATTGTGTATCCAATTTTGAATTTTGCCGATTCTTCTTTTTTTATGGCTGATATTATATCTTGATATGAAATCTTATCGTCATTGGAAATTGGAAATTGAGAATTGGAAATTCCGTCTTTGCGGACAAAGACGGTCGCTTCTCTTCCCATTTTCATTGGAGAATGGGCATCGGAAAAAGATAAAATCGAACGCTTTTCAAGCTCGGGAATTTGCCAATTCATATAAGGATCGCTTGAAAGACCGGTTTCAACCCCATAAATATATTTTGCATAACCTCCGAAAGCCTCGTCTATTGAATCAAAGCCCGAGCTTGAACCATATAAAGAAAACCACGGCGTCCAGGCATGGCAAGGAATAAGAATCGCGTTTTTATCAATAGAGAGAATAAGCTCTAATAGTTGAATTGAAGAAAGTCCTATTATCGGACGCCCATCCGAAGCTAAGTTAGACCCTCTTTTGACAAGCTCCTTGTTTATTTTTTCCGCTGTTTCAAAACTCGGTGCAAAAACCAGATTATGTATCCTATGCCCTCTTCCGCCTTGCGAATAAATACTGGAAATCTCAACCGATAATAAAAACAACAGATCCTTGCTGATTGCTGATTGCTGACCTGCCTCGCCAGCTGGCGGGTTGCTGATTGCTGATTTGAGTTTAAAGAGGCCTTCGCTCGCCTCTTCAAGCTGATCTTTTATTTCTCTAAACCATAACGGATGAGTAAAGTCTCCGGTTGAAAGAATATTAATTCCTTTTTTCTTGGCCCATAAAGCCATTGTCGGCAAAACCATATCGCGGGAGACTGCTCTTGAATATTTTGAGTGTAAATGAAGATCCGCTACGTATTCCATACTTATTTCCCCTGCCGAGTCAGACTCGGCCCTGCTGTTTGTACATTTCTATTAATTCGGAAACCGAAGTTGCGTCTTCGGCCTTTTTGTCTAAACTCCTGAAAGATACTAAACGCGGAAATCTAAGTGCGTACCCCGGCTCTCCATCTGTTTTTCCTGCCGTATGAATAGGACTTCTCGTTATTTCGTCTGCCAAAACCTCAATAACAATTTCCGGTTTTATCCAAACCGAAGGAATAATTTGTGAGTTAACTCTTGCAGGTTTGTGATCAAGTTTTATTCTGTCTGCTCTCTTATGGACTTCTCTCCACTCTTCATCCGTAAGACCGGTGCCGATTTTAGAAACGGTAACAAATTCGTCTTTTTTGTCGTCGTAAACACCAACCAATAATGCTCCTGCTCCGAACTCCGCTCTCTTACCTTTTCCCGTAATGTATCCCAAAATGACACAATCAATTGTATCGCTTAATTCGCCGCTACTGTGTCTTTTCAGCTTAACCCAATTAAAGTTGCGCCCACCGGCTTCGTACGGGCTTTTCAAGCGCTTTACAACTAACCCCTCCAGACCTTTTGAAATAGCGTCCTCCAACAAAATTCCCAAAGTTTTTGCATCCCTTACGGTCTGGTTTTTCGTTCTGATTAAAACGCCGTCTTCTGCAATTGTTGAAGACAAAATCTCCATTCTTTTTTTAAGCGGTTCGTCTAAAAGCTGTTTTCCGTTTTTATACAAAATGTCAAAAACAAAAGCTTTTAGAGGAAGCTTCCCCGCCATTTCCTCAATACCGTGCTTTCTTCTTCTTTTGGTTGTTTCCTGGAAAGGCAAAAACTCCTCGGACTGCGGATTATAAGCCAGCGCTTCCGAATCCAAAATTACCGAATCGGCTTTAATTTGCTTCTTTGCGGCTTTGGTAAGCTCGGGAAACATATGCGTCATTTCTTCCAAGTTTCTGGAAAACATTCTAATTTCGTCGCCTTTTTTATGGATTTGAACTCTAAATCCGTCGTATTTATACTGGACATCAACTTCTTCCATTTTCTCTATTACTTTTTCAGGAGTCGGAAGCCTTTCACATAATTCCGAACGTATAGGCGCACCAACCCTTACTTGCAGTTTTTCAACGCCTGTTAATCCCTTTTCCCATAAAGTCTTTGCGATTAAACCCAAATCCGAAGTTCTATTATAAGCGCCTTCTAAAAGTTTTCTGTTGCTTTTATCTCCCAATTTTGCAGTTGCTAAGGCGTCTAAAACTGTCGGGTCACCAATCCCCAGGCGCGTATTGCCTAAAGGAATTCTAACCAGATGTTTTGCGGAAATAGGGTCGAGTTTTTGCAGCAAATCCGATAAAAGTTTTTGCCTTTTTTCCACAGTTCCTTCGCCTTTGGTATTGGCAATCTCTGTAAGAGTATTGAACGCCTCATCAACGTCTATTGGATATTTTATATTTGATATTTTATATTTGATATTTAGTCGCTCTGCGACTAATCCCATATCCCCAAACCTTTGATAAAGTTTTAGAACTTCCTCTCTTGTTGAGCCATAAGCATTGGCAATTGATTGAGCAACTGTTTTTTCCGCCATCCCGATTTCAACCTGTACAAAAAAAGGCGACAGCCTTCCTTGTAATAGATAAACTATTTTTTCAATTTCACTGCCTGGCGTTTCTTTGAATAGTTCCGAGAGAATTTCTATCAACACCAAACGGGATGACGTATATTCCAATTTTTCAAAATATTCTGATAAGTCTTTATACTTCATATTTTATTCATTAATCCTTAATCATTTATCATTAATTATTGGCCTTTAGGCCATAATGTACTTCGCGCCTTTGGTAACTCCGTGTTTTTTTACAATTCCCGAAGCAACCAGAGATTTTAATTCGTTTAAAATCGTATCTTCGGAAACCATTGGAAAAAGACTTCCGAAAGCTTGATTTTGCAAAAACCCCGTTTTCTGAATATATTCAATTATTCTTAACTGTCTATTTGATAAAAGCAGCGGTTTTCCCCCCAATTTTTCCTTTAATTTTGCGTCAATTGAAATATTTTCCACCTTCTCTTTTATTTTGGAAAGCTCTATAGAAAGCCCCAGGGAAAAATACTCAAGCCAACCCGTCAAATCCCCTTCACTTTTGGAAACGCTTTGCAAAGCATCATAATATGCTCCGGCGTCGGAGTCAAAGTATTCTTCCAAAGAGAAAAATTTTCTAATATCATAGCCTTCCTGAAACAAGATTAAGGTTGAAAGTACCCTGGCAACCCTTCCGTTGCCATCCAAAAAGGGATGGATTCTGACTAATTCGTAATGGACTATCCCCCCTTTTAAAACCGGGTGGATTTCGGACGGAGTGTTAATAAATAAAAGCAAATCTTTAATTTGAAAAGGCACCGCAACCGCCATCGGCGGTTTAAACGAAACTTCACCCGTAAGGCTATTTTTAACCACAACCTGTGTTTTTCTAAAAATTCCGCACTTTTCAGGCTCCAGAATTTTATTAACAGTAAGCTTGTGAAGATGTTTTATTAATTCTTCGTCTATTTTAAATTCTGCCCGCCCCGCTTCGCTTGTCGAGGCTGGGGAATTCTGAATCCTAGATTCTCCTATATACTCCATTACTTTCCGGTAATTAATAACTTCCTGGATATCTCTTTCTCTGGCGGCAATCTCTACTCCCTCCAAAACTTTTTCAGCCTGCGAAAGATTAAGCTCGTTTCCCTCAATGTGCGTTCCAAAGTGAACACTTCTGACAATTGCGTCTTGCCTGAATTCTTTTTCGTAGTAAGGTAAAAGCGGAGCTTTATCGATTATTTCTTTTGAGGCTTCAATACTGCCGATATTTTTGAGGATTTTATTGGTAATGGTAAATTTGGGCTGATACATAATAAAAAGTTAAAAGGCAAAATTAAAAACTTTTGACCTTTTACTTAAACTTTTGAGTTTTAACCTTTGAATTTTGACTTTCTATCTTGTATTATATCAAATATATGCCGAAGAATTCCCGAAAAGAAACAGTCGCTGATAAGAAATTACATATTGAACTTATAAGACAGATGCTAACCCTTGCAACAAGCGGTTTTGGTTTAGTCGCGGCTTTAGCGTGGAACAGTCTTATTCAGGAGTTTGTAAATTCTTACGTTAAAAAGTGGCTTCCTGCAAATAGCGGAATAATTTCTCTTCTGATTTATGCCGTAGCGATAACTGCATTGGCAGTGTTTGTTACTTACCAACTTTCAAAACTTAGCGAAAAAATTAATGAATAAATTTACAAATCCAAGCTGTCTACTATATCTACTGTGCTTGATCCACCGTGATAATCTAAGTCTTGACGCTGTGCCTCTACTGCTCCGTTTGTATGTCTTTCATGTCCCAAAATTTGTCTGTCAGCAAAAACCTCTGGATCTAAGCCAGCGGTATAAACCCTTCCCCTTCCCCTTTCGTGACAAATCTGTATAGATTCTAGTAATGCAGGGTCGCTAGGTAATTCACATCGCGCTCTCATATCATTCTCCTCCTTTCTTTATAAAATAAATTTCTTCATAACTTTTGGTATTTCTAAAGCTAAATCGGAGGCATTATAGTATAGCCCCATAGTTTTGTAAAGTTCCCCTCCTGCTTTTTTGTTAATAAAAGAAGCGCATTTTGCTGATAGAAATGCATCGTTTTTGCAATATAAGGCTGCCACCAAACCTGCCAAAACATCGCCTGTTCCACCTTTTGTCATGCCCTGATTTCCTCCCTTAATGATAATTGATTTTTTATCATTACAGATAATGTCCTCTTTTCCTTTTAAAAGTATCGTTATGTTATATTTTTGCGCCATTTTTTCAGCATTGTCAAATGCAGGCTCTAAAGAAAAAAGGGTTTCAAACTCTTTTTTGTGAGGAGTTATTATTGTTGTTTCTGGCAAAACTTCAGGATTTATTACCTGCAAAGACCCTCCGTCTATAACCCACTTTTTTTGGGGATATTTTTGAAGAAGACTTTCCGTAAGGAGTTTTGTATCGTCGTCTCCTTTTTCAACTCCCTCTTCTCTGGGAAGGCCGGGACCGATTAAAATAGCGTCCGCTTCGTCAATATAATGCTCAATTTTATCTCTTGGAACAATGATTCCGTCTCTAAATTCCTGCTTTTCTTTCTGAACAATTTCGTTATTCGAATCAACCGAAGAATAAAACACCATATCGACAATTCGCGATGCAATATTCAACGCCCAAAGCGATGCGGCGTGGAAAAGAACTGATCCGCCGATAACCATCAACTTTCCGTTTTGTCCTTTATGAGAATCCTTTACCGGGACATAAAGTTTCTTTAAATCATTAACGTTAAATTCTTCCATTATTTTTCCTCCTTAGCTAATTTTATCATTTATCCTGTTTTTTGTTGCTCTTTAGAAAAATGCAGGACTTGCATCTTATTTAGAACATTGGCCGGAATAAATTCCTTGTGAGTTGTTGTAATAATCGTCTGCTGAAGATTAATCATTTCTAAAATAAGCTTTATGTGTCCTTCGTCTAATTCCGAAAAAATGTCATCAAGTATTAAAACCGGCCTTTGCCCTAATTTTTTTTCAACAAACAAAAGTTCGAGCATTTTAAGCTGCAGAATTGTCAATCTTTGCTGACCGCGGGAGCCGTAAAATTTGATATCATGCGTCGTTGCTTGTCCTGAGCTGGTCGAAGGATTGAACATTGAAACAGAAAAATCGTCTCTATGAGGGCCTACTAAGGTTACCCCTGAGGCCACTTCCGCTTCTTTATACTGCAGAAGCCTTTGTTTTGAAATTACGCTTTTATCGTAAAATGCCACAAAATCAAAAATATCCTTGGCCTCGTTATTCACAAAATTAATAAATTCTTCTCTTTTCTTAGTAATCAACTCCCCGTTTTCAATTACCAAATTATCCCAGTACTCAAACTGTTTTTCGTTCCTAACCCCCGTTTCCCTGGCATTTTCCAAAAGCGCATTTCTTTGCCGCAGGGCCTTTGTATATGCACTAACAGCTAGCCGATATTCCCTATCAACTTGCTCTAAAACGCTGTCCAGGAATTTCCTGCGAAGCGAGGGGGAATCAACAATAATTTCTAAGTCTTCCGGCGAAAACAAAACAGCAGTTAAATTTTCGGCAAAATCAACCCTTCTTTTACTAACTCCGTTTACCAGAAACTTTTTATATTGAGACGTTTTCCCGCCTATTTGCCCGTTTGTGATTATTACCTCAAGTTCCGTAACTTGTCCTGAGTTTGCCGAAGGATCACCGACCCTAGCCTTAACCCTTGCCAAATCTTCCCTAAAAGAGATCATTTGAGTATCTTTATCCGTCCGAAAACTTTTACCGGTTGAGAGAAGAAAAATAGCCTCAATAAAATTGGTTTTACCCGAGGTGTTAGGACCAATAACAATAGTCGTGCCGCCTGAGAAATTAAATTCTGCCTTCTTATAGCTTCTGAAGTTTTGAAGAGAAATACTTTTTAACACGAGGTTATTCTATCACAGTGCCAACAAAATCTTCGCCTTTAAAATATTTTTCTAAATTAGCAAAATCGTGGCCTGATATAACTACCACTTTAACACCAAGTTCTTGAGCTTTTTTAGACGCAACCGGATCAAAAGGAGCGTTCATTCCGGGAATCCATTCATCCCCAACCAATTCTCTAAAATCCGGCCAGGAAATTTTCTTTATCGGCTTTGCGTCTTTGTTTTGTTTTGGGTCCTTGTCATAAACTTGGGCAACATTACTTAAATTGAGCATTTCTTTTACATTATAATCTTCACAAAGTAAAACCGCTGGGTAATCAGTTGACCATCCTGGCTTCCAGCCGGCGGCAACAACAACCGGTTCTTCGGCTTTTCTGATAATTTCGTAGTGTTTAATGATGTAGGGGTGGGCAATGTCCCTGAAGATAGTGCGGACAAGATGCGCGTTGAGCTTGGTTGCGTGTATTCCCAGCCAATCCAAATCGTCTCTTGTTAACTCGTGGCCTATTACCTCTCTTCCGGCGTCTCTATATTTTCTGGAAATTTTTCCTCCCCCAATTATCAAAAAAAACTGGCGATTTTTATTTTCTGCCAGTTCTTTTCTAACGAATTGATTAAGTTCCTTAAGAAACTTAGTGTCAATCCCTCCGTTTGGAACGATGAGGGATCCTCCTATGGACATTACGATTCTATCTTTATACGCCATAATAATGGTGAGCTTGCCGAACCATAAAAAACTAGCATTTTCCTGTTCGGATAGTGCTAGATGTAAATACTATCATTAATTGTCAAATAAATCAAATGCATTATTTTGGCATTTGGGCCTGCCCGCAAAGCCTGCGCCTAGCGCTGGCAGGCGGGGCAAAAGAAAGTTCCGCGGCCGCCAAGCTGGATTTTTTCAATTGTTCCGTTTCCATTAGGACATTTCTCGCCTTTTTTACCATAAACTAAAGTGTGATTTTGATATGCCCCATCTTGTCCAAGCGCGTTGACGAAATTCTCATCCGAAGAACCCCCGTATTCTAAACTTTTTTCCAAAACAAAAAATATTGCCTTATACAGCTTATCTAATTCTTCCCCAGAAAGCGTTTTTCCTTTTTTTCTCGGGTCAATTCCTGCTTTAAATAAAGCGTCGTTGGCATAGATATTGCCTATTCCGCCGATTTTTTTCTGGTCCATTAAAATTACCTTGATAGGTAAATTACTTTTTAACAAAACGCTCTTGAAATAATCAAATGTTAATTCTTTACCTGCCAAATCATTTCCTACTTTTGGTTCAGGTCCCATTTCGCCAAAAAAGGGCATATGCATTAACTCATCTTTTTTTAAAACCTTTACCCAGCCAAACTGGCGAAGATCGTTATAATAAAGCATTGCTCCTTTATCTAAAGTAAAAATAATATGGGAATATTTGGACGGAAGAATATCTCCGCCGACTTTTGGAGAAAGGGGTTGATTATTTTTAGCGTCTCTAAAAACCAGCTGGCCGGTCATTTTAAAATGCACCGCCAAAAGATAATCATTCTCAAATTCAATAATTAATCCCTTACCTATCCTCTTAATATTGATTATTTTTACTCCTATAATCTGCTTTGCAGATCCGGCAAACATTTTAGGAATTCTGACCTCAATATTTTCGATCTTGTGCCCGACAAGATATTTTTTCAGCCCTAATTTGACTGTTTCTATTTCTGGAAGTTCAGGCATGTTTGAAATATAAAATATTAAATATTAAATAGTAAATACACATAGTAAATAGAAAATATATTTTATTTTTGATTATACCAAATCATTAACTTGATTTTTAGAAAAAAACTCATATAATAAGCAAGATATGTCAGAATCAGGTGAATATAAACCATCTGCTGAAAGCGTAGAAGTACTACCCCCTGAAATAAAAAGAGAACTTTTAGTTGTCAGGGGTCGAAGTGGATTATTAATAGAGCCTTTGGATGAAAGCCTCGTTGCTAATCAAGGACAATTTGGAAAAGATACAGGCGATTATGCGAGCATGGTAATTGTTCATCAAAATAATTCAATGCCAGGCAGTACTGGCACAGAGAGATTTCTGGGTATTCATGAAGAGATCAGAAGAAAAGTAAGAGTTGCAATTGATGGTAAGTCAACTGATTTTTTAGAAGCGGTACCAGAATCTAGAAATATCTGGGTAGGAGACTATGTTAAATTATTTACTCCGGAGGAAGCTGCTAAAATGGAATATGCAGGCAGGAAAGCTTTGGATTGGGCACAATCAGGCGGAAAAGCTCCGGAGATGGTTGCAAAAGCAAGCGATGGTTACTTTTATCCCGCCACTGGCAAAGACATTGTTGTTCCTGCCGTAAAACGACGCTAATTACTTTATTTTAGAAGCTACAAACTCCTTTATTTTAGATTTAAAAATGCTTTCCGAAAACTTTTTACCCTGATTTCTAATAACTTCAATATTGAACTTGGCTTTATTAAACTTTTCTATTGCTTTTGAAAGTGACTCAACTGATAATTTATTAAAAAATACCCCTGTTTTCCCGTCAACTACGGTTTCCAATGTTCCTCCCGATGCAAAAGCTATAACGGGCGTCCCCAAGCTTTCCGCTTCAACCGGAGTTATGCCGAAATCCTCATCTTCCGAAGCAAAAACAAATGCTTTTGCTCTTTTCATAAGCTCATATTTTTCTTCGTCCGTTATTTCTCCCAGAAATTCTATTTTTGATTTTTGTCCTGAGCTTGTCGAATGGATGATTTTTGATTTCAATTCTTCTCCATGCCCTGCAAATTCCTTTCCGAATATTTTTAAGGGAAGATTTAGTTTTGAAAAAGTCTCCACTATTAAATCAACGTGTTTGGGCCTTGCCAGCCTTCCTCCGGCCAGATAGTATTCCCTAGACGATAGATCATGGAGGGCAGAAGATAGATTTTTGAGGGTTGAGGATTGAGGATGGATCAATCTTCTATCTTCCGTCTTCGAAGTTCTACCATCTATTTTCGATCCTCTACCGTCACCCACCGAAACCGGCGGATAGATTACAACAGCGTCTTTGCGATAAAACTTCTGGATTCTTTTTCTGACGTTTTCCGAGTTCGCGATAAAATAATCTACGTTTTGCGAAGATTTAAAATCTGTCATTCTTAAAAAGTGAATCGAAATCATGCTCAAAACCATAAATAGCTTATTTTTTTTCCAGTCTCTTGCCGTTTCAAACCCATAAAGATACCTTGGCGGCGTATGGCAATAACAAATAAGCTTAGCTCCTCTTTTTTTAACCGCGTTTGGAAAATACGAACCGGTTTGGGAAACAATTATTACATCATATGCGGAAAAATCAAAGCTTCTGAATGCCGTTTGTGCCAAAAGTCTAAAAGGGCTGATTAGCTTTGATTTAAACGGAAAAAATTGCAAGAACGACGTTTTAATATTCATCCCCTCAAACCTTTTTTTATGAGGCCCTAAAAACGAAGGCAAGTAAACCGTTGTGTAGATTGGCGCGTCGGGAAAAACTTCATGGAGTTTTTCCAAAACCCTCTCTGCCCCACCATATTCTTTTATATAATCGTGAACAATTGCAACTCGCATATAATTTTCAATTATTAATTTTCAATTTTCAATCAATTTTTAATGTTTTAAATTTAAGCATTTTGATTTCATTAGAAATTAAGAATTAGAAATTAGAAATTTACAAAAGCCCCAACTGTTCATCATTGCTCTTCTTCTCTTTAGGCTTATTCATATTTTTACTCGAATCTGAATTTAATACTCTTCCTATTAAGGTTTTGAAGCCAAGCTCTTTAAAAGCCTCCAAGAGTCCAAGTTTATCAATCTTTCCTACCTTTGCTTTTTCCAAATTTATTTTAATAGGCGCGTCAAGGGCGATTGT
Organism: Patescibacteria group bacterium; assembly: GCA_023485865.1. GTDB lineage: Bacteria > Patescibacteriota > Microgenomatia > Levybacterales > UBA12049 > JAMCZC01. Next base: position 54,172 of record JAMCZC010000002.1, on the reverse strand, counting down.
TGCCAGTTTTTTGGCAAGAGCCGCCTGTTCCGCATCCGTAGCCAGTTTTGAACTTAAATTTTGAGGCAGTTCCGAAATATGCGCGTAGAGATTTTCAAAAGTTTGATATTTATTAATAAGCTCTGCTGCTGTTTTTGGCCCGATTCCCGAAACTCCCGGGTAATTATCCGAACTATCACCCACCAAAGCTTTGTAGTCTATGAATTGAGAGGCTTTTAAACCGTATTTTTCTTTTACTTTTTCGTCGTCAAAAAGTGCCATTTTAGTAATTCCCGAAATTGGCGCCAGAACAAGAACTTTATGATTTACAAGCTGAAGCATATCCCTATCCCCCGAAACAATAATTGTCTGAAGGTTTTTTGCAGCGGATTGGGTGGCAATTGTTCCGATAATATCGTCGGCCTCATATCCGTCTATTTCAAAATGCTCAATTTTTGCTCTTTCCAAAACTTTATGCAAAAGGTCTATTTGCGGAGCTAAATCATCCGACATCTTGGGTCTTTTTGCCTGATACCCGACATACATTTGCTTCCTAAAAGTAGGTTTGGGGCGGTCAAAACAAACAATCAGATATTGAGGCTTAAGGTCATTTAACAGCTTTAACAGCATGGCAAAAAACCCATATACTGCGTTTGTTAACTGGCCGTCTTGAGTATTCATCGAAGGTAAAGCGTGGAAGGCACGGTGCACAATCGCATTGCCGTCAATTATAACCAGTTTCTGCATGGGTTGATTATACAAGAACTAAACGCTATACGCTAATCGCTATTTACTTACATTGAGGAGCTTACGGTAGACAAAGGTTGTAGCAATCATCATCAAAGGCACTGTTACAAAAAGCCCCACCAAAAGAAGAAGAGCTCCTAAAATATTTACAAGAGCAAGTAAGATTACAAAAAAGAATAAGTTCCAAACATTTCCCCTTGTCATATCCCAACTTTTTTTAACGGCATCAACAGGCGACAGATTTTTATCAATAACAAGATAGGTAGCATATTGAAGTCTTATAGAAAAAATTATTCCGGGGATAATCAGTAAAATAAATCCAATTAGAGTTATTACTCCTCTTATTAAAGAAACTAAAATAAAATTTACCAGATTTTTCGTGTGAAAAAGGTCTTTGAATTTGGGTTTTTTCTTATCTACAAATTCTAAAGATATCTTAATAAGCCCCATTCCGATAATTGTATTGATAATAAATGTTACGACATACAAAACAATATATAAAAGAGGCTGTTTTTCTAAGGTTGCTCCAAATTGAATAAGTGATGTCAAGGCAGAGACAACAACAACTACAACAAAAAGTCCGATAAAAAATATTATGTTTTTCTTGGCAATTTCAAACCCAAAGTTTATGGCTTCTTTTTTAGAAAAGTGCGGTTTTGCCGAAGTTTTTGAAGACGAATTCTTTTTAGCTGCTGCCATATCTTTTTGATAATCTCACGGGGGAGGATAATTGTCAACTAGGCTCTGACTTTTGCCAAAACAACTTTCTTAGGACCGATTATTCTGACAAACTCTTCGGATTCTATTGTTTCTTTTTTCAAAAGCTCTTCGGCCAAAACATCCAATTTGTCCATTAATTTTTTAAGAATATCCGAAGCTTTCCCATAAGCCTCATCGGTTATTTTTTTAACTTGCCCGTCAATTTTAGCAGCCATTTCCGGAGAAACTTGAGATTGCTCGTATGGCATGCGTCTTTCTCCGTCCAGGTTAATGGGCCCTAACTCGCTCATTCCGAATTCAACCACCATTGTCCTTGCCACCTCTGTTGCTTTGGCAATATCATCGGATGCGCCGGTTGTCATTTCTTTGAAAACGAGGTTTTCCGCGGCTCTTCCGCCAAGCATTACGGCAATTTGTTCCAAAAGATGGGTTTTGGTTTCATGAATTCTGTCCATTGGCTCCATCATTGTATGCCCCAAAGACATTCCCCTTGAAACAATTGAAATTCTATGTACTGGGTCCATGCCCGGCATAAACCATGAGACTAAGGCGTGACCGGCCTCGTGATAAGCCGTCATTTTCCTATCTTCTTCCGTCTGCAATCTCTTTTTTTCCGGCCCTAATTTTACTTTAGTAGCCGCCTCTTCCAAATCGCTCATATCAATTGCTTTTTTGCCAAGACGCGCTGCTAAAATTGCAGCTTCGTTTAACATATTTTCCAAATCCGCTCCGGAAAAACCGACTGTTCTCTTGGCAATTTTTTCCCAAATTACATTTTTTACAAAAGGCTTGCCTCTTGCGTGGATTGCCAAAATTGCTTTCCTGCCGTTAACATCCGGCATATCCAAAGCCACACGTCTGTCAAATCTTCCGGGCCTGACAAGCGCAGGGTCCAAAACATCGGGCCTATTGGTTGCCGCTATTACTACTAATTGCTCTGTGGGGGAAAACCCATCCATTTCAACTAGAATTTGATTTAAAGTCTGCTCTCTTTCGTCGTGTCCGCCCATTAGCCCATACCCTCTCTGCCTTCCAATTGCATCTATCTCATCTATAAAAATAATTGCGGGCTGGGCTTTTTTGGCAGTTGAGAATAAATCTCTGACTCTAGAAGCTCCAACTCCAACTAGCATTTCCATAAATTCACTTCCTGCCATTGAAAAAAACGGAACGCCGGCTTCCCCAGCTGTTGCCCTTGCTAAAAGTGTTTTTCCTGTTCCCGAAGGACCAATCATTAATACGCCCTTTGGCGTACGAGCCCCCATTGCTTTGTATTTGCCGGGATTTTTTAGAAAATCAACAATTTCCATTAATTCTTGCTTAGCTTCATCAACTCCCGCAACATCTGCAAAAGTAATTTTTGGGTTGTCTTTGTTAAATACTTTTGCTTTTGATTGGCCAAAAGAAAAAACGCTTTCCTGTGCTCCCCTAGCCTGCCTAAAAATAAAGTAGAAAAAAGCCACCATTAAAATAACCGGAAGAATTGAAGAAATAATATTTATCCAGTTATTAATAGTAGTTTCATCTTTTATAACAACGTTTGTTTTGTCCAAAGGCACTCCCGCATCCTTGAAAAGCTGATAAATGTTTGAGCTTTGCTCTTTAAAGCTTTGCAAATCTCCCGTCTTTTCGTGAACAGTCAGCTTGTTAGGTAAAACCTCGATGCTTGTAACTTTTCCTGCTTTTACATCGGAGATAACTTTAGAAAGAGGAACGGTTTTTGTTTCCTGGAAAGACCCGTTTTGCTCGTTAAGCCCTAAGAAAATAAAACTCACAAAAAGAAGCAGAAATGCATAAATAATCAGGTTTTTCCACGAAAGATTCATCTTTAACTTGATGCGTTTTAAGTTTTTTGTTCTTTTTCCGTTTGCCATAGGTACGGCAAAGTATACCACAGCCTGAACTCAATTACCACCATTTCTTGAAAGAATTAGAGGTCCAATCCCATTTTTTGCTTTAATTCATTTAATGTCCTTGCTGCATCTTCCCTGACCCTTACGTTTCCTTTGTCCAAAATTGATTGCAAAAGATCGGGTTTTTTTTCATATTCTGCACGCCTTTGTCTTATCGGCTCCAGAAATTCGTTCAAGATACCTGTTAAAAACTTCTTAACTTCTACATCCCCTACTTCTCCTTTTTTATATTTATTTTTGTATTCTTCAATTTGTCTTTTGTCCTTTTCTGCCGCAAAGGTATCGAGATAAATAAAAACGGGGTTCCCTTCCACTGTTCCCGGATCGCTCGGATGAATTCTTTTTGGGTCGGTATACATGTTCATAACCCTTTTTTCAACTTCATCCTTTGAATCGGAAAGATAAATTGTGTTATTAAGGCTTTTTCCCATCTTAGGATTGCCGTCGGTTCCAATTAACTTCCCTACTCTTCCGGCTAAAGCCTGCGGCTCGGGGAAAATATCTGAATTAGTAAGCTTATTCAATTCTCTTGCGATTTCTCTTGTTTGCTCAAGATGTGCTTCCTGATCTCTTCCGACCGGGACAACTTGACCTTTAACGCAGAGAATATCCGCAGCCTGGAAAATCGGATAATTTATGAAGCCTAAACTATATTGATCTCCAAGTCCTTTTGATTTAATCTCATCTTTTATTGTGGGATTTCTTAATGCCCTATTATGGGAAACGTACATGCTAAAAATTGCAGCTAGTTCATATATTTCCGGAATTGCCGATTCAACAAAAAAAGTGACACTTTTAGGGTCTAAACCGACAGATAAATTGTCCAAAAGAACTTCTTTTGTATATTCCGCAATCATTTTCGGAGTGGAACTTAGCGTAGTTAAGGCATGTGTGTCTGCAAAAAGAATAAACATTTCATATTCGTTTTGCAGTTTTATTCTGTTTTCGAGTGTCCCGACATAATGGCCTAAATGAAGTTTGCCGGTTGGCGTATCTCCTGTTAAAACTCTTTTCATATCCCTATATTATCACACCAGCCATTCTTTTTTCATTTTCTGAAATTTATCTTCCAAAATTGAATTTCTTATTTGTTTTGTAAGGTTAATCAAAAAATAAACATTATGATTTAACCCGAGAATTTTTGATATACCTCACTAAAGTATAGTACTATGTAGTGCTGTAGTTTAGAACTAATTTTTCTCTTCTGTATATTTTGGGGACTTCTCATTCTCTGTCTCTTCCATACCTGCTCGCCGGATTGCGTACTGTTCAGGCGCTGCGCCGAATGCGCCTATGAGTTGAGGATATTTATGGAAGTCGTCCGTTTCACCAAAGCCTACCACTTCTACTTCATGATCTAAATTATCACCAAAATCATAGAGGTAGAGAAATTTTTTCTTTAACTGTAAGTTCAAATCTTTTAACTTTGTTTCTGCTGCCGATAACGCATCCTCTCCTGCTTCTTCAATGTCAACCGGACTCGTGTATTCTCCCTTTCTATCCATCCTGTTGTTGCTCATGAAAAATGAATATAAATGATCGTTGTACCAGCCAAATGCTTTCTGAATTGCAAGATGCAGCTGATGAAGCGTTTTGTTTTCAGGAATCTCAATCACGCGCCATACGAGTTCTTTTTCCCAACAAGTAAGTATAATCTTAATCCTTAAAGTCTTCATTTTCCTATGAGGCAATTATAGCAGTTTTGTGATTATTGGGGGCTTATAAAAAGTTTTGGATTTTTAGGATTAAAAGCGTTAACGTTTTTTGTCGCATCTAAAATTTCAATCCCCAAAACTTTTCCCTTTTTATCTTCATCCACTAAGATAGCATCGGAAACTTTACGTGTATTTTTGTATGTTCCTTTTGCTAATTCTATATAAATTGCGTCTATTTTAGGGGCGTATTGAACTTTCATATTATTTTTCTCTTTAGCCGCCTTTTGAGCTGATTTTTGGAGTGGGTCGAAAAAACAATAGGCATATTTTTAGCATATCATTTATTTGACTCTTAAGATTTCGCTTAGCTGAACCCCCGAAAAAACAACTTTACTCATTTCCTCTATATTATCACAGAAGTTAAATTTTATTAATAATATTTACTTAGGAAAAACAAGGGGCACGCAATACATAGAAAGAAAATATTTATAATCTGCCGGCATTTCATTCGCATGAATGATCATTTCATAATCAGGTGTAAAATCTTGATGACCTACAGATACTGTACTCTTACCAACTCTTGTTTTTGTTGCGGCATATGCCAAACCATCAAGTAGTATTAATCCTGTTTCATCCCTAAAAGAACAAAGAAGTTCAACATAATCCGGAGCTTCACCTATTACAGCCTCTACGTCCGGAATCTTTTCCTGCAAATCTTTATTATATTCATCAATCATCCCAAAATAATCACTAAAACTCTTCCAGTTATAATCAGGAAGAATATAATCGTATGGTTTATTAAGAGGATCTCCTATTGCTACCTCAGAGGCTCTTGAAAGCAAATCTTTAATCTCAGGGTATCTATCAATTGTTTTAGTATAAAATCTTCTCCCTGCTTTTTCATAACCTGCTATGCTTTGTCCTGTTAATTCTCCTAACCAAAAACCATTTCTTTCCAGCGCCGAAAGTGCTTCTTTAGAAAATCTTTTTATGGTAGGGGCTTCTGTTTCTGAATAAGATCCTGAAACATCTTTGGCCTCTGACATACTCAAATAGTATCAAATCTATATTGTAATATCAACCAATCCAGTCTTTTTTTAGGTTTTGAAACTTATCTTCTAAAATCGCTTTCCTAATTTGTTTTGTAAGGTTAATGAGAAAACGGACGTTGTGAAGGCTTAAAAGATGATACGACAATAGTTCCTTGCTTCGAAATAAGTGATGGATGTAAGCTCTACTGAAATTCTGACAAGCATAACATTTGCAATTTAAATCCAAAGGTTTTGGGTCGGTTCTAAAATTTGGCTTGTCTATGTCTGTTCTAAAGCGGTTTTTGACTGTGCCTTTGGGCGGGAAAACAAAGAAAAATCCAGTTCTTCCAATTCTTGTTGGAATTACGCAGTCAAAAGTATCAACGCCCCTTTGAATAATTTCAAAAATATCATCAACTTCTCCAATTCCCAAAAGATGCCTCGGCTTTTCATCCGAAACAATATCCGTTGTCCAACTAACTACCTCATATAAATTTTTCTTTGACAAGTGTGCTCCGCCCATACCAATAGCGTCAAAGTTCTCGTCAACAAATTTGGCGGAAAGTTCTCTTAAGTCTCTAAACGGCCCTCCGTGAGTTACGCCGTACAGCAATTGATCTTTCCTTTTGTGAGCTTTTTTCGAACGCAACTCCCATCTGTTTGTAAGTTCGAGTGATTTTTTTGTTTCTTCAAAAGAGTATTTGGGCGACTCCAAATCGTCAAAAGCAACAATTAAATCGGCTCCGAGCTTTTCCTGAATTTTGATTGAGCTTTCCGGAGTCAGTTTATGGCTTGACCCGTCAATATGCGACTGAAAAGTCACCCCTTCTTCAGTAATTTTATTAAGTCTTGGCCTTGCCTCTTCTATATTTGAAATTTGATATTTTAAATTTGATATTTCCTCTTTGAGGAATTTCACCCCTCCGCCCATCTTTCCTACCCCTAAAGAAAAAACCTGAAAACCTCCGGAGTCTGTCATCGTCGGCCTGCCCCTCGAAGTCTTGGCGAAGTGGGGACCGTCTTCCCACCCCATGAACTTTGCCAAACCTCCGAACTTTTGAATAAGGTCTTCTCCCGGCCTTAAGTGTAAATGATAGGTATTTGCCAAAACTATTTGCGCCCCCATTTCTTTTAGGTCACGCGGTGAAACTGCTTTTACCGTCCCTTGGGTCCCGACCGGAATAAAAATCGGCGTTTCGATCTCACCATGGGGGGTTTTGATAATACCAGCTCTGGCTTTTGATTTCTTGTCTTTTTTGATTATTTTGAAAGTCGGCCTCATAATTCAATATTAAATATCAAAAATTAAATATTAAAAACACAGATTAAATATATTTAAATTCTTTAATTTTAAAATTGGGTCATTGGAAATTCATTAAAAATTAAAAATTTGAAATTGAAAATTTAGGGAGTTTTAAGTTTTAAAACTTCCGACTTAAACTGGCTTCCTCTGTCTTTATAGTTTTTAAACATATCAAAAGAGGCGCAGGCAGGTGTTAACAAAACTAAGTCTCCCGGCAAGGCGATTTTTGAAGCTGCTTTGACTATTTTTTCCATACTATCTGCTCCTTCAACTAAAAGGATTTTTGATTTTTGATTTTTGATTTTTGATTTTATTTTTCCCCATTCAACCCCAATGCCTATTATTGCTTTTATATTTTCCGCTTTTGCAATAACCTCTCCTAATTCTTTAAAATTACTGCTTTTGCTTGATCCTCCAAGAATTAAAATCTCCGGATTTTTAAAAGCATTTATAGCTGCTATTGTTGTCTCTGGAATTGTTGAAAAAGAATCATCATAATATTTAACGCCGTTAACTTCCGCAACAAGTTCCAGCCTATGCTCAAGGCCTTTAAAAGTTTTTAGAACATAGGCAATATTTTGAACCGAAACCCCAGCCAAATATGCAGCCATAGAAGCTGCGCAGACATTTTCCAGATTGTGTTTCCCGGGCAAAAGAATTTGCGAAGCGTCAATAACCCTCTCTTCTTTTCCGTTTAGTTTTAGAAAAACTGCATTCTTTTTCACAGAACATCCCTCGTATCCATTTCTTTCTGTGCTTACATAAAATACTTTACCGTTTGTATGAATATCCGATTCGTTACTGGCAGGATAATCTCTGTTAACGATAGCAAAGTCATTTTCGGTTTGAAATTTTAAAATGTTTCGTTTCGCATCAACATACTCATCAACATCTTGATGGTAATCAAGATGTTCGCTGGTTGTCATAAGCATTACGGCAATATGAGGACTTTGGGTAAGGTCTAAAAGCTGAAAACTAGATAACTCCAGGACAACTATCGATTGAACATTTAATTTATCCAAAAACTCTAATGGAGGCTTACCAATATTACCACCTAAATACACATCAAAGCCCCTATCCCCTGAAGCCTTGGCGAAGGAGGATTGTTTTTTAAGCATTTCGTAGATTAAAGAGGATGTGGTTCCTTTTCCTTTTGTTCCCGTTACTCCGATTATTTTACAAGGACAAAGCTCCATAAAAATTCTTGTTTGAGAAGTAATTTTCCCTTTAGGAACATACTTTTCTAAATCAGAAATCTTGACACCCGGGCTTCTGACAATTAAATCGTATTTATCTAAATTTTCTAGGTAGTCCTTTCCTTGCTTTTGGTCTAAGATATTAACATCAGCGCCGTGCTTTTTTAAATACTTAGCGCTCGATATGCCCTCCAGACCTTCCCCTATCACTGCAATTTTCTTTCCGCCAAAGGCAGATCTGGAATTTTTAAAATCCATACGCCCAATTATACAATAAAAACTCACTTCATTCTTTTCATTCTTAAAGTGCTTACACTGAGTGAACGTAAGTGAGTCGAAGTGTTGCGGGGCTAGGAGTTGCGCCTAGCCTGTGAGATTATGCATCTGTTTCTTCAATTACTTGAAGTGTCGGACTATATCTTCACCCCCGATTTAATCGGGGGGCCCAGCGTGTAGTCTCTACGGGTTCTCGCCTAGGCGAGTCTTCCCTCGGTATTGTCCTAAAATTTTAGGAGTTCACCGATATAGCTGAATACTGTTTTGTTATTACTATCAAAACGGCCCATTATGTTAAGCCTCACGTGCACTGTACACTACCCCGCGTGTTTGTGTATTGTAGCATAAAATTGCTTTCAATTAAAGCAGATGATAAAATAGTTTTTGAAGCCAGGGTAGCTCAGTGGTAGTAGCGCCGGATTCATATCCCGGTGGTCGCGAGTTCGATCCTCGCCCCTGGTACTAATTTGACTTATAGTAACTCCAGCGCTATAATTCCCCCCTATGACAGTAGAAGCACCCACTCAACACAAGGAATCAGTGCGAGTAAAAATATTATCTCACGGTTATTGGCCCAGCGAACATATAACCGGAATAGGTCTAATGACCCGACTTGTAGATTTAGCAACCGCTTTAGAAAACCAAGCTCAGGCGGATCAAGCTATTGCAAGAGACGAAAAACCCCCGCAGATAGTGTTGCCGTTAGGCCACTTATGGGGGCCGCAAAATCAAAACGAAGGCGAGAGCATGGCAAGCGATATTAAATCTCGCGAAGTACCGCCTGAAGCAATAGTTAGACAAGGAGACGCATATAGCACCTTGGGGGAGGTTCAAGCCGCCCTACCATCTGAATCTATAAAAACGATAGATATTGCGCACGGAACACATTTTAGAACAATTAAATGGTTATTTAACCATCCGGATGGGATAAACCACAATCCTAAATCAATAATGGGTTATTTAAAAGGCTTCCTCTCATTTCTTCGCAGAACTCCGGGAAAGGAAGGCGTTGAATTTAAATCTGTTGAAGACATTATAAAAGAAAAAGGCGCTCATAAATTCAGCAGAGATTATGTAAGAATAAAAACCCACCCAACCGGAGTAGTATACCAAGAGCCTGTTTATGTCGAACACGAACACAATCATTATGCGCATCTCTACAGAAGATGGAAATTTTCCAGATTTGGACTTTTGTATCCACCCTATGAATTATTAAAAAAATTAGTTATCAATATGCCTGGCTTTGATTACAATGTGCTGGAACAAAAAAATAGAGAAACCAGAACAGACAAAGGACATGTGTGGACCGTCTTAGGCATGAATCTCCCATTTGACGTGTACAAACTTAACGGCAAAATAGATGAGGCCTCATTTGCTGTTCCCTTTCTTAAAATCCATGCTAAGCTTAGGGGTATTTGGCAGAAAGTTCATCCTGAGAATAAAAAACCTAAACCGGCAGATGCGGAGCGAGTTGAAATCTTCCCTGTCGGACCGGTTAAAAGAACAAATTGAGCCATTTTTGCCAATTAGGGATTTGAACCTCCTGCTTTTTTGAGCTTTCCGTAGATTTATTTGGTATTAACACTTGCTGTTCTCCCGGTTTTACTAAAAACAGCTTATTCCTTGCCTCTTCTTCGATAAATTTAGGAGTTTGGACGAAAGACAATTCCGCTTTTAGTTTTTGGTTTTTCTGCTCTTCCCTGGTTAATTCTTTTTGAGCCTGATTTAATAAGTCTTGCTTACTCCAAATATCATAAATGGAACGCACAAGGTTATTAATAATAACCAAAAGAACGATTACAACAACTATAAAGATGGCTTTTTTTAGCATATTTATCTTTAAACATACTAGCACATTTCAAAGATTCCTAAATTCTTGGCCTTGACTATAACCCAAATTAGTGATATTATAGGACACTATGACCCGTCGACAAGCTCAAGGGAATATTGAAGGAATTGAAATATGAAGCCGATTAAGCTTCGCGATGCCCACGAAGAATTTAAAAAATATTTAAAGGAAAATAATAAATCAAACTCCACCGTAATTGCGTACGGAAAAGATATTGACCAATTACTTTCGTTCCTGGAAGAACTGCAAAGAAACGAGGTCCACGAGGTATCTAAGGAAGACATCGAAGCTTTTCTAGCCAAAATGAGCAAGGATAACTATACACCTAAATCAATTTCAAGAAAAATAAATTCAACCAGAACCTTTTATCGATTTTTAAAAGTAAACGAATACGTTACGGATGACCCCTCCCTTTTGGTATCCCACCCCAAATATCAGCTGGCGCCCCCGCGAATCTTAACCCCAACAGAATATAGGGCATTAAGAGACGCCGCAAAAAACGACCCGAGAATGTTTGCAATTATAGAGCTTCTTTTACAAACGGGGATTAGAATCGGCGAGCTTTCAAACTTAAGACTTTCGGATGTTACCAAAGACAGCCTGCACATAGCTCCTTTTGAAAAGCATGAAGACAGAATTGTTCCCCTTAATAAAAGCGCCAGGGAAGCTTTAACTAGGTACATGAATATTCGGCCAAGCGTTAAAGAGGACCATTTGTTCATAACAAAATCCGGCAAGCCGTTTTTGATAAGAAATATTAGAACGGCTGTTGAAAGATATTTCCGCTTAGCAGAAATAAGAGAAGCGAAAGTTAACGATTTGAGGCACACTTTTGTCGCCCACCACTTAAAACACGGCGTTTCATTAATTGTTTTGTCCAAAGTTTTAGGACACAAAAGACTTTCAACAACCGAAAGATATCTTCAATACGTCGGAGAGGTTGGAAAAAGCAAAGAAGGCGCCGCGCTTACCGAACTCTAATAGGCGAAGCAGCGTTTGACGCGGTGCGTCTGCTTGGGTTCGAACCCCTCCTTCGTTAAAACTTCGGAAGGGCAGGCAAGAACATCTGCTTGTGGAGCTGGATGGAGTTGAACCATCTGCATCGACTTTATAAGAGTCGCGTTCTGACCGATGAACTACAGCTCCAACAAAACGATTTTAACAAATGGCTCTTAATTAGGCAAGAATAATCGAGGAATTTAAATTTCTTTAATCCTTAATCATTAATCATTTTAGAGCCTGGCTCTTTGGGCAATTTCTCCTTCTATCGTTCGGACATCTTTACCGAATTTTAGCCTTGAAAGCTCTCTTATTAACTCTGCCACTCTTGGATTGGCAAGATCTTTTTCTTTACTCATATCACGGGTTAAATCCATAGAAAAAGGCGTAACCGGTTCATTATGCACTATTGTTTTAACATAAGTATTGTAGACGTCTACATTGATTAAATCGGCTTCCGTAAAAGTCGGCTGGAATTCATGCGCAAGATAATTTGCATCCGTTACTCCTACCCTAAAAGAAACAAGCGTTCCGACATTGCCAAAAATTGCGTTCTTAACCTCTTCGTCCATTTGCCCGATAAACTGATTGGCAACAATTAAATCAAGCCTGTATTTTCTTGCCTCCGACAATATTTGGGCAAAATCGGGAGTGGCGAAGTTTTGGAACTCGTCAACATACAGAAAGAAATCCCGTCTTTGTTCTTCAGGGATATCTTGCCTGCTCATTGCGGCCACCAAAATTTTAGGGACCAGAATTAAGCCTAAAAAGCTGGCATTTTCCTCTCCTATTTTCCCTTTAGAAAGAGAAACTAAAAGAATTTTTCCCTCATCCATAACTTTTCTAAAATCAAAAGCCGAGGAAGATTGGCCGATAATGTTTCTCATCATTTTATTGGTAACAAAACGGCCGAATTTGGAAACAATGTAATCTAAAACTTCGGATTTGTGAAAGTCTGAAGTCTGGGCAATCTGGTCTGTCCAATAACGTCTGATAATAGGGTCCTGAACTTTTGGCAAAAGCTCCTGGACAAAAGTTGCGTCTGTCAAAGCTCTTACAACCTCGACAAAAGTACTGCCTTTTTCATACATTACGGTTAACATTGCGTTTCTTATTGCGTGTTCAAAACGAGGCCCGATAATACCTGTTTTATTGGGATCGTAAAGTTTGTACATAAGACCGACAATTGATGAGACAACGTAATGTTTTTCCGATTCGGTATTTGCCTCAAGCATATTCAAACCCATCGGCCTGTCGGTATCCGAAGGGTCAAAAAGGATTACGTCTTCGGCTCGCTCGGGCGGAATAAGCGGCAACAGTTTGTCTATTGTGTCGTGAGGGTCTATAAAACAAACCCCTTCCCCGTTTTTAATATCCTGCAAAATCATATCTTTTAGAAATTCCGATTTTCCGACACCGGTTTTTCCAATTACATACATATGCCTTCTTCTGTCATCTCTTTGCATATAAACAGGCCTGCTCAAGCCTCTAAAAGTACTCATTCCAAGGTATAAACCGCTGTCCGGAATTTGAGCCGGAGCAGGTGCTCTTTTGGAGGAAATCCAAAAGATATGAGGCGTTGAAACACTTTTATTTGGGAAATGAAAAATTGTTGCCAATTCTTCGCTGGTTAAAACCGACGTTTGCCCTCTCATCGGCAAAAATCTATAGATAAAATCTGTCATAAACATTCCTTTAAACCGATGCTTGTTTTTAGTGAATGAATTTGCCCCGTCAAATTGGGAAAAGGCACTGGTTATATTACCAAGATGCGCAGAAGCAGCCTCCACGGAGCTTGAAGAAACAACAATTCTTACAACCGTATTAAACCCGGGTTTGCCTATTTTATTTTCTATTCCCTCAAGCTCTTTTGGATCTGCCGAATACTTTGCCGTCTCGGGATTTGACTCGTTCTTTTTTGTTCTGGCAATGTACTTTCTTCCCATTTTTTTCCATTTTGAATCGGCAGGACTGATTAAGACCTGAATTGCCGCTCCCTCCCCCAAAGTCATTTTTGCCAGAACTGAAGTAATTGAAGACAGGGGGTCTGTTGGCAAATCCTTAAATACTTTTATCGGTGCGTAGTTTGAACTTTTGAGTCTAAGGCTTGCAAAAGCAACCTTGGCATTGTCGGCAAAAATATTATATTCGTTGCCTAAGACATAACCCGGCTTCTGGGATTTTTCATCGACTACCTTAATCTCCGCATCAGGATATGCTCCGTTTATTTGTTTTTCAACTAAATCTTTAAATTTATTAGGGGTGTTAACGTAAAAACGGATATCTCCCGGCATTCCGACAATTTCAAAAGACAAATGGGGCTGAAGCTTTAAAAAAGACAGCCTTCCGCCTTTTCTCATTGAGCCAAAACTTGAAAAAAGCTGCTCTGCCGCATCGATTTTTATCTCGTTGTCCCTGGGAAGAGTAACTTGTAAAAGAGTCGATTCTAAAGACTGCCTTTCTCTGTCTCTATTTCTATACCAAAGAACAAAAACATAAGACAGCAAAACCAAAAGCAAAACTAAAATGGCCGCAATAAAAAGACCAATCAATAAGGAAATAAAAAGAGACATCAAATTGTCCAGAGAAAAAGTTCGTAAAAACATACTTTAATTATTTACCAGTCGCATTTTCTTTAACAGTCTTAAAATAAAATTCGCAAGCCAAGTAGCAGCGTCGTCGGGATTTCCTTTAGCTTGTTGCTCTGCTTGGCTTTTCGTCATTGGCAATTTAACTGCTCCCGTTGGTTCTTTTGGAACCGGAGTTGACTCCGGCGCATGCTTAATCCCGGTTTTAAAATGCTCTTCTGTAAGTTGTGGAGCCTTACCCACTTCTTTGACTCCCGCTTCAGAAACTTCCTTTTCGATTCTAGGCGTTACCTCCGAAGGCACAATATAGTCACTAACAGGGGCCGCTTCAACCTCTTTTTGAGGAGTGCTTACGGGACTTACAGGTTGTTGGGTTTGATTTTGACCTTGAACTTGATGTTGATTTTGCTTTTGAGACGTATCATCCATACATAATAATCATAACACGATTGAAGGTCTTCGACAATGAACTCTCACTCGCAGATTTGCCCTGATTCTTGCGCATAAGCCTCCTTTGTCAAACCACAACCTGGACAGGTATTTCCAACCGGCCCGTCTGCTTTGTAATGACATTTGGGACAAGTAAACCATTCCTGGTTTATTAGGTTGTTCAAAGCTTCAAATCCACCATTAAAAATGTTACTGCTATTTAAAGGGTTCTGGCTTGAGATAGGACAGCTTCCTTTAACTTCAGGAGTTTTTCTGCTACCATAGTCAGCAACCAACTGTTTGAACTCCCGTTTCTTTTGATAAACAACTGTTTTTCCGGATCTAATCTCTTCTCTAACCTCAAGAAAATAATTCTCTAAGGCATGAAAAGCTTTAGCTTTTTCGGTCGGAGTTGCAAAAGCACAATAATCTATGAATTCTCCTATTCTATTTTTTATTCTTGCAATAGCTAACTGAAATTCAACCGAATTGTCGCTTACATTTTCTTGATTTGGAAAAATAGTACCCAGAGTACTGTCAATAAGCTCTTTAGGCAAACTGTCATTTAAAATCACCGGCATTCTTAAAAAATCTTCCGGGTTTTTAAATTTGAAGTCAATTCCGGACAACCTTTTAAAAGCTTTTTCATAATCAGGAAGGCTTCTTCCGTTAACTCTGATTGCCGTCATTGCAACTTCTCTTCTGTTGGCAATCATTCTCCCAATTTGTCCGATGTAGAAGAATCCATAATCTCCGTAGCCTTGGCTTTCTGCTCCCGGCGGACTGGCCCAAACGATTGAACCCTCTTCGCTTGCAGTTTGCAACTGTTGATCTAAAAAATTAAGACCACTAGCCTCCGCTGTTTCCCTAGGCGTAATTTCCCCCCGTTGTCTTCTTTCTGTTATCGCCCTTTGCGCTTTAATTGCCATTGATTCCAGCCTGTGGGGGTCACGAAGTCTCCAACCCTCATCGTCTGTGCGAGAAAATACCAAACGATAATCGGATTTCTTTAATCCAAATCTGAATTCACCAAGATAAGCAATGATATCGTCTTCTATTTCTCTTCTGTTAACAATCGGTGCGTACTCAACGGCAAAATTTTTAGAATCGGCAAGCTCCCTTGGTCTTTGGTAATTGTAAGATTGCGCTTCGGCCATAAAAAAACTCCCCATTCCGAGAAGTTGTGTAAAATAAAAATGCACTTCTGCTCGGAAGATTTTTCTCTGCAAATTCTGCTTTGCAGAACGGGGTTCTGACTATACAGTTGCGGCACAGCGAGGGAATTCCACCCTCTTCACCCGAAAGATTTTATCTGGAAGACCAGATAATTTCTTTTTTCTTTTCTTGGTAATTTATATATCTTGCGAAAGTAAAAAGCAAGTCCGAAAGCCTATTAATATAGATTAACGTTTCTTTATTGACGTTCTCTTTTTCCAAAAGTTCAACGACCCTTCTTTCGGAGCGTCTGCAAACAGTTCTTGCAAGGTGCAAAAACGAACCCGCTTTTCCCCCTCCCGGAAGTATAAAATTCATAAGCTCGGGAAGCTTTTCCGATAAGCTGTCTATTTGTTTTTCAAAATCCCTAACCCTCTTTTTTAAATATTCTCCAAGTTTTTTATTCTCCATGTTGCTTGCAAGACTTGCGCCGATTGCAAATAAGTCGTTTTGGATAAGCAACAACTCTTTTTTTACGCCGGGGTTTTGAATTTCGGTAAGAACAACCCCTATCGCGCTATTTAATTCATCAAGACTACCATATGCATCAATTCTTAAACTGCCTTTAGAAACCGCTTTCCCGCCGTATAAAGAAGTTTTACCTTTATCCCCAAATCTTGTATAGACTGACATAAATTAATTCAAAATTATAATTGCGGGGAGCTTACAAATTTTTGAGGAACGGATTAGCGGGCATTAGTTGATGGACTGATTAAGTCCCATCGCGCACGTACCGGAAAAAATTTCGTAAGCGACCTCAGCAATTAGCTTTTTTAACATTCCGAATATCCGCAGGCGTAGCATTTTTTACAGCCCTCTTCGTAGGCAAGGCTCGCTCCTCCGCACTCGGGGCAGATATCGGAAAGTCCTGTTGCCGGATCCTCCCCTGCTATCATAGGCCCTTCTTGTGTCCCAAGCGTTAACTGTTCCAGCTTAATTATTTCATCCGTTTGTTTTTTTTCAACTCCGTCAGCTGTAAGCTTTATATGCTCATTAGAAAGACCGTTTGTGGTGCCGTTTTTATAAACTGCTCCATTGCCGCTTGTTCCGTTCTTAGATTTATCTTCAACAACTCCGTTTACTCTAAATTCAAAGTGTTTTGACAAAACTTTAGCAATTGCATCAGGAAGAGAACGGACTTTGTTTTCTCCAAAACCAACGCTTCTTGCTCCGCCGATACCTATAAGCTGGGCCACCACCTGTTTTATTCTTTCTCTTGAGGAAAGCGCTCCGTTAAGACGAAGGTTTAAAGAGATCATTCTGCCCAATGCGTCTGCCATTGCGGTAACATCGGAACCTGATTTACCAACGGTTATAAATACCTCAAACGGGTCTTTATTCTCGTTATGATTAATCGTTATAAAAGTTTTTCCAACCGGAGTTTCGGTTTGATAAGTAACTCCTTCAACCATAACAGGTCTTGGAACAACCGGAGCTACAACAGGAATTGACGCTTTTTCTTGCGTTTTTTCTTTTTTATCATCTATTCTTTCCAAAACTCCCTGACGGGAACCATCCCGCATATAAGTAACGCCTTTAAGACCGGAGTCATAAGAAAGCATATAGAGATTTTTTACATCGTCAACTGTATGTTCCTTTGGAGCATTTACTGTTTTGCTAATCGAAGAATCAACGTATTCCTGCGCAATTGCCTGAACTTTAACATGCTCTTCCGGAGTTAAGTCGTTTGCCGAAACAAAATAGTCGGGTTTTGCTCTCCCGGGATTTGTTTTTTTCCATTCTTCATACAAAGGATGATACATTAAATGCTGGCCAAGTCTGTCGTTTCTTAAAAATTCAAATTCGTAAACCGGTTCTATCCCCGATGAAACTCCCGAGATAAGCGATGTTGTTCCGGTCGGAGCAACCGTTAGCAAAACTGCATTTCTTATTCCTTGTTTAGCAATTTTTGCTTTTATTTCCTCCGGTAATTTTTTAATATGCCATCCCGCAAGATATTTTTCCTTGTTATATTTTGGAAAAGTACCTTTTTCTTCGGCAATATCCGATGAAGCAATATAGGCATTATCCCTTAGGGTTTTAAAGATTTTGTCAATAATTTTTAAAGATTCTTCCGAGCCGTATTTAACTTTCATTTTTATTAAAGCATCGGCAAGGCCTAAAATTCCTAAGCCCGTTCTTCTTATGTCTTTGGCAACTTTCTCGTTTTCTTTGTAGAAATAATACGTATCATCAATAACATTGTCCAAAAATCTCATCGCAACTTTTACGTCTTTGCCAAAATTTTCAAAATCAAATTTTCCGCTTCTTACATAAGCCGCTAAATTCATTGCGCCCAAATTGCAAACTGCCCAAGCGGAAAGAGGTTGTTCACCGCAGGGATTTGTTGAAAGCAATGTCTCAAAATACCAGGTATTGCTTCGTTTATTGCTTCTATCTAAGAAGTGGAGTCCCGGCTCGGCACTTCTCCAGGCTGCCTGACAAATTAAATCCCAAAGATATTGCGCCTTAACTGTTTTTTTAACAACTATTTTCCCGCCCGCTTTTTTCCATGCACTTAAATCTCCTGTCCATTTTTTATCATATTTTGGATCATCCAAGTCCGGATAAACCAAATCCCAATCGGCGTTCTTTTTTACCGCTTCCATAAAAGCGTCCGAAATGCAGACCGAAAGATTGGCACCGTTTATTTTATTTAAATCCTGTTTAACGGTTATAAACTCTTCGATATCGGGATGCCAATCCCAAAGCATAAGCATTAAAGCGCCCCTTCGACTTCCACCCTGCTGGACAATATCTTTTGTCGCCAGAGAATAAAGTTCCGCCCAGTTTAACGGACCCGAAGAAAAGCCATTTACTTTTTTAACCCTTGAACCCCTTGGACGAAGACTTGAAAGATTAAGCCCGACTCCGCCACCGTGGGCCATAATTTCTATCATCTGGGTAAGGTTTGCCATTATTCCGCCCCTAGAATCAGGCGGATTTGGGATAACAAAACAGTTGTAATAAGTAACATCAAATCCGGTTCCGGCGCCTGCCAGAATTCTTCCGCCGGGCAAGAATTTGAAATCATCCATTACATCATAAAATTTCTTTTCCCATTTTTTTCGCTCTTTCGGTTTTTCAACTCCGGCAATTCCTTTGGCAACCCTCCTCCACATTTCCTCGGGAGTTTTTTCCATAGGATTACCCTGTTTATCTTTAAAAGAATATCTGTCTAAAAATACTTTTTGTCTTATTCCGTCAAGTTTCATAATTTATTTAATTAGTTTTTTTACTTCTTTTTCAAAATCTTCTACGTCAACAAACCTTCTGAAGACGCTCGAAAATCTTATGTATGCAACCTTGTCAATTTTCTTAAGTCTTGTTGCAACCAGCTGTCCTATTTTTTTGCTTTCCACTTCGACACCCGACTCTCCCCTTAATTCTCTTTCAACTTCCGTTACTATTCTTTCTATGTCATCAAGAGATACTTTTGTTTTCTCGCAAGACCTGATTATTCCGTTTTTTAATTTATCTCTGTTAAATTGTTCTCGTCTTCCGTCTTTTTTTATTACTACCAAATTGACATTTTCAACTCTTTCGTAAGTAGTAAATCTCTTCTCACACTTAAGGCAAGCCCTTCTTCTCCTAATGGTTTCCAAGTCTTCGCTGTCTCTTGTTTCTACTACTTCTGTATCTTTGCTACCGCAATAAGGACATTTCATAAAAAATTCAAAATTATTAACTTTTGACCTTTGACTTTTGAATTTTAACTTTAAATCACTACTTGTAGTGCCAAGAAGGATAGTATGACACTAGATCTACCCTGTCAACTATTAATTTCTATATCAAACTAGGCCAAGTTAATTTTTAGCTTCAAATCTTTGTTGATTTTAAAAAGAGGGGAAATTTGAATAAGAAAATTTGTTCGATGTAAAGACTGTCCTAAAATGACTAATATAAAAATTGTTCTTTATTTGGTTTTTGGATTGTTAATTAAGCTTTATCTGAATTGCTCTTATTTCAAAATCTTTGGCCCGTTTTTCATCTTCCGCAAGTCTATCCCTTATAAAAGGCGGGCTTTTAACTTCCAAGCCTTTGATAACTTGTTGGTGTTTCTTGGCGGCAATTATAAGTTTTGGAACAAAATCATTAAACCTCATCCCCTGCTGCTTTGCGTCGTTAGTCATCGCTAGTGAGTTATAAAAATAATTTTCTCCTTTAGAAATTGTTGTTTCGGCAAGACTATATTTGTTTTCTCCTTTTGCAAAAAGATATTGAGCCGCATTTAACCTAACGTCCGCCATTAATAAATCAAATTCAGCTTTTTTCAAAGGATCGGAAATGAAAAATGAAACAATTCTATCTCTTAAGGCTTTCATAAAATATAAAGGGTTATCGGGCAAAATTCCGGGATATGGAAGAGAATAATCAACAGATGCAGTGGAAGTTGGACTGGCCGTCTGTTGCGCATAAGCGCGTCCGATATTAATAAAAAATATTAAACTTAAAATTACTAAAAATAAAATTTTTTTCATTGTTATTAAAGCTAGCTGGTATTATAGCACAGTAGATAAAGAGGTTGATTCTATTTTCCATATCCTATCCCCCGTAAGACCAGATCTAGAGTTTCTTCCTGATTATGCGAATATGTATTTACTATAAAATCGTAATATTTTTTATTCCAATAAACCCAATTCGGGTCGTTTTTAGCATAAAGTTTTCTGAATTTTTCTATATTAGCTTTTTCTCTTTCTAGAATTTCATGTTTTGCCTGCTCAAGAGAAATACCATCTCTATTCATAAGCCTGTCTATCCTAATATCAGCCTTGTCATCGCCTTCTTCATCGCGGCAAATAATCAAAATTTTAAAAACGCCCTCAATTCCCTGGGCGTCAAATCCTGCCAAATGGCTTTGGATGATTTGATGCTTTTCTTTGGCAAGTGTTTTTTTTATTTGTGCTTCAAATTTAAGATCGAAACTATCCGGCCTTTGTAAAACATCTACTTGGCTGATATCTAACTCTTTGTGGATTTTTGCAAATATTTCCCCTCCCTCAAGCAAAGGCCAGTTTAGTTTTTCGGAAAGTTTTTTAGCCAAGGTAGTTGCTCCTGCTCCGATTCTGCCGGAGATAGTAATATTTCTAATGCCGGGAAGTTCAACGGGAGTTTTCATATTGTACTTGTAAGCTTACTGCCAATCATTATGGTTTCCTCAACCAGCCTATTAGCATATCCGTATTCATTATCGTACCAGGCAATTACCTTTACTAAATTTCCCAAAACTTGGGTTAAAGATAAATCTACAATAGCCGAGTATGGATTTCCGATTATATCACTAGAAACCAAAGGATCTTCCGTTACCATCAGTATTCCTTCAAAATTCTGGCTTTGCGCTTCCTGTTTAAAAATACTATTTACTTCTTCTTTTGTAGTTTCTTTTTTTAAAATGAAGGTAAAATCCGAAAGCGAACCCGCAGGAACAGGGACCCTAATCGCAAGACCAGAAAAAAGTCCCGCAAGTTCCGGCACCGCTTTTGCCGCCGCAATTGTCGCGCCGGTTGAAGTTGGGACAATATTCAAAGCGGCCGCCCTGGCGCGTCTATAATCTTTGTGTCCTCCGTCTTGAAGTTTTTGATCAGATGTATATCCATGGACAGTTGTCATCATTGCCTTTTCAACCCCAAAATGATTTACCATAATTTTTGCAACTGGAGCAATGCAATTGGTAGTACAAGAGGCATTACTGATTAAATTTTCTCCGTTGTAGTTTTGGGCGTTAACCGATAAAACGTAAGTATTAATGTCCCCTTCTTTTACCGGAGCGGATAAAACTGCCGCTTTTGCACCCGCCTGAAGATGAGTTTTTAATTTTTCTTCCGTTGTAAAATGACCGGTTGATTCTATTACAACGTCAACGTTTAAATCTTTCCAAGGTAAAAGTGTCGGGTCTTTTTCGGAGTAAACCGGGATTTTTGCGTTTCCGACAAGAAGATAACCCAAAAGTTTGCTCGTTACCGAATTCCCCTCGGCTTCCTGATAAGAAATAGGCCTATCAAGTATCGGCCCGTAGGTAGTATCGTATTTTAACAAATACATCCAACCCTTAATATCCGTTGAGGAGCCCGCATTTATAGCAACTATATCAATGTCTTGAGTATATCTTTCCAAAACAACCCGATGTGCCAACCTGCCAATTCTTCCGTATCCATTAATCGCGACTTTAATCATAGTAATTTAGTATAACAGAGGAATTAAAAAATGAGCAAGAGGAGATTAATCAAATCTGTTTATGAATATTGCTGTGGCTAGTCTCTTATGTCCCGCAGAGGATGAAAAAGCTCCGGCATATCTTCCTCTCTCTCTTGTTTGTTTAGAAACATCAGATCTCCAAAAATCCTCAGGGATATCGCTAATCGCAGCACGAACTAAAGTTTCTCTCATTTTTTTTAAGAGTTCCTCTTTTTGTTCTATGCCTAAGCCTAAATCGTAAGACTTATCGGCTAGTAAAATATGCATTACATTTATTCCAACCGTCTTCATTAACGAATAATCGTTTGCATTGTTAACTGCATTTGGATAAATATCTGCAATAATTTCCCAATAATCATTTAGAAATTTTATCCACTCGTCAATTTTAGGATTTTCTATGTCAAATAACTTTTTATTTCCTACAAATAAATGCTTTAAAGCTCCGACAACTGACGTGGCCTGAATAACTCTTGTCTTTCGCATTAAATCGCTATCTGAATCGTAACCAATTCTATCTTTCCATGCCCCAGATTTGTTTAAATTTTCTGTTATTACTACTGCCCTAGGTATCCATTTGTCTTTTTCTTTAACTAAATTTCTAGTCTCATCTTTTTTCTCAAACTCAAGTAGCAAGCTGTGAACCAGATCTGTTTTGATTTTCGTTTGCCTAGAATTTATCACATAAAATTGCTCCATCTCTTCTAGGATTTTAAAACCGCTCATTAGTACAATTGGAAATTCATAATCCTTCCATTTATCCGCAAGATCGGTTTCATCCACAATTGCTCTCCACGCTGTAACACGATGCTGTCCATCAATCACAAAAAGTGGCTCATTTACATGAAGTGTTCCTACCCCCTTAGAGATTTCTTTAAAATCTAACATTTCTCTTGAATTAACTAATATTGCAGTTGGGAACAATGGGGTCTTAGTCTCTTTAAGTATAAATTCCTTAAGTTTCTCGACTTTATTATCCTGAAGTCTTCTTTGATAACCTGCATTTTTGTTTTCTCTGTCAAAATAGGCAATCCTAAATCTTTCTTGCGGATGAGAAGATAAATCTGAAGCCTTAATAACTCCTACGTAAATTGCTTTCCCCTCTGTCTCTCTTTGGAAAAGGCGTATTGCTGGAATTTTGAAACTTATACTATCTTTTTGCATAACAAAATTATAATAACAAAAATAAATCTATTTGTCAAGATATCAAAAATAGATCTATTTTATTTATCTTATTGTGTGCTTTTATTTAGCTTTGTTCCAAGACTTCCAGGCCCGGGAGATTTTCGCCGGCTAAAAATTCAAGCATTGCGCCAATTATCGATATAGGTTGCTGTGCGAATTAACTGCAACAAAAATTGTTAGATTTTCTTCTCTTTTATATATTGCCCGAAGATCTCCTGTCACATTAATACTTCTATAACCTAAATATTTACCTCTAAGCGGGTGATTATTAAGTATTGGATTGAATTCATCTGTAATAAAAATATTAATTCTCTCTTTAAATTTATCTTTCTCTGTTTTTTTTAATTTCTTATATTGTTTTTCAAAGTTTTTATGAACGCGAACTATCATAAGGAATTGAGGTAATCATTTACTTCAGAAGAATCAGAAAGTTGTCGGGAAAGATTCCTACCTCTTTTTATGTCTTCATCTATCGGCCCGAGAATTCTCTCAAGCTCTAAAGTCATTTTAGGAATAGAAGAAAAATAGACCTCTCGAGTTCTTATAAAATTTCTAAGAGATGCATTAATTACGTCACTTAGATTAAGCCCTAGCTCTAGGGCTAGTTTCTGGGCGTTCTTTTTTATTTCGTTGTCTGTTTTAATATAAATTACAGTTCTCATATGTAACCAAAGTATATACAATAGTTACAAAATTGTCAACCCCCCGAAAAATTAAAGTTAAATATCCAACACTTCCAGGCCCGGGAGATTTTCATCTGCCAAAAATTCCAGCATTGCGCCGCCTCCTGTTGAAACAAAAGAAAATTTATCAAGCAGATTTTTTTCTTTTAAAAATGCCAGTGTGTCTCCTCCCCCAACTATTGTATCCGCGGATGTTTGGACTATGCCTTCTGCCAAAATATTTGTTCCGTTTTGATTTTCTTTTTCTTCCGTAACACCCATCGGACCATTCCAAACAATTGTTTTTGCATTTTGAATTATCTGAACAAAGTTTTCAGCCGATTTGGAAGTAATATCGTTTAAATCTTCGTTCGAATCGGCCACCAGAAGAATTGATTTTCTGCCTGTAATTTTTTCATGTTGAACTTTAAGAAGAACTTTATCATTTTCCGCAATTTCCCCGCCCACCAAAACATAGTCGGCAAAGTGGTGCATTTTTTCAACCAGGGGAAGTTTTGTCTCGATTTTTGCCCCGCCTATTATCACCACCAGCGGCCGTTTGGGGCCATTTAGAATTTTTGAAAGTTCTTCGACTTCTTTTTCAAGCCTTAATCCTGCAAAGGAAGGCAAATATTTAGTGACACTGACTATTGAAGCATGCGCTCTATGCGAAGAAGCAAAAGCGTCGTTAACATAAATATCGGCAAGTGAGGCTAATTGTTTAGAAAAACCCTGATCATTTTTTTCTTCGCCCTGAAAGAATCTAAGATTTTCCAAAAGAATTAACTTTTCTCCAATTTTCCATCCAGTAAAATCCTTTAATTTGAAATTTGAAATTTGAAATTTGAAATTTTTGGCGTACCACTTCGCCACAACTTTCAAACTTAAACTTTTATCTCCTTCTTCCGGACGTCCGAGGTGACCGATAATAACTATTGTCTTTGTTTGCTTTAAAAAATAATTGATAGTTTCAAGAGAAGTAATTAAACGAAAATCGTCTGCAATCTTCCCCCCCGCGAGAGGAATATCCAAATCCGCTCTTAAAAGAACCGTTTTATTCTTAACATCGGCTTCTTGTATTTTTTTTAATCTAATCATTAATCCTTAATCATTTATCATTATTTTAGTCAGAGAATTCCTGGCAATACATTTGTCCGTAAACTCCGGCGTCTATTGCCGCTATTCCGATCCTGTGGAAATCTGCTGATAAAATATTTGCCCTGTGCCCGGGGCTTTGCATAAACCCCTGCATTGCCAATTCCGTGTTTGGTGCCAGAGCAAGATTTTCCCCGGCAAAAGTAAATTCAATATCAGCCTTAGCCATTCTGTCAAAAGGAGAAATTCCTTCGGGTGTGTAATGAGAAAAATAACCTCTTTTTAGCATATCTTCACAATGAGCCCTACCAACATCCGTTAACTTGTCCCACAACAAAAGCGCGGACACTCCCCGGGAAGTTCTTTCCCGATTTACCATAGTGAACATTTTTTCTTCGGAAACTTGGTCGACGCTAAAGCTACTGGTTTTAAAATTAAGATTAACCACTTCGTTGCTCTTTGGTTCAACCGTTAGGAAAGCCAAAGTTTCGTTAACCGCACCGCCAAAAACGCTGTTTAAGTCTTTTGCAAGCCCCTGGGTATTGGTAACCAAAACGTTTCCTACTCTAGAAGAGGATACGGAATGTTTAAGAAAAGTTGAAACAGGTAGAGCAATAATCATTGTCAGTATAAAAGAAAGAAGCAAAAGCCCGGAAAAAACAGCCGGAAGAATGCCAAGGAAATTATTGAGTATTTTAATATTCTCTGGTTGATTTTCAAACTCGGCAATAAATGTCGCACTTAAAACAAGATGTTTTAAAATGTAGCTAATAATAATTTCTGTAATAAATGCCACCATAAAAAATCCTATCGCATTGGCAAAACCGGAAGGCATCGAGAAAACTTTAACCAGAATCCCGCCTATAACTGCGTAAAACAAAAGACCGAAAGCAAAAGAAACAATAAAACTTATTAAATCTACTAAAGCTACGTAAAAACCGAGGGCGTAACCTTCGAAGCCATAAAAAATAACAACAATTAGTATTAAAATATCAATCCAGTTAAATCCTAAGCTAGATATGGAGATCAAGGAAAGAAGAGCATTAATATCCATAAACATTGTCTATTATATACAATCCCGAAATGGTTGTCAGTCATTAGATATAATGGTATTATAAATGAATGCAAAATTACCTCAAAAAACCATATAAAGTTTACAAAAGGCATTTTAAGAGAAATAGTTTCGTAACTGGTTTTATAATACTAGCGTTAGCAGTATTTTCTTTGTTTTTTTATTTTACGATTTTAAAAGATCTTCCTTTACCCACCAGATTAAGCAGCTCCTCAACACCTCAATCAACCCTAATTTATGATAGAAACGGAAAACTATTGTACAACATTTATGATAAGAAGAATCAGTCGTTTGTTCCTCTGTCAAGCATTCCAAAAACAATGCAGCAAGCAACAATTGCCATTGAAGACAGGAATTTTTATACCCACGGAGCTGTTGATTTGCGGGGTATTGTAAGAGCGGCGGTATCAATAGTTTTTCATAAGCAAATCCAAGGAGGTTCAACCTTAACCCAGCAGCTGGTTAAAAACAGTTTGTTAAGTCAAGAACAAACTATTCCAAGAAAAATAAAAGAAATAATTCTGGCTTTTGCAACAGAATTTATTTATTCTAAAAACCAGATTTTGGAAATGTATCTAAATCAAAGTCCGTATGGAGGACCTGCCTATGGAGTTGAAACGGCCTCCGAAGCTTACTTTAATAAACACGCCAAAGAGTTGGACTTGGCAGAAAGTGCACTTTTGGCCGGTCTTCCTCAAGCTCCCACACAATTTTCTCCCTTTGGGGCGCATCCGGAACTTGGAAAAGCAAGGCAGGTTGAGGTTTTAAAGACGATGCAAGAACTTGGATATATAAGCCGCGACCAGGAAAAAAAGGCCGAAAGTGAAGTTTTAAATTACAAAAGGATTTCAAATAATATCGAGGCTCCGCATTTTGTTTTGTATGTCAAAGATCTTTTGATAGCAAAATATGGACAAAAAACCGTTGAAGAGGGGGGCTTAAAAGTAATTACCAGCCTTGATGCTAATATCCAAGCCTACGCCGAGGCATCTGTTTCCGGAGAAGTTAACGATCTTCCCGGCTACTATCACGTTACAAACGGAGCCGCTTTGGTAACAAATCCCGCAACCGGAGAAATTTTAGCTATGGTTGGAAGCAAAGACTATTTTGACACAAAAATTGCCGGAAACTTTAATATAACTACCGCCTTAAGACAACCCGGCTCTTCCATAAAGCCAATAAATTATGCCGCAGGCCTAATCAATAAGTATAACGCCGCTACTACATTTGTAGACGGGCCTATCTGTTTTCCAAATCAGGGAGGAAAAGACTACTGTCCGCTTAACTACGACGGCAAATGGCATGGACTTGTTCAAATGCGCTACGCCTTGGGAAATTCCCTCAATATTCCTGCCGTTAAAATGCTTAAGCTAAATGGAATTAACAGTATGATCGCTACCGCCTCGGCCATGGGAATAACCACTTTTACTCACCCTGAAAATTACGGGCTTTCTTTAACTTTGGGAGGAGCAGAAGTAAGAATGACAGACATGGCAACCGCTTTTGGGGTCTTTGCAAACTCGGGTTATCGAATTAACCTTCATCCAATTCTTAAGGTTACAGATAAAACCGGTAAAGTATTGGAAGAATATAAGCCTCCGTCCAGTCCGATATTTGGCAAAAAAGTACTCCCCGAAGGAGTCGCTTACATAATTTCCGATATTTTAGCTGATAACGGGGCAAGACTTTTGGAATTCGGAGACAATTCTCAACTTAAGATACGGGGACAAACCGTATCGGTTAAAACCGGAACCACCAATGACTATAAAGACAATTGGACAATCGGCTACACCCCCTCGTTTCTGGTTGCAACATGGGTTGGCAATAGCGACAACACTCAAATGAGCGGATTGGTATCCGGAATTACCGGGGCGGCTCCAATTTGGAATGATATTATGTCTTATCTTCTTAAGGGAAAAACTCCCGAAGCAATTTCAAGACCGCCATCGGTAATTCAAAAACAGGTTTGTTCCGACGTCGGATTTTTCCCCTCCATTGCGCCGGGCGGAACAACCTGTCCTACAAGATTTGAATATTTTATAAAGGGGACCGAAAACTCCACCGGCAAACTCTCATCCGAAAACGTTGCTGTTGACAAAACAACCCAAGACTTACCGGCAAAAGGACAAACGGATAATTTGGAAACCAAAAACGAAAACATATATACCGACCCAGTAGGAGATAGGTATTGCCTAAGTTGTCCGCATCCGACTCCTACCCCGACCCCCGCGCCGGGACATTAGTTTTACCCCTTTCAAAGCTGATACTCCTATAGTATAATTCGGTCAGTTTTTCTGCCCCAGATTATGAAGCTGTTTTTGGACGCTATTGTTTTAATTTTAAATCTTCTTATTAAAATAGGGGATGTTGTTTTACTGGTTATTAAGTTTTTTCTCCGAATTATTCGCTTGGCATCAAAAAAACTTAAGACAAGTTTTAAGCGGATAAAAATAGCGACTGAACGGGAGAAACAGGATATTTCCGGTCGCTATGCGTTTAGGAAAAATCAGATTTTGCAAACAAAACAGAATGTAAAATTTTCTTTACCAAAGCTTGGGCTTACGTTGCCAAAGATCCCAAAAATTAAACTTAAATTGCCTGCTTTCAAAAGGTTTTCTTTTAAGCTAAAACTGCCAAAAGCAAAACCAAAGCCTAAGAAAGTAAAAAAAGTAAAGACAACCGTTGTTTACAAAAGACCGCATTTAGTAAGACTAAGAATAAAATATTTTCTTTTCGGAGGATTTTTTTCCCTTATTTTTATATTCCTGCCTCTTTTATTTTTAATCTTTTTGCAAAACCTCCCGAATCCGAAAAGTTTATCACTTCGGGAAATTTCCCAAACGACAAAAATCTATGACAGAAACGGCACTCTTTTATATCAAATTTATGCCAATGAAAATAGAACCTTGGTACCTTTAAACCTTATCCCAAAAGACCTTATTAATGCGACAATCGCTATTGAAGATAAAGATTTTTACAAAAATCCGGGGTTTGACGCAAACGCGATAGCAAGAGCCGCCATTGCCGACCTTTCAGGAAAACCGATACAGGGGGGGTCTACTATCACCCAACAGCTGATAAAATCAACACTTTTAACCCCGGAAATAAGCATCGGAAGAAAGATTAAAGAAATTATTTTGGCCGTTTGGACTGAAAAAACTTATACAAAAGATGAAATTTTACAGATGTATTTTAACCAAGTCCCATATGGAGGGACAGCCTGGGGGGTAGAAGCCGCATCCGAAGTATACTTTGGGAAAAGCGTCAAAGATTTAGACCTTGCAGAAAGTGCTTTTTTAGCAGGTATGCCCCAAGCGCCAACCGTTTACTCGCCTTACGGAGAAAACCCTAATCTCTGGAAGCAAAGACAAAAAGATGTATTGCAAAAAATGCAGGATCAAGACTACATAAGCCAAAATCAACTGGAAAACGCACTAAGTGAGGACCTGTCTTTCCTACCTCCCCAAACACCAATTTATGCACCTCATTTCGTGATGTATGTTAAAGATCTCTTGATTAAAAAGTACGGACTGCCTCTGGT
Organism: Patescibacteria group bacterium; assembly: GCA_023485865.1. GTDB lineage: Bacteria > Patescibacteriota > Microgenomatia > Levybacterales > UBA12049 > JAMCZC01. The sequence continues at coordinate 24,525 of JAMCZC010000002.1, read as the reverse complement.
TGAAAAAGGCGGTTTAAGCGTAACTACGAGTCTTGATTTGAAACTTCAGGATGAAGTCCAAAATATTGTAAAAACAGAAGTTGACAACGATTTTTATCTTCATCTTACAAACGGGGCTGCTTTGGTAACTAATCCCAAAAACGGTGACATTTTGGCAATGGCGGGAAGCCGAGACTATAACGACCCAAACGGCGGCAATGTAAATTTAACTACATCCCTAAGACAGCCCGGTTCTTCCATAAAAGTTGTTACTTATGCAGCGGCTCTGTCAAATGGTTTTACAGCCGCAACAATACTTGACGACTCACCGATAACTTTTCCAGGGAACCCTCCCTATTCACCTGTTAACTACGACGGAGCATACCATGGAAGGATTCCTTTAAGAATTGCTTTTGCAAATTCTTTTAATATCCCTGCAGTTAAGACGCTGCAAAAAATAGGCATTGGAAATATGATTGATATGGGCAAAAAAATGGGGATTACTACTTGGGGAGAGCCTAATCAATATGGTTTGGCAATAACTTTAGGAGCCGCAGAAGTAAAAATGACAGACATGGCAACTGTTTATGGCGCAGTAGCAAATTCCGGTAATAAAGTCGCTCTTGACCCCATTTTAAAAATAACCGATTATCAGGGGAATCTTGTCTATCAAAAAAATACGCCGGAAGAAAAATCTGTAATTGACGAAGGGGTTGCGTTTATAATCTCAAATATTTTATCCGACAACCTTTCCCGCTCTTTTGAATTTGGCACAAATTCTCCTTTAAATATTCCCAACCATACAGTTTCCGTTAAAACAGGAACTTCGGATAACAAAAGAGACAATTGGACAATCGGCTTTACCCCGGCAAGATTGGTTGCGGTTTGGGTCGGAAATAACGATAACTCTCCGATGAGTCAAAGCCTTGCTTCCGGAATCACAGGGGCGGCTCCTATTTGGAACAAAATTATGACTACTCTTTTGGGCAACGTTTCTGACGCACCCTTAAAAATACCAGATGATATTATTCAAAAACCCTGTTTAGGAAGAGTTGAATATTTTGTAAAAGGGACCGAAGGCTTGGTTAACTGTAATTTTATTGCTACTCCGAGCGCAATTCCGGTTAATCGTTAATCTTTAAAAGCGAGCGTAGCTTCTGGTAATTTTGAGAGAAATCTCCATTAAAAAGAAAGCTTGTTGTTACAAAACGACTTACCCCACAGCCTGACCCCTGAGTAATTGTTTTGTCATTTATTCCCCCGTCAATCTCAATTGGAATTGGGCTAATTTCTCTTATTTTTTTGACTTTTTCCAAAACTTCGGGCATAAATTCCTGTGCGGAAAAACCGGCCTTAACACTCATCACTAATACGCAATCAAGATCCTGATAATCTGCTTTTAAACTTTCCAGAGGTGTATTTACATCTAATGCCAACCCGACTTCTCCTAAAAGCTCTCCTTTGGCAACAAAATCTTCCTGGCTTGACATATGTTCAATGTGTCCCAAAAATCTTTTAAAACCGGCGGCTGCAAAAGAATCTAAATAATTAATCGGTTCCTCAACCATTAGGTGAGCTTCTAAAAAAATGTCTTTAGAGTATTTTTCAAACGGTTTGGGATTTAGAAAAGTTGTGTTTGGAGCAAATTTTCCGTCAATAATATCTATATGTATTGTTTTTGCAAAACCTTTAACTAATTCTATTTTTTTTTCGATTTCTGCAAAATCTTTTTCCAAAATTCCGGGAATAATTTCACTCATAGTTTGATACTGGACAATGGAAACTGGAAGTTGGATCTTGAAATTAGAAATTAGATTTTCGAACTTCTACTATCTAACCTCAAATTCTAACCTCTAGCTTCTACTCTCTATCCTCTATTTCCTGTATTTCCTCTATTCTCCTTACGTGTCTTGCTTCGTTTGAGAATGGAGTTTCAAGAAAAACCTGCACTAGCTTTTTTGCCTGTTCGGCGCTGACAAACTCGGAGCCCAAAGACAAAACATTGGTATCGTTATGTTCCCTTGATAATCTGACGTTATCCACGGAAAATCCCAAAACAGCTCTTACGTTTTTAAACTTATTGGCAACTATTGCTTCCCCTGTTCCGGATTTGCCAAAAACGATTCCTTTTGACTGCGGATCCTGGGATACTTTTTCTGCCGCTTTTACAATTAAGTCGGGGTAATCATCACCTTTTTCAAAAGAAAAAGCGCCGCAGTCTTCAACTTCATAGTTTTGAGCAATAAGAAATTTCTTAACTTCTTCTTTTAATTCAAAACCGGCGTGATCCGCAGCAATAAATACTTTCATGTGTTTATTATGAACCATGAACGATTTCCCATCAACTAGTTTATTTTCCTATTATAACCAAAGCATCTTCGGAGGAGCTGTCGGAAAGATCAGCTGAATTTGTGCCTATTGTGTACTTAAAGCCCAAATCTTTTTTCAAAAGACTAAGGAAATCGCTTTTGCCGGCCTTTACCTTTATAAAAACGTTGGTATAATTGTAATTATCCGCATTACCTGTTGAAAACACGTTATAACCTAAACCCGTAAGGTAATCCGAAGCTGTACCGGCAACACCTGCCTGTCCGCTTCCGTTTTGAATAGTAACCGAAAGCTTGCTTCTATCCAAACCCGTTGCTTTATCGACAGGATTAACGCTTGGCTTGGGGGTAGGACTTGCTGTTGGGGTAGGAGTTGGGGTTTCGGAAGAAGAAGGAATAGGTGTTCCGGTTTGCATTGGAATTTCTGTAGCTGAAGGCGTGGTTGAAGCGGTTGAAGTTGATTGTTTGGCCGATTTACCGCTTAATTTTACGAATAAGAACGCCAGAATTATTAAAACAACGACTACGATCAAAACTACGGTTTTTTTAGGAAGGCTTTTTTTTGGTCTTCCCGGAGTAAAAGTTCGGGATATTTCTTGAAATTGATTCTCTTCCATATTGCTTTTTTGCATAATACCACCTCTTTATGCATTTAGCAACCCGAGGCATACTTAATTTGGTATAATGAATTTACTCTTATGAAAAAAGTGCTTTCCCTGTTATTTTTATGCATATTTTTATTTATTGCTTCATTTGTTATCGTTCCTAAAAGCTCCTCTGATCAATTAGACGATATTACAAAACAAATAAACGACTTGACCAGTGCACTTAATATGTCTATTAATGCAACTAGGCCCTTGCAGTCTCAGCTTGATAGTTTAAAGTCACAAATACAGGATATAAAAAATAGAGTGGCTGCAATTGAGCAAGGCGTTGCGGCAAAAGAAAAAAGCATAGACCAAAGATATAAAGATTTGGCAAGACAACAGGAAATTTTTAATCAGGCTGTAAGAAGATACTATATCGACAGCTATAAAGATTCTCCGCTTATACCGTTTTTATCCGGCTCATCAGTTGAAGATATCACCAGAGTTTTAGGCTACCAACAGGCGGTTGAAAATCAGAATAAAGCCACTATTTATAACCTTGCGACTTTAATTGAAACGCTTGAGATAGACAAAAAAGCCTTGGAAGATGAAAAGACAAAATTAACAGCTGCAAAATCGAATTTAGACGAGCAATCGGCAAAGCTTGATAAAATAGTAACCGGCGCAAGAGCATATCAGGCTAATCTTTCAACTCAAATAGCAGAACTCTCCGCAACCCAACAGCAATTGTTGGCGCAAAAATACGGCTCTTTGGGAATTTCTTTAAATTCTTATAGTATGCTTGGGGGGTGCAAAAGCGATATTTTGCCTGGCGCGCCGGACCCCGGATTTTCTCCTAAAATCGGCTTTTTTACTTATGGCGTTCCAAACAGGGTCGGGCTTAACCAATTCGGAGCTTTAGGAAGAGCAAAAGCAGGCCAGGATTATAACCAAATTCTCCAGGCTTATTATAATTTTGATTCAATTTCCGATGTCAGCCAGTCTACGCAAATTCACGTATCGGGAAATGGTATTGACTGGACCGGATCTTTGGAAGACTATATGAAAAGAATTTACGAGGTTCCTGATTCCTGGACAGACAATAATTTAGCCGCCCTTAAAGCCCAGGCGGTTGCCGCGCGCTCTTATGTACTCGCTTATACAAATAACGGCAGCGGCTCAATATGCCCAACCGACCAATGCCAGGTATTTAAAACGGATCCTAAGGGCGGGAATTGGGAACAGGCAGTCAACGCCACCGCCGGAAAAGCGATGGTTCAGGGCGGAAGCCCGATTAAGGCCTGGTTTTCCTCAACACACGGAGGATATGTTTTTTCTTCTTCCGATATCGGCTGGAGCGGGACTTCATTTACAAAACGGGCCCAGGACGCATCGGGACCAATTAACAGCTTTTCCGATTTACAAAATAATGCCTATGACAAAGCTTCGCCCTGGTTTTACTGCGATTGGGGCTCAAGAGGCGGAACAGCCTGGCTAAGACAAGAGGAAGTTGCCGATATTGCCAACGTTATGCTTTTAGTTCAAGCCGACTCGGGCACCAAAGAACATTTATATCAAACCGACAAATCTAATCCTGCAGGAACAGACACCTGGAGTTCGGACAGAGTAAAACAGGAATTAAGAAACAGAAATATTTCTCCTTTTAATTTTGTTTCCAGTGCGAGTGTAGACGCAGACTTTGGAGTTGGAAAAGTCACAACGGTCCATATTAACGGAGATGCCGGCTCAGCCAGTTTTTCAGGCGATTTTTTTAAGACCTATTTTAACATTAGGGCCCCGGGCAATATAAATATTGTCGGACCGTTGTATAATGTAGAGCAAAGATAAGTATATGCCGGATATTTTTGTAGCGGAAGCAAAAACTAAAAAAGAAAAAATAGAAACGCCTCTGCCCCACACAAAAATTGAGGATAACCCGCCGCCTCAATCAACCCGTAAAAAAATGGGATTTTTTAAAGCTTATGTGGAAAAACCTCACGGAGTTACTTTTGCAAATCAAAAAACCCACGAAGAAATCGTTTTATTCTTAAGAGCTCATTTAATTACCAATTTCCTGTGGGTAGTTATTACGCTCATCTTAATTTCTGTCCCTTTCTTAGCAGTTGCCTTCTCCAGTCTGTTTACGAATCTCTTTTCTTTCGTGCCGGGTAATTTTATTCCCTTTTTATTAACTTTTTATTACCTGCTTGTTTTTGCCTACGCTTTTTTACATTTCTTAAATTGGTTTTACAACATAACCTTAATTACTAATTTGGGGGTAGTCGACATAGATTATTCCGATCTTTTATACCACGATGTGGCTTTCACAAATTTCAACTTAGTAGAAGACGTCAATTACACAAAGGTCGGATTTTTTCGTTCTTTGTTTAATTACGGTGATATTTTCGTGCAAACTGCGGGAGGAAGGGAAAATCTCGAAGCATTGGGCGTGCCAAACCCGGCAAGAGGAGCGCATATAATTTCAGACTCTATCGGACATGGGGACGGAAGCGGATAAGCATGGACTTATTTAACATTTTTAACATTAATTTAATCATAAAAATAATTTTTCTTTTGGTAACTGGGATGTATAGCGTATTTGCTTTTGTCGTTTTTAATCAAATAAGAGCTATGAATACCATTGTATATGTACCAAATTCGTCGCGGATATTAAGTTTCACTTCTATAGCTCATCTTATTTTTGCACTTTCGCTTTTTTTGACAGCACTTGTTATACTATAGAAAATGCCGGAAACAAACGTTACTTTTGCAAAAATTGTCGCCAACCCGACTCCTTATTCCTGGTCACAGGCCTACAACGCGGGCAAGCTTTTCGCTGTTTTGTCGCTTGAAAGAAACGAGGAAGAATTAGAAGAAAAAGACGCTTTAAATCTCTTAGGGAAAGAGATTTTAGACAATCTGGAACAGGAATTTTTTACCCTTGAAACAAAAGACTTGGATTCAATTAAAAACGCCGTCCTTGTAACCTCTAAAAAAATACCTGAAGACGTTTTTTGTTCTTTTGTAATTTGCGCTCTCGTTGATAATCTTTTATACGCTTTTATTCTCGGGAAGGGCAAAATCGATGTAAAAAGAGAGGGTAAGTTGGGAACAATTTTACAGGTTGAAGAAGGCCTTCCCTCGTCGGTTAAGGCTGCTTCGGGATTTCTACAAGACGGCGATGTTATAGTCTTGCAAACACAACAATTTACCCAGATTATCGCGTCAGAAGTACTGGCCGCTTCTCTTGATAGTCAGCCTCCAAGCGAAATCGCCGAGATTCTTGCTCCCAAAATCCACGGAAACGAAAAAGAGCAATCCGGAGCAGCCGCGATAATTCTTGCTTATAAAGGCCCTGAAAAATCCGCAGAGGCTGAAGAAGAAGTAAAATCTGGAGTAATAGAAAAAGAAGCGGCTATTCTGCCCGAAGAGGTTACGGAAGAAGAAACGGGAGAAATACCGCAAGCTGCCGTAGCAATTGCCTCTTCCGGCGTTTTCTCAAAATTAGGGGGTTTCTTATCGTCAATTTTTGAGAGAATCAAGTTTCCTAAAATGGAGGCTTTTAGCCATTCTAAAAAGCTTTTGCTAACCGTCGCTGTTATTATTGCCGTCATTTTTGCCGCAAGTATTTTTCTGGCCATAAAAAAACAAAACGACGAAAAAACTTTAGCTTTGTTCAATCAGGTTTATCCTCCGGCTCAGAAAAAATACGATGAGGGACAAAACCTGTTGAGCCTTAATCAAAATTTAGCTCACGATAGTTTTACTGCCTCGCAAAAAATGCTTGAAGACGGAAAAGCAAAATTCCCGCCAAAATCAAAAGAAGAACAGCAAATTCTTGCACTTCTGCAAAAAGTAAACCAAGCTCTTAGTGCTTCTTCCGGGGTTAATTTGGTAAAGGCACAAAGCGTTGAGAATAGTGTCAGCAGTATTTTGTCCGCGGAGATAAAAAATTCAGGAGTAAGTTATGTTACCCAAGATGATAAGAATGTTTATTTTGCGGATTCAAGCGGAATTTCTTCCCAAAGTAAATCAGGCGGAAACGCAAAGGTGATTATTAAACCAAGTGATTTGCCAAAAAATATCGGGGGGTTAGGAATTTATTATGGCAACGTTTACATTTTAGATAAAGACGGAAAGCAAATAAATAAATTTATCCAAACTTCAAGCGGGTTTGGACAAGCTAATTATTTTGCCTCCGGTGTTTCGCCTGATTTATCAGGGGCAGTTTCAATTACAATTGACGGCTCAATCTGGATTTTATTTAAAGACGGAACAATAGAAAAATTCACCAAAGGAAAGGCGGATGCCTTTTCTGTCAGCGGACTTGACAAGGGTTTTTCAAATCCTTTAAGAATTTACACAACTGTTGATTTTAGCAATGTTTATATTTTAGACCAGGGCAATTCAAGAATTGTAGTATTAGATAAAAATGGTACCTATAAAGCCCAGTACCAAGCCGATATTCTAAAAAATGCAAGTGATTTTGAAGTCTTGGAAGGCAGTAAAAAGGTTTACACTCTCTCCTCGGGCAAAATCTATCAAATCAACCTTAAGTAAACCCCGCACCACTTAGGTACAGGGTAAATTGCCACTTGGCCTCTTTTGAAGCCTGCCGCTCGTAGCTGTAAAACAGCGAAGTGTGGTATTATTGGCTAATGAATCCCGTTAGAAAGCTTTATTTTTATATAAATTGCACAATTCTAATTAAAAGCCTTGAAAGGAGGTCTTTCTAACGGGATGAAGATAACCAACCGAAAAGCTTTTTTTAATTTTGAAGTTTTAGACCGCTTTGAAGCCGGGATTAATTTATATGGCCAGGAAGTAAAAGCAATCCGTTTGGGACACGCCGATTTAACCGGCAGTTTTGTTAAAATTATAGGCAGTGAGGCATATTTAATTAATGCCAAAATTTTTCCTTACGAGAATGCAAGAAGTGATGACTATGACGAAAAAAGAACCAGGAAACTGCTCTTACACAAAAGCGAAATAATTGCTTTAAAATCAAAAATGGACAGTCAAAATTTAAGCATTGTCCCTTTATCTTTATATTTAAAATCCCATCTTGTAAAAGTTGAGCTGGCTTTAGGAAAAGGCAAGAAAAAATATGATAAAAAGCAAAGTATTAAGAAAAAAGACCTGCAAAGAGAGTTGGAAACCGACCTTTCAAGCTAAATTTATTCGTTCGTCAATAAAAAACCGCCCTTTCGAGCGGTTTTATTTGTGGAGATGTCCGGCAATGAACCGGAGTCCAAGAAAACATTTTAAAAACTTCTACAAGCTTATTCTACTTTTAAAAGTCGTTCTATTCTTTTCCAATAGAAGGGAATAAATAAAACCAAGATTATAAATTTGATAAGGAACTAATCGGCCTCCTTATTAATTTCTCAACTGTATTTATGCTCAAAAAGTCCCGCTGAGAAAAGACTTTATGAACAGCTCATTACGAATTTGTTATTAGGCAAATGCGTAAGCGCGTGCATAATCTTGACGATTAGCATTTATATTTTGACTAGTTTTGCGACATTTAGTCGTTGTCGGCTTGCAGTTTTTAAAGTGCGAATCTTGTCGATGCAATGCATCCCCAATGCTTAGCATTATATCACTTTTCTATATAGAAATGCAAATTTTGCGCCGTTTTGACATCCAGCTTCGCAAGGCCTCGCCTTGCGAAGCTAATTCAGATCTGATGGAAATTAACATTTAATTTGATTACGAGGGGTTTATTAATTGCTTGACGAAGGGACAAGGCCTAACTATAATTACTTCATGACAGAGGCAGTTGCAGATGGTTTGCACACGGTACGATTCCCATACTTAATTGCTTCAAAAGATGTTCCATTTTATCAACTGGCCGCAACTGCTATTCCCGGCATTGTCGCCATAGCCGAAGGACAACCAAAAACTGCAGATTCTAAATTTGTTCCGATTGAAATTACAGGAACAAATATAACACCAAATGCTATTGTATTATTGACAGAAGCCGCTTATTTTCTTGATGGCAAATCCTCCGCATTACAAAAAACAGGCTTAGGCGAAGAAGAAATAGACGCTGCCTTAGAACAAGCGCTGGATTCATTCATTGCAAGAAAACTGCCTAAACCAACTCCTGAAATACCAGACACCGCCTAATTCAATCTCTCGCAAGAGTTAGGCCAATCACTCTTTTTGCCCCTGCTTTTTTAAGGATTTTTGCAGCTTCCAAAAGAGTCGCGCCGGTTGTAACCACATCATCAACAAGAAAAATGTTTGCATTTTTCAGTGATAAATGATTAATGATAAATGATGAATTTAATTCGAATGCATCTTTGATGTTAAGTTTCCTGTCTATATTTGAAAGTCCTACTTGCGTTTTTGTATCTCTTGTTCTTTTGAGAATATTCATAGTTTTAGAATTAAAGTTTTTAGATAATTCTTTTGCCAGAATTTCCGCTTGGTTATAGCCTCTTTTACGAAATTTTGAGGCAAAAAGCGGAATCGGGACAAAAGCCCATTCTCCTTTTTCCAATTCTTTGTTGAAATTTTCGTTTTGAATTAAGCTTTCGTAAAATAAATCAGCCAGAACAGTTTTTAAATCTGTTAAGTAAGGCTTGTATTTAAAATTATAAATCAGTTTTTGCGCAGTTTTATTATAGGAAAGCGCGGAAAAACAGCCGTCAATCGTATATTTTTTTCGACAGATTGGATGAGTTAGGCCATTGTAAGAAGGCTTATCACAAACAAGACAAAGACTATTTGCATCAAAAGAAAGATAGGCAAAACAATTTTCGCAAAGATAACTGCCTAATTTTTTGCAAGAAACGCATTTTTTGGGAAAAATAAAATCAAGAAAATTAGCCATCAGCTTCTAGCCACTAGCCTTTAGTTAACTAATTGCTAGTTGTTGTAAATTAGTTTATATTATTTCTTAACTAGTTGCTAAATGCTATTTGCTAGTTGCTAATAAAAATGGCAAAAATTTTTGTTTTTCGGCACGGTCAGACTTTTGACAACAAAGAAAAAATCTTTTCGGGTTTTAGGCAAAGCGATTTAACACCGGAAGGCATTGAAGAAGTAAAAGGAATAGCGGAGAAATTAAAAAACGAAAAAGTAACCAAAGCTTATCAATCTGATTTAATCAGATCTCAGCACACCCTGGAACTTGTTTTAAACGGCTGGCACAAAAATGTAGAAATAATCACCGATGCAAGGATTAAAGAGCGGGACTACGGTGACTTAACGGGCAAAAGTAAGATTGAAATAGAAAAACAAAGCCCCGAACAGTATAAACAGTGGCACCGCTCATATGATGTTCCCCCGGCCGGCGGAGAGAGCATAAAAGATGTAGAAAAACGGGTTTTGGAGTTTTTAAATGATGTTATTCCAACTTGGAAAAAAGATGATGTTATTTTTATTTCGGCCCACGGCAACTCTTTAAGGCCGATGCGAAGATATTTTGAGCACATAACAATTGACGAAATGTGTTCTTTTGAGCACACCCCCAGCAAAATCTACTCGTACGAAATTTAACTGTTTGGTGGTATAATCGAAAAGACCAAAAGGAGGAGTCGCATAGCATGGTCCATTGCGAGGGTTTGCTAAACCCTTGAGCCTGAATAAGGCTCGCGTGAGTTCGAATCTCACCTCCTCCGCCAAGTCCTCTTTTCTATGAACAACAAAACTGCTCTGCTCAACACTTTCAAAGTCCCCGCGATAATTCTTTTTGGCATCGTTTTATATGTTGCCTTAGAGCTTTTAAAGCAAAACACTCCCGCAGTAATAATTGCCATTCTTGTCACAATTTTGGGAAGCTACAGACTTTTTAAGGAAACATTCTTAAATCTTTTAAAAAAACGCTTTGCTCTGGATTACATTGCAATTTTGGCAATTGTCGTTTCTTTAATTACCAAAGAATATCTCGTTGCCTCAATTTTGGCCTTGATGATTTCCTCGGGCAGAACCCTGGAAGATTACGGCGTTGCCCAAGCTAAAAAGTCCCTGACAAAACTGGCGGAAAGAATTCCAAGCGAAGTAATTTTGTGGGAAATCCCGTCAAACGGGACAGGCGCCAGGGCCGGGGCAAAAATAACTATCGGCAAAGTAAAAATAGGCGATTTCGTCTTAATCAGAAAAGGCGAAGTAATCGGGCTCGACGGAATTTTAGAATCCGAGGCCGGCTTAACCGACGAATCCTCCTTAACAGGCGAGCCCTATACGATTGAAAAAATAAAAGGCGACAGTATCAGAAGCGGAACCATTAATATCGGCGACCCGATAGTTATAAAAATAACCAAAGTCCAGGCGGACTCAACCTACAACAAGATTATCGATATGGTTAAAAAGGCGCAGGACGAAAAATCACCGCTGGTTAGAATGGCAGATAAATACAGCGGAATTTTTACTCTTGTCACTTTAATTATAACCGGATTTTCATATATTTACTCGGGTTTTGATTTAACCAGGGCCTTGGCAGTTTTGGCTATTGCAACACCCTGTCCTTTAATTATTGCAACACCGATTGCGCTTTTGGGAGGAGTAAATTCGGCCTCAAAAAAACACATTATCGTTAAAAAGTTAGCCAGCATTGAAATCCTATCCCGTACCCAGGCACTGATTTTTGATAAAACAGGTACCATAACACTTGGCAAACCCAGAGTACTTGAATTCAAAAATTCAGCCAAAAACTATACGGACAAAGAGCTTTTGGCAATTGCCGAAAGCATCGAAAGAAACTCTTTGCATCCTTTAGCCAAAGCTATAGTTAACTTTGCCAAAGAAAAAAATGCAAATGTTATCCACGCTGAAAAAATCCAAGAAAAGGTAGGGGTTGGAATATCAGGAACGGTAAACGGCGAAAAATACACTCTTTCCAAGTTAAAATCGGCAGACGGCATGGCAATCGAAATTTTGGAGAATAATAAATCCATCGGAATTTTTAGATTTGAAGACGAAATAAAACAGGATTCAAAAAATATAATTACCAACCTCAAAAAGGCCGGGTTTCAGATTTTTATTTTTACCGGGGATAAAAAAGAAGCTGCAGATAAGGTAGCCGCGCAATTAGGCAGAGATGTCATTGTAAAAGCCGAGTGCGCTCCGGAAGACAAGCAAAAAGGAATCCACGAGCTAAAAAAACAGGGAAAAATTACCGCAATGGTCGGAGACGGAATAAATGACGCGCCGGCCCTAGCCTTAGCAGACGTTGGTATGGTTTTTAGTAACGAAGAACAAACCGCGGCTTCGGAAGCGGCCGATATTGTCTTTTTAGGCGGTAATTTTTCACTAGTTCTTGATTCGCTAAATATTGCCAAAAAAACAATTTATATTGCAAAACAAAGCATTTTTTGGGGAATTGGTATAAGTGTTTTGGGAATGGTTTTAGCCTCTTTTGGCCTAATTCCCCCAATCGGCGGGGCGTTTATCCAGGAAGCGATTGACGTTGCGGTAATAATTAACGCTTTAAGAGCCAGCAGGTAGTCAGCCTCTAGCTTCTAGCAATCGACCTTTAGTTGAATTATAATATTAAGCTAAGGAGAGGTGTCCGAGTGGCTTAAGGAGAAGGTCTTGAAAACCTTTGTTGCCAATAGGTAGCCGTGAGTTCGAATCTCACCCTCTCCGCCACGCCAAGCGTCGCAGTTGACTTAAAATTTTTATTGATATAAAGTAAAACTATGGCTGCTCAAAAATTGAACAAAGCCGAGTCTGACTCGGCGAAAGTGAAATCCGCCTCTGGCGGAAAACTGAACGAAACCCAAAGAGCTCCTGATTTTTTGCAAAATCACGTTCCAAACGAGGTTAAAACTTTGCTTTCCTGGACAGCTCCCGGTAGGCCTTTTAAAAAAAGGACAAAACAGTATTACTTAACCAGTCTTTTAATTATGCTTTTTGTCGAGGTAATTCTTTTTCTTTTTTCCCAATATATGTTAATGCTCGTTGTTTTGTCTCTCGTTTTTGTGGCCTTTGCCCTGGCTACTGTTCCGCCCAGAGATTTTCACTATAGAATTAGCACTGAAGGAATAACTGTGGAAGATCATTTTTTCTTGTGGCAGGAGCTTTACGATTTTTATTTTAAAAAAAGAAATGGCATTGATATTTTACACGTCAGAACCCATGCTTTTATACCGGGCGAGTTAACAATAACTTTGGGAGATATAAGCGAAGAACACGTTAAATCCGTACTTTTGCCTTTCCTTCCCTACAGGGAATATATTAAACCGACTTTTATGGATAAATCAGCCGATTGGCTATCCAAAAATTTCCCTCTTGAAGGCGTTTAAGTGCGGTGCATCGAACGTACCAGCTAAGTTTTACTTGCGGTGGGACCGGGATTCGAACCCGGGATGATCTTGCGACCATACACGCTCTCCAAGCGTGCTCCTTAAACCACTCGGACATCCCACCAAGTTCAATTTCAAATTTAAAATTTCAAATTTAAAATTTTTAAGGCTTCCTGCCAGACTCTTTTTTCAGATGGATAGGTTAATCTTTGTTCCACCTTTTCGGCAGATAGCCATTCTACGTTTTCCATTTCTTTGTCATGTTTCGTTATGTCTTCGGAAACAACAGTCATTAAATAATAATAAACTGTTTTCTTTATTTTTTCGCCTTCAAAAACATACCAATAGTCGGTAGGGCTTAATGTTTTTATAATTTTACCACGGACTCCGGTTTCTTCCTCAACTTCCCTTAAGGCGGTTTCGTTTTTATCTTCGTTTTCAACATGATCGCCGATTAATCCTTTTGGGAAAACCCAGCCGTGATGTTGGGAATGCTGGGCAACCAAAATAAAAGTCTCGCCGTTTTTTTTCTTATAAACTACTCCGCCCGCTGAAAATTGAAACTTCATGCGGAGGAGACAGGATTTGAACCTGTGTGAGTCTTACGACCCGCTCGGTTTTCGAAACCGGCCAAATAAACCGCTCTTGCACTCCTCCCTAGCGCTCTCGAAAGGATTCGAACCTTCGGCCTCGACGTCCGCAACGTCGCGCTCTATCCAGCTGAGCTACGAGAGCATATCCTAAGGGTATTTTACTTCAATTTATGTTTTTTAACAAACCTTACCCCGTTAAAACTTTGTTTCTTTTGTTAGTTCAAAGCTCAACTGACTATTTTCAATCCCCATATTAAATTCAAGTTTATAACCAGAGTTTTAACGGGGTTGACATCCATAAGAAAATAGGACAAACTATATTTAGCGTTTAGCAATTAGCGTCTAGCGTATAGTTTATGAGGAAAGCTGCCTTGTTTAAATCCATAATTTTTGTTCTTCTTGTATTTTTTTCGCTGTTGCTTATTAAGGCACCGACCTTCGCCCAAGCACCTGTTCAGCCGCAAACTCAACCGGTTAATTCTTATACCTCGCCAAACACAAATCCGGATGTTCCGAATAATCTCCACAACTGGACGCAAAACGTAATGATAGAAGTAATGTCGGCAATGACTTGCCAGCTGGCAGGAGTTGACCCCACCAATCCTTCGGCAAAATGCTTAGGCGTTGACCAAAAAACCGGAAAAATCGGGTTTGTCGAAAACGGCGGCGGCGCGGTAGGGGTAATGGGTAATTTAATTACCATCCTATATACTCCGCCCATACGCTCCAGAGATTATATTAACTATTTATCTCAAAATTTTGGTATTTCAAAACCCACATACGCCGTATCTCCTGCCCCCAACCCTTGCTATCAGGACCCGCGCGGAATTGGGTTTTGCGGGCTAAGCAAATTAAACTTAATTGGCGTTTGGTCTGTTTTCAGAAATATTGTTTATCTTATTTTTATCTTAGTGTTTGTAATTATAGGCATCGCAATCATGCTAAGAGTCAAAATTGACCCAAGAACCGTAATGACTATTCAAAACCAAATTCCCAAAATAATAATCGGATTACTCATGGTGACTTTTTCCTTTGCAATTGCAGGATTTCTTATCGACGTAATGTATGTGGCTATTTATTTATTTTTTAATGTTTTTTCTGAAACTGCTAAGTCCGTTCCCAATGCTGACTTAAGTACTCTAAATCCTGTTTTTCTCCAAGGCAACACTCCTTTTGCAGCTTTTGATGCGATGGCAAAGGGCGGAGCAAGCGGAGGCGGAGGCTTTAACGCAATAATGGGGGTAGCAGGTCCATTCGGAGATATGTTTAGGAGCATTATAGGAATCGGGGGGCCATTGGGAGGAGTACTTGATAACAGTCCTGTAAACATATTAATTCATACAATAAGCAGCATAGCAGCAATAATGACAGGCATACAAGTGGCTCAAGCAAATCCAGCAGGTTTCTTCGGCAACATACCTGGCTTAAATACTCTTATCGGGGGCGGGGCGGGAATTATTTCTCTCGCAGGCTTTGAAGTCCTTTTAAGAGAAATTATCCCTAATACAATTATATTTTTAATAATTTTTATTGCCGTTTTTGCCGCGCTAATCAGGCTTTGGTTTACTCTTATTATAGCCTACGTTATGGTTTTGGTGGATGTTATTTTTGCGCCGTTTTGGATAATAGCCGGCCTTATGCCTGGGGGGAATTCACAAAATGTAGGCTTCGGTGCCTGGCTAAGAGATATAGTTGCTAATCTTTCCGCTTTTCCGGTAACCATAGCTATGTTCCTTATTGGAAAAATGTTAAGTACTGCTGTCGGCGCAACGCAAACCGGCGGACAATTTGTCCCTCCTCTTGTTGGCAACCCCGGAGTATCCGGCGCAATAGGTGCTTTAATCACAGTCGGAGTCATACTTTCCACACCGAGTGTTGTAAATATGACAAAAGCTGCTTTTAAGGCTCCGAAAATTGACCTTGCTCCGATAGGCAGATACCTCGGAACAGGAACTGCGGTTGTAGGCGCTCCAGGATCTGCGGCGAGTGCGATCGTTAAACAGGCGCTCGTATTTGAAGCCGGGGATTATATAAGAAGAAGGCTCCCTAAATTGCCGTCATTTACGCGTAAATGAAAATCTTAGGCTTGAGACTGACCCTGATTATTACTTACTTTTCGTGACCTCTTTGAAGAATTTAAAAAGAGCAGTCATTATTAGAAACATCAGTCCTTTTGGCCCCTGCTCATTCAAAACATTTAGCCACGCAGCGCGTGCGTGATGCAAAATTTCATCCGTCTGAGACTCTTTTTCGCCAGGAATTATTTCCCTTCTTATCAGTCCTTTACCAAGCGCCACATTAACTTCATGGTTTATCTCCGTTGGTCCCCAAGAGGGGGCTTCTCGTCCGAAGATCTTCTGAAATCCGGAAGTTGGTAATCCCCTAAACTCACGTACCCCTTTAACCAGCGGCAAACGCGTAATCCCCCATTGTTTGGCAAGATCAATATATGTTTTTAGAAAAGTTGAGCCCAAATCTTGGGCAGCTATCGAACCCTCCGGACCCGAAAGGCTATCCTCTACTTTTCCTACTATTTCAAGAAAGTTTTCGTATGGTAATTCAAGGTGGCCGATAATATTTCCGCCTTCTTCTGTTGCTTTTGCATAACCGCTAAAATCTCTTCCGATTCGTCTTGGAAAAACTTCTGCGCCAAGACTAATGTAATCTGCCTTATCAAAAGGAACGTCTTCCAGAAAGGGAATGTGCGGGAAAGAAACCATCGCAAGTTGTTCGGCTCTATCTTTACCAAACTTCTGAAGTTTTCTTACAAAAGCAATTTCATCCGCATCAAGACCGGCTGTTGCAAGAAAACTGTCGAGCTCAATTCTCCCAGCTATTCTTTCAGCTTTAGCCTCTGCGCCCACCGCCCTCTCTTGCTCTTGAACTTGCGCTCTAATTCTTGATTGTTCCGCCCTGAATAATTTTCTCTCAAATTCGTCGCTAAAAAGAAACTCGCCCTCCCCTTGAATTTTTTCGTTGGGGGCTTTGTGTACATCATAATCATCGATAAGTTCTCTGACGCCTGCTTCTGATAAGAGTTGCCCAACTTCAAGCGGCAGGAAAGACGCAGTTTTCTTCCAGAGAGCAGTTTTGACTCTTTCCGAAGACGAGCCATTTCCTATCAAAATCCCTAAAGATAGATTTATTTGGTCTACCATCCTATCTCCCGCTTCTGCATCTCCTTTATATTCCCACGGACCTATCCAATTAGCTTCTTGCGGGTTTTTCTCTTTAGCTCTTTTCTTAGCTCCCTCCGGGTTATATTTATATCCTAAAAGCGGCATCAATGCTTGTTCAACAAGTATTTTTTGTATTTTAGCGTTAAACGGTCTGTCTTCCTTTGGAGTTAATACCCCGGCAGCCGTAGCTTCCTTGTCGCTTACAGCGGTAGCGAGCTGGGCAGCAAGCTCTTGGCTTAGAAGAAATCTATATAAGGTTGTTTCATTCCCTTTTATTTTACCCATAAGTTCTTCTATTGCTTTTCTCACCATGCCTGGCACATCCTCCGGTTTATAGTCAGGGAAGTTTTTCGGATCGAGTTCGGGAAAATCTTTTTTGGTTAGATTAGGAAAAATGTTTGAATCAGGTATAGTTATACTTGCTACTTTTGTATCAAGGTATGCGGCAATAGTTCTCCAGCCCTTGTCAAATCCCGAGGCCTTATAAAAACCGGTGGGAAGTATGTCTGTTAAAATGCTTAGTTTGCCAATTTTAGTAATCATTCTTTCTCCGTCTTTCTCGTGCTTTTCGTTATAATCTTTGGATTTATCTTTAAAACCTTTTTGTAGTTTGTCGTAAAGAAGAGCAACAAACTGCGGACCCCCTTTGGTTTGGCCGTATTTAAATCTTTCTTGAAGCATTTTAAGGCCTCCGAGATTTCTTACCACGGTTTCCGAGGGCATAGACTTAAGCCATTCCGGCGCTTCCGGGGAAACATGACTCCATGAAACAAGCTCCGATAGACGGTAAAAGGCCGCAGACATATTTCTTCCAAATGCAACTGCTCTTTCAATTTCCCAAACTTCTAAGGGTCTCTTGTTATTATCGGCATCGCGGAATTCGCTTTTGATAACGTCTCTTCCTTTATATACCCATTTCCCCTCATTTTCGCCGGGCTCAACGACAAGCTCATACCCTGCATCTCTATAGAATTGCCTTATTGACCGTTCAATAATTTGCTCCGGAAAGTCATGTTCCTCTACTTGATTTTTTGCCGCATATAGCCTTTTAAAGGCGCTTTCAATCAGATGTCGCATGTGCGCTGCCCCTGTTATCTCTGTTGCTGTTTGTATGTGTTGAGGAGTTACCGATCGCGAGATACTCAAAAACGCTTCAAGATTGCCCGATTCGGAGATTATGGTTCTGTTCATTTCATGAAACCTAAGCGAAGCTTCTTTTTTCCGCACATAATCGGTGTGCCGTTGTCTACTTACGGCATTTACTTCTGTTAAGAAACCCGATAAATTTATTGCCGCATAAAAGCTTAGGCTGTATTGGTCTTCAGGAGAGGCAAAGGGTTTTGAAATTATCTTATCAAGAAACATCTCCGCGGCTTCCGGGTCTTCGGCAACCGCTCGCATGAAATTTGGATCAACTGTTATGTAATCAGGATTAATTCTTTCAATCCACCCCTTAAGACCATTCCTTCTCTCTAGTTTTGCTTCCGGCGTACCATCCTTTGTTCTCTCTAGTAGATCTCTTATCTCATCCCTTTCTTCAGGGGGTTGTCTTCGTAATCTTTCCGCTACAGCGCTTGTTGCTATTGCCATTCGAAGCTCTTCAGCCTCTACCGCGGAGACCTCTCCCATTCTTATGGCTTCACTCAATTTATAATACGAGCGCTCCGGATCGAATAGTCTATCAAATCGCTCTTCTCTAAATTGATCTGCGTAGAGTTTTAGCGCCCTTCTTTGTTCCGTGGCTCTTTTTATTAAGTCTTCTGCGTCTTCACCATAATTTTCGCTAATGAAATCTTTTTCATCCTTAGTTAAGTCTTCAGGAATCCTAGACAATGCTTTGCTAATAGGATCTGCGGCCGACGTAGGAGATTCAGGCTCATGAGCCGCATCTGCTCCTTCGTTTGCCGGTTCTTGTTCTTCCCGAGGATTTTCGTCACCATTTCCATTTCCGCCTTCTCCTCCTGGTGGAGTTACTGGCGGAGCGGGCGGTTCATTACCTCCTCCATCGCCGCCGGGGGGGCTGGCAGGAGGGCCCGCCCCTCGCACTGGGGGCTCTTGTCCTCCGCCATCTCCGGCACTTTCTGCTCCAAATTCATATTCAATCTCTGTTTCGGGAGGCGTGTCCCATTTGGCATAACTTTTGCCTGACTCCATATCCATTCTTATTGTTGCCCCTGGAGGAATTGCCACACTTCTTGGAATTTCTTGCCATTCAGCAGATGGCTTAAATGTTCTTCTTTCAGGAGCTTGCGCATCGGTTTCCGTAGGTTGGCCTTGAGAATCTTCCGGTTCATCACCGGAACCTCCTGAAATAGGTGGAATTCCCATTCTTATAAGTTTTTCTTCCGTTTCGAGCTGTTCCCTTGTTATTCTTTCCCCGCCTCTTTCTTGTTCTTCCCGTCTTCTCATCCATGCTTCCCTTACCTCTTGCTGCCTCTCAAACGTGACAGGTAAATATCTTGAGGTTGGTTTTGACTCCGCTGGCTCGCTAGGCTTTTTGCTTGTTTCTGCTGCTGGATGATGTATTGGCGGCGTTTCTCCGCCACCTGGTTCTCCTGGCATAAAAATATCTCCTCTTACATTCAGTCTATGAGGATTAGCCTGGTTTGTCAAATCAATTGCTCTTGGCCCTCGCTCTGTCATATGCCGTCATTCTATTCCCAAAGCAAACAAAAAACTTGATATTTAGCTAACAAAAAAATTACAATAGTTCCACAGAGCAATTCAAAAGGCGGAAGAGAATTAAAAGATTAAATATAAAATATAAAAAATACATATCAAAACTTAAATAAAATATTAAATTTTAAATATGAAAGATAATAGGGAAAGAGAATTTAAAAGACGTTTATATAGCCTTATTTTAAGGATTATTAAATTTGTTGAAAATTGTAAAAAGTCCCAAACAACTAGAATTGTCGGAGATCAATTAATAAGAAGCGGGACAAGTATTTTAGGTAATTACATAGAAGGCCAGTCTGCAAGTTCAAAGAAAGATTATACGAACTATTTCCATCATTCTCTAAAGTCGGCAAATGAAAGCAAGGTTTGGGTTTTGATATTGCGAGATACAGGTAACGGTGAGAAAGAGGAAGCAGATTCAATTTTG
Source organism: Patescibacteria group bacterium (assembly GCA_023485865.1). Taxonomy (GTDB): domain Bacteria; phylum Patescibacteriota; class Microgenomatia; order Levybacterales; family UBA12049; genus JAMCZC01. The sequence continues at coordinate 4,498 of JAMCZC010000002.1, read as the reverse complement.
GCAGAACTTGATGAAATTTCCAAAATATTCGGATCGAGCGTCCTGACTTTAAAAGGGAAAAGGAATAATATTTGATTTTTACTATGTGTATTCTATATTTAAAATTTTATTTTTGATATGAAGATGAAACAATTTAACAATTTAACAATCGATTCCTCTCATTTTGAATCTTTGTATCCGGAAGATACGAGATTTCCTGAGATTGAAAAAATTCTGTCTTTTGTTAAAGAGGGCAATTCCTGCCAAATAATTGGCGTCCCCGGAATAGGAAGATCTAACCTTTTAGGGCTCTTGGCTTATAACCGAAATGTGCGCTTAAAACATTTAGGTGAAAACCAAAAATGGTTTCATTTTGTGCTTTTAAATTTTTCGGAAATAAGAAAAAAACCGCTTTTTGACGCAACTAAATTTATATTCCTAGGGCTTTTAGATTCTTTAAGAGGCAGAAAAATGGAAAATGAATACGACGCGGTTAATAAAATTTTTAGAGAGAGCATCGAATTAAATGATGAGTTGATTTTATTTCAGGGGCTAAAAAGGGCAATTGATTTTTTGGCCATAGAAAAAGAGCTTGCGATTGTTTTCCTTTTAGACAGGTTCGAAGAATATGTTCCCGCTTTAACCGCTGATTTTTTCGCTAACTTAAGAGTTTTAAGAAACAGGGCAAAATACCGCTTTTCCGTTGTTTTTTCTGCAACCAGACCTCTGGAGGATATTTTTGAACCTATATTTTTTGGAGATTTTTACGAATTTATGGCAGGAAAAATTGTGTACCTGCCTATTTTAGATAAACCGGGTCTTGATTTTAGAATTGCATATCTTGAAAAGGTAACAGGCAAAAAAATAGATAAGAAAACGCTTGGGAAAGTTCTTTCCTTAACCGGAGGACATGGAAATTTAACCAGGCATTGTTTGGAGGCAATTCTAACAATCAATAATCAAAAATCAATAATCAAAAATCAACCATTAGCGTCTAGCTCGGAGCTGGGCGAGTTTTTTCTTAAACAAAAACCCGTAAGAAGCGCTCTTTTTGGCATTTGGAACTGCCTAAACCCTTTCGAACAAAACTTATTAACGCTTTTAAATTTTGCCAATCAGGACATTTCTTATCTTGAAAACGTTGGTTTAATCGACAAAAACAAATTAACGATTCCGCTTTTAAAAGACTATGCTTTAGAAAAAAATAAGCTTTCGGCGGAAAATGAAAAGATTGTTTTTGACCAAAATTCCAATGAGGTTAAAAAGGGGAATTTAGTTATTTCGGATAAGCTTACGTCGTCTGAATTTAAGCTCTTAAAATTTTTTATCGTAAATGCCGGAAAAATAATTGAAAGAGAAGAAATTATAAATGCAGTTTGGGAAAATATGCAGTCAACTGCAGGAGTTACCAACCAGGCCCTTGACCAGCTTATTTTCAGGCTTAGAAAAAAAATAGAAAACGACCCCAATACCCCAAACCATATCCAAACGGTAAAAGGCCGCGGATTCAAATTTACTGTGTAAGTAAATTTAAAGATTACTGATTATTGATTAAAGATTTATGAATAACGGAAAGATTGAATCATTTACCGATCTGAACGTATGGAAAGAGGGGCATGAATTAGTTGTTTTGGTATATAAAATAACCAAAGATTTCCCAAGAGAAGAAACCTACTCGCTAATCGACCAGATGAGACGAGCTGCGGCTTCAATAACTGCAAATATCGCGGAGGGGTTTGGAAGGCAAACTTATAAAGAAAAAGTCCAGTTTTATTATTTAGCAAAAGGTTCATTATCCGAGCTTAAAAATTTTATACTTATTGCAAAAGACGTAGGCTATTTAACCGAAAGCCAATTTACAATTTTAAGTAAACAATCAAATATCGTTGGGCCGCTTTTGCAGGGCCTTATCAGAAAAAGTAAAACATTCATTAATCAAAAATCATAAATCGGAAATCTATAGGGGCAGGGCTTGCATTTTGTTTATTTCTTAAGGTACGATAAAAGTGTGAGGAAGATATTTATTTTCATTTTTTCATTTTTTTTTATTTCTTTTTTCTTAACCTCTTTCTCAGGCAAGGCTAATGCAGCTGACTGTTCAAACAGGCCAAATGCGGGATTTAACAGCCCAACTAGCAGTACTTGTAACCCGCAAAATACCTCCCTATACCCTAACTGCAAGGATTTAACAAGTAGCGCAACCCCCGCTAATGACTGCCATACACTTAATGGTTGTTATTTTTCTACTGAAAATAATGCACATTTTTGTGCTTATAAAACTGGTGCGCCACCAGTCCCTATCTATAACTGCGCCAACAGAGATCCAAGATGCCCCACCAGCACCCATGATTGTTCTGCATGGGGCTATGGTTCAGCCTCATGTTCAGGTTCAGGGTATTGTTATTCATTTGATAATGCGGGCAAAATGTGGTGTGCGTACCCTAAAGGTTCTCCTGTTAGGCCTCCTGTCCCGAACTGCATTAAACAAGATCAAACAGGGTGCATTGGCAGTGCAGGAACCCAAGCGACATGTTGCAGTAATTTAATTTGCGAATACGCTTCTGGAACTTACGCCAACTTCATAGATGGAGTTAATACAATTGGCAAATGCAATTTTGTCCCCAATACAGGATGCTCTCCGGCCTGCACAGGCAGTACTACATGCTCCCACCCTACATTAAATTCTACCTACACGTGTGTTCCCACTGGCGAGTGCGACCCGAGTAAGGCTAACTCTTGTGGCAACGGGGTATACGTTTGCCTGCCGGACGCCGACTACCAGAAATTTACTTGTCAAAAAGGAACAACGCAGGACCAGTTTAACCAAATCAATTGCTTTGGAGACAGTTGCAAAACTGCATTAGGAAGTATTTCTACTAATCCTTCAGGTTTTATTGCTTGGGCTTTCGGTTTAATATTGAGCATTTCTGGGGGAGTTGCGCTTCTATTAATTATCATTTCCGGCTACAAAATATTATCATCCCAAGGCAATCCCGAAGCGCTTAAGGGGGCAAGGGAACAGCTTACGGCGGCTATTGTCGGCTTATTGTTTATCATTTTCGCTCTTGTTATACTGCAAATAATCGGCGTGGACATATTGCATATACCAGCTTTTAAACCATGAAAGAGTTAGCTTTGACTATGAATGGGAGCCCTATTCCTGTGCCGAGCGGCATTCCAAGCGGAGGCTTTGGCACAAGCGGAATAGGCATTATCCAGGTTGCTCTAACCATATTGTTTGTCTTAGCAGACGTTGCGGCTCTGGCCTTTGTAATATTTGCCGGAATTCAATGGACAATGTCGGGAGGAGACAAGCAAAAAATCCAGTCTGCCAGAAATAGGCTGATTTATTCAATAGTAGGACTCATTGTTATCTCCGCTTCCTTTTTCATTATCCAGATTGTAAGTACTTTGATTTTCGGCGGTGGGGGAAATGGCGGGGGCGGAGGAGGCGGCAGAGGAAGGTTTTGGTTTTGACAGAAAAGCACTTGACAAATTAACTTTAGCGACATATTATTGATTTAATGAAAAAAGGCTTAGGCTTTATTCTAGGGACAGGTTCAGCTTTATTGGCAACAAGCGTTGCTTTTGCCCAGACACAAATAATCCTTTCTCCTCCCCCAGGGGCAGCTGCAAGCGTTCCCCTGGAAAAGGTTCCGCAGTTTATTATCACTCTTCTTTTTGTTGTCGGAATAATAATCGCTCTAGCTTTTCTTATTTACGGAGGTATTAAATGGATAATTTCCGGCGGGGACAAAGCCAATGTTGACGCAGCCCGAAAACATATCGTAGCCGCAATTATCGGCCTTGTAATCGTAGTTTCCGCTTTCGTTATTTTGAATTTTGTATTCAAATTGCTATTCGGAAACGCTTTTGACTTAAGCCATCTTTGCATCCCAAGCTTAGACAACCCAACCTGCAAATAACATCTTCTTGTCTTTTATTCCTTCTTTTGCTACGCTTAAATTATGGATTGGAATAGTATTGTTCCAGGTTGCGTAACCCCAGAGGGGGTTGCTCAGCTTTCATGCCTCCCTGCTGTTTTTAGCAATGTTGTAGGCTGGGCGCTTGGGCTTGCCGGACTTACTGCTGTTTTTTTTATCATCTTTGCCGGATTTAAGTTTCTAACTTCCGGCGGCGACCCAAAACAAGTCGAAGGGGCAAGGAAAACATTAACCTACGCTATTGCGGGATTAGTTATTGTTTTTTTGGCTTTTGCAATAATTAAATTAATAGGGACAATAACCGGCGCTACCTGCATAAGTAAATGGCCTTTCGTCATAGGAGATTGCTAACAATTTTCACAGAAAGCCTCCCTTTTAATGTTTTTTGACCTAGTTTGATAATCTTGCAACGTAATTTTTCACGATATAAGCTAGTATAATCAGTTACTAGTTATTAGATACTAGTTACAAAATCCCAATAAATTTACAATGAAGCAAGATTCAAGCAAATACTATGTTAGAAGAAGAGGTAGTTAAATTAAAAGATATGGATCACGTTAGAGACAACTTTTATT
>JAMCZC010000016.1 GCA_023485865.1 Patescibacteria group bacterium | reverse complement strand
CGACCTGATAATAGTTTAATAGCGGGGCTTTCTGTCTCTATTGTAACCCCCTGGCCTTGAACCTGGTCTTTGGCCCGGTTTATTTCTCCAATCTCCCGAACCCAAACCTCCTCTTTCTCGCCTTAATTGCATTGATAATGGATGTTCCGACGGTTTTACGCCCATATGAACAATTTTTTCATTTCCGGGCTCTGCTTTTTGAGCAACCTCATCAAAGAGCATCGACAAGTTTATCCTGCCCTGATCATCTACTTCGGCCACTCGTACTTTTACTTTCTGTCCTATGGAAACAACATCTGCGGGGTTTTTGACAAATTCCGTTGACATTTTGGAAACATGCACCATTCCTTCTTTGCCGGGTAAAAATTCTACAAATGCTCCGAAAGGCAAGATTCTTTTTACTTCAGCCGCTTCAAAAACCTCTCCGACTGTTACTTCCCTTGTTAATCCTTTAACCCAGTCCACTGCTTTTTGCACCGCTTCTTCGGAAACCCCTGAAATAGCCACAGAACCGTCGTCTTCAACATCGACCGTTGCACCTGTTGTGGCAATGATATTCTTAATTACTTTTCCGCCCGGTCCTATTAATTCACCAATTCTATCAACCGGAATTTTTATTATTTCAATCTTAGGAGCGTATTCAGATATGTTAGCTCTTGATTTAGGTAGTGTTTTAAGCATAATTTCAAGGATTTGTAATCTTGCGGTTTTGGCTCTTTCAAGAATTGCTTTAATTTGCTCGATGGTAAGCCCCGGAATTTTTACGTCAAGCTGGATTGCCGTAACCCCTGCATCTGTTCCTGCAACTTTAAAATCCATATCGCCTGAAAAATCTTCAAGACCGATAATATCGGTTAATAACTCATATTTATCTCCGTCGGACATCATTCCAATTGAAATACCGGCAACCGGCTTTGTGATAGGTACTCCCGCATCCATAAGAGCAAGTGTTGAACCGCAAGTCGACGCCATAGAGCTTGAGCCGTTTTGCGACAGGACTTCCGAGACAACTCTTATTGTGTATGGGAATACTTCCTGTTTTGGAATTACTGCTAAAAGCGCTCTTTCAGCTAAGGCCCCGTGTCCCTTTTCACGTCTGGAAGGACTACCAACACGTCCTGTTTGACCAAAAGAATATGGAAGTCCCGAATAATGATGGATATAGCGTTTTGTCTCTTCCCCTTCTGCAGATTCAATTAACTGTTCCATGCGAGGTGATCCAAGTGTAACAACTGATAAAGCTTGAGTAATTCCTCGCTGAAATAGAGCCGACCCGTGAGTTCTTGGAAGAAGCCCAACTTCTGTAACTATTTCTCTAATTTCATCCATTTTCCTTCCATCTACTCTTTTTTTCTTTTCAATTACATCTGCTCTTATCATTTTAAACATTATTTGCTCGGCTGCTTTGGCGATTATTTTTTTATCAATTTCACTGTCCGGATTTGCCGCTTTTTGGTCTTCGTAAATTTTTGCAGCCAAATCTTCCGCTTCGGTATCGCCGCCCTCTTTGTTTACGCGTGAAGCGATAAGAGCACCAACTTCTGTTTTGTAAGATTTTTCAATAAGACTTACCGCTTCGTTATAAATATTTTCCGTTGGAACTTCAAGTTTTTTTTCTCCAGCCTGTTTAACCAAATCTTCAATAAGCGTAATAATTTTTTTCGTTTCGATATGGGCTTTTTCAATTGCTTCAACTAAAACCGTCTCGTTAACCTGGAGCGCTCCGGCTTCGATCATAACCGTTTTATCTTTTAATTGAGAAGCAACAATATCTAATTCCGAAAACTCGGATTCTGCTGACCCCGGATTTATTATAAACTCCGCATTTCCGTTGCCTTTTTCTTTGACATACCCAACCCTCACTGCCCCAATTGGCCCGTTCCAGGGAATACGTGAAATCGCAAGCGCTGCCGAAACGGCATTTAATGCCAAAACGTCGGGGTCATTTTCTCCATCAACTGACAAAACCGTAATAATAACCTGAACTTCATTTTTAAAACTTTTTGGAAAAAGCGGGCGGATCGAACGGTCAATTAGCCGTCCCGCAAGAACTGCTTCATCCGATGGCTGACCTTCGCGCTTTACCCAGCGGGAACCTTTAATCTTTCCGCCGGCATATAATCTTTCTCCATATTCAACAGAAAGAGGGAAATAATCCAACTCTGTTTTCCCGCCCTCAACAACGGTAACTAAAACTACGGTGTCGCCAAGCCGGGCTAAAACCGAAGAAGTCGCCTGAAGAGCCAAACTTCCTGTTTCAAGGGTTAATTTTTTACCTGATAATTCCAGGGTAGCGGAGGTTTTTTTCATTCAGTTAATCTTTAAGTCCTATCTTTTTCGCAATTTCCGAGGAACGTGCCTTATCCACTTTTGCCAAAAAGTTAATAAGCCTTCTTCTTTTGGCAATCATGGATAAAAGTCCGCGGCGGCTATGCGTGTCATGAGCATGTAATTTAAGATGGTCTGTTAAACGGGTAATTCTTGTAGTTAAAAGCGCAATTTGCACTTCGGGACTACCGGTATCACCCTTAACAGTTTGAAATTCTTTTATGATGTCTTGTTTCTGTGAAGAACTAAGCGGCATACATTATTAATTTTAAATTTTTAATTGACAGTGAGTATTATAGCAGTTTTAAAAATCATTAGCAATGGTCTTTTAGAAGTTGGTTGAGCCCTTGTAGATTTTCGGAGCAAGCCAATCCTCGGGCGGATTATCATTCGCTAATTCTTTTTCCGCTTCTTGCTGTTTAGCTATTGGTTTTTGAACAGGTTGGTTTACCGGTGCTGCTTGATTTCGGCTTACAGGTTTTGGGAAAAATTGTTCTGTATTAACAGCCTGTGTCAATCTTGAATTATTATTGCTAATTCTTATTGCTCCGTTTTTCATAAGAATAGAGGCCATTTCAAAAGCCAAAGCGCTTGTTTTTACATCCTGAAAATTATTGGTTGCAAAAGATATTCCCTGCATTAAATTTTGCGCAATATCTATGTCTATTTTTAAATTAAGCGACACGATTAAATTTGCAACCTGCTCGGAAATTGAAGAAAGCATGGGGTAAACCATAATTACATCTCCGAATCCCTGGTTGTCTGCTTTGTTATCAATATTAATAATCATTGTATTTTTTAAATCGGTAACATTAAAAAGTTTTCCTAAATCCGAAAGTCTCGGAACGCCGATAACAAATAAAAGATTGGGTGCCCCTTGAGACCTGGTAAACGATACTTCGTTCTCTTCAAAGGAAAGACCCTTTTCTCCCGCTTTTACAACAATATTCAATAACCCGTTTTCCAGAGTATATGAAACTTTTTCTATCTCTCCCTCTTGATACGGAAAAGAAACCGTCAGGTCTCCGGATTTACCGGAAAGCGAAGTCATAACTCTATCGATACCGACTAAAGAGGATACTTCAACAAGCGGATTTTCGGGAGTTGCGATAGTTACGGATTTTCCTAAAGTTACTAAAGTCAAATACAGCGCTAAAGCCGCACCCATCTCGTCAACAGTCGGGTTTTTAGCCGTAACTATTCCAATGCTGGAATTTTTTTCAATGGCGTCGCCAATCTGCCTAAAGGTTGTATTGTCCATTTATCGATGGGATATTAACACATCTCCTATAGTAAAGTCAAGGAAAGGAGAGAGTATTATGCCGGCCTCCTGGCCTTTCTCGACTTTGGAAACCGTTTCTTTTCCTTGTCTTACGGAAGAGATATTAGCTTCGCCGATTACTTCCTCGCCTCTCATTACTCTCACTCTATCACCCCTGGCAATTCTACCATCTGTGACTACAATTCCCATAACTTCTGTTTTTTCAAAAGGGAATCTGGCCAAAACTTTAGCGGTTCCAAAAACTTCTTCCTGTAAGGATAAAATTTTCCCATCCAAAAGATCCTGTATCTCGTCCATCATTTCGTAAATAAGAAGATAGTTTTTTAAGATAATTTTTTCCGTTGCAGCCAATTTAATTACTTCCGGTTTAATTTTTATATTAAAACCCAAAATTATTGCTCCAACGGATTTTGCAAATAAAACGTCTGACGTCTCTATGTCCCCTGTTTTTGCCATTGCAATTTTTATTCTTTCGGGCATTTTATTGACTATTGCCTCTAAGGCACCTTGAGAATCCGCACAAATAATAACCGATAAAACATTTGTGTCGATATCTGTATTTGGCCCCAATTCTTTTACCCCTCCTTCTTCGGCTTCAGAAACTGGAATTTGAACGGGAAGTTCCTCTGCGGCTTTTTCGCTTTTTTTGAAAGCAATTTCTCCTGCCTTTGGGACTTCTTCAAAACCCAGGATTTCCACCGCCTCGCCAACCGTTGCTTTTTCCAGTCTTTGTCCTAAATCGTTGATTATCGTCCTGACACGCCCGGAAATATCGGTGCAAACGATTTCATCACGTAAAAAAATAGTCCCGTTTTTAACAATAAGAGTTGCTCTGGGGCCGGATTTTTGATCAAGTTTTGACTCTATAACTATTGCGGAAAAGGGATTATTTGATGAGAATTTATAAAATCCCGAATGTTTTCTCATATCAAAAACAAGAAGAATAAGCTCTAAAAGTTCTTTGATGTTGGTATTGGTTTTTGCGGAAACTTCAATTACGGGAATGTCTCCGCCGTAATTTTCCAAAAGAACTTCTTCTTTTAAAAGCTGCTGTTTTGCCTTTTCCGGATTTTTATTCGGGTCGTCGGATTTGGTTAAAACTACAATGAAAGGAACTTTTGAAGCTTGTAAAAGTCTTATGCTTTCTTTGGTTTGCGGCATAACTCCGTCAACTGCAGAAACTACCAAAAGTCCTATATCGGCGGCGGCAACTCCTCTTCCTCTCATTAAGGAAAAAGCTTCGTGTCCGGGAGTATCGATAAAAGTTATGTTTCTTTTCTTGCCTTCATGGGTAATTTCAACAGAAGATGCTCCAATTTTTTGCGTTATTCCCCCGTGTTCACGAAGGGCAATACTTGTTTTTCTTATTGCGTCTAAAAGTGTGGTTTTCCCGTGGTCAACGTGGCCTAAAACTGCCACAACCGGAGGATAAATTAGGTCTTCTGATTTGTTAGTTTTTCCAATATTTTTCTTAACCATATATAATAAATTTTTAATTTAAAATTTTCAATTTTCATTAGATTTTCACTGTTAAATTGTTTCATTGAGTTTTCATTGAAAATTAAAAATTGATAATTGAGAATTGTACTTAGTTTTCATCACTTGTCTTATCTTCTTTTGCTTCTTCTTTATCATCTTCAATAGCGACAGAGACCGAACCATCCTGAGGTGAATCGGAAACCAATGCCTCATTTGATTCTGTTTTTGTTTCCAATGTCGGAGATTGGTTTCCGCTTAGGGAAGCAGTTTCTGATTCTGAAATCTGCTCTGCGCCCTGCTGAACGTCATCCGAAGGATGTGTTTGGTCGGTGTCGCTAGCTTCGGTTGGCTTCGCGCCCTCTGGGACGGACGAGCTACCAGCGCTTTCTTCGGCTTTTTTCTTTTTTGTTTTCTTTTTTGCCTTTTTCTCTTCACCAACGTCTTTTTTTACTTCTTTTGGTTGCTCTTCGGCATCCATAGATTCACCCTCTATTTCAATCCTGTAACCTGTTAATTTCGAAGCTAAACGCACATTTTGTCCGTCTTTTCCGATTGCCAAAGAAAGTTCGTCTTCCGGAACTTTAACCCTTGCTACTTTTTCTTTTTCATCAACTTCCAGTTTAATATTTTTTGCAGGAGACAAAGCCTGTGTAATATAGCTCTTGGGATTTTCCTGCCACTGGATAATGTCAATTTTTTCCAAACCCCCGAATTCCTGGATTATCGCCTGGACTCTAACTCCTTTTTGCCCGACACAGCTTCCAACGGGGTCAATACCCGACTGATTTGAATAAACTGCAACTTTACTCCTATTGCCCGGTTCTCTGACGATTTGCTTTATCTCAACTGTGCCCTGGGAAACTTCGGGAACTTCTCTTTTAAAGAGCCCTTCCAAGAGTCCGTTGTTTGTCCTTGAAACAATTACTTCCTCGCCCTTTAATCCCTCTTTAATTTCCAAAAGGTAAACAACCAGTCTTTGGTTTAAATGGTATTTTTCATTTGGAATTTGCTCACTTGAAGGCATTATTGCCTCGGTTTTACCGATATCGACAACAATATTTGGCCCTGCAAACCGCAAAACCATGCCGTTTGCAATTGTACCAATTCTTAATTTATAATCCGAAATTATTGCTTCTTTTTCTTTTTCTCTTATTTTTTGTAAAATAACCTGCTTCGCTGTTTGAGCGGCAATTCTTCCAAAACCGGGGGGTGTTACGTCTTCTTTTTTATGAAAAATTTTAGCTTCTCCTGTATTTGCATCAAGTTCTGCCGTATATTCTTCAATTACGCTATCGGGGTGGTCTTTTCTGTAGGCAGCCAAAATGGCATTTCTGACTGTTTCCAAAACTATAGCAGGATCAAGGCCTCTTTCGTTTGAGACCTGATTTAAAGCTAATGCGAATTCACTTCTTTGTACTGCCGGCATAATGGGTTTAAGTATACCAGATTTGAAGCCTAGCTTCAACCGTTTTGCTATAATGCATGTATGCCGGACAAAGAACCAAGCGCACAAAAGGAAACACTGACGAGAAAACTTTTAGCGGGCTGTATTATACAAAATTCACGCGGAGAAATTTTATTTATTCATAGGATTACTCAAGGAAAAGTCCAGTGGGAACTTCCGGGAGGAAAGCTAGAGCCGGGGGAGGATTCAGTAACAGCTGCCCGAAGAGAAGCAGAAGAAGAGTTAGGTGTAGAAGTTGAAATAATAAGCGAAGCAGGAAGGCACGAATTTACAGAAAATGGAACAACTAATGATTACACTTGGTATAATTCTAGGATTATTTCCGGAGAACCTAGACCAATGGAAGACATTCATAATATGATTGGATATTTCTCGTGGGACGAATTAAATTCGATAAGAGGAGAGCTTTCTTCAAACGCAAGTAATCTGCTCGACGCTCGCTCTGCCGGACAGCTAAATCTTAACTAAAGAGATACTATTTGAGGAATCTACGGAAACGGTGATTTTGTCGCCTCTTTTTATTTCATCTTTGAGCATTTTTTGGGCGATTAAATCTTCAATATTATCCTGGATAAATCTTTTTAAAGGCCTTGCGCCGAATTCTTTATCAAACCCCTCCGTTACTATTTTTGCAATTATTTTATCGTCAAAATTAACCTCTATATCCTTATCTTTGAGGGTCTTTTGAACTTGAACAAGCATTAATTGAATAATTTGAACTACCTCTTTCTCCCCTAAAGGTTTAAATGCGACAATCTCGTCAAAGCGGTTTAAAAGTTCGGGTTTGAAAATTCCCTGTTTTTGAAGGTAATCCAAAAGATTAGTTTTGAAACTTTTATCGATTACCAAACCTTTTTGAATTTCTTCGCGGATGAATTCGCTACCCGCGTTTGAGGTTGCGATAATAATAGCATTTGCAAAAGAAATAGTTTTGCCTTTATTATCCGTAAGTCTCCCGTCGTCTAAAACCTGGAGGAAAAGATCCAGGATTTTGGGATCGGCTTTTTCAAATTCGTCTAACAAAACCAAAGAAAACGGATTATCATAAACTTTTTCTATCTCCCCTTTTTCGTTAGCTTCGCCCGGGGTCGAACCCAATAGCCTTTTTATTCCTTCCTCCCCTTTATATTCGCTCATATCAAACCTTAACATTGCGCTTTCGGATTTAAAATATATAGCAGAGAGCGCTTTTGCGGCTTCCGTTTTTCCGACACCTGTGGGCCCTAAAAATAAGAATGAAACCGGTTTTTTTGAAACCTCAATTCCCGTCCTTAATCTTCTTAAGCTTTCGGAAATCGCGGAAACTGCCTCTTCCTGGTCGACGAGTCTTTTGTGGATTTCGTTTTCAAGATTAAGCAGCAGTTTTTTCTCCTCTGCCTTTGGCTGACCCACGGGAATATTAGTTTTTCTTTCAACCTGTGTTAAAATATCCTGCTCTTCTACAGTTTTTTTACCCGAAAGCTTAACTGTTTCCGCCGTGTCCTCCAAAAGCGAAACTGCCGCACCCGGCAAAACTTTTTCTTTTGCATACTTGGATGCAAACTCAAAAGACGCAATAACTGCTTGGTAAGTTAAGGAAACATTAAATTTATTTTCTAAAAGAAAAGCCTTTTTAAAAAGCATCAGAAGTGTTAAATCCTTATCCGGTTCGCTGAATTTTACAATTTCAAAAACATCCAAAAGCGTGTTCCTTGGCTCGACATATTTTTTGTAAATTCCGGGCGTTACTGTTCCGACAACCCTTAGCATTCCTTTTTCAAGATATGGAATAAGGGCGCCGGAAAGGTCCATTGCAAAAGTAGAACCGCCTAAAATAACTTCAAAATTGGGGATATAAACTATAACGTTGCCGGCATGGGAAATTTCCGCAATTAGTAAGTCCAGGCGCTCTTGCAAATCTCCCTGACCGGTTGTTCCGGCCAAAAATGCGTCTACCATAAGCTGAAAAAATTTCTGGTGATAAAGATTTCCTTTTAAGTTTCCGGAAAAACTCTCGTAAGCTAAAGCTTCGATAACCGATTCTTTTCCGCTCCCCGGCTCCCCCACTAAAATTGCGCTAGTTCCTTTATATAAAGCTTCTATTGTTTGACTTAGCTCTTCTTCTCTTCCCAAAAACATCGGCTTTCGGCTTAAAGCTTGGGGTGTAAGATCAACCATATATTTTTTCGTTTCTATGGTCCAGCCAAAAACCCAGCCTTCAGCCAACCCCTCGCCTGTAAAATTTACTTTTACAGGTTTTGGATTTTCTTCCGTATCAAATCCCGTTCTTGCCCAATATAAAATATGTACCATTTCCTCTTTTTTTAGTTTTTTACTAAACAAAAGTTTTGTTTTGTCTTCGGTTAATAAAATGTAGGCTGCAAAAAGATCCATTGTTGTTACGTATTTACCCTTCAGAGTTTTTACTAATTCGAGCGCATAATCTGCAAGTTCCTTTTTATCAATCTCTGGAAATTGAATTTCTTTTGCCGAAATACCGGATTTTTCCAGCATAAATACTATTTGGGGACTTTTTAAAAGCTCTTTTATAATATCCGCTGTTTTGTTTTTAGTTAAAAAAATACCAAGAATAGAAAGCGTAAAGGAATCAAGGGGATTTTTTGTTTCTGCCACCTGAACTCTTGGCCGCATTTTTGCAATTTTGAATTCTAAAAACACCTCGAGCATTAAGATAATCGAGAAAAGAAAGACGGGGATTTTGGGAAATAAGTGATTTAAAAACGAAAAAGTAATAAAAGCGGAAAACCCAAAAAGCAAAAGAAGCCGGAAGATTTTTATCTCTATTTTCTCGTAAAAATAATAAATTTTAGCGTACAAATCCATAATTTAAATAATTAATAAATAGACCGTTGCAAAAGGCCAGGAAATAAATGCAATAAAAAGAAATATTTCGATTACCAATAAAAGAAAAAACAAAAGTAAATCGGCAAGAATTACAAATGTTTTGATAAATACTCCCATTGCAATAGAAAACCCTACCAAACCTTGCCTGTATTCGTTTTTCCAGGGCTTAAAATATGTTTTTACAAGAAGCGGGAGAGAAAAAAGCTGCAAGAATGCTTTGTTTAAGGAAACAAAAAAAGAAAGCATTGAAACAGGAGCTTCAAAAAACCAGAATTTGAGAAAACTAATGGGAAGCAAAATTAAACCCGTCATAAGGTTAACCCTTCCGAAGCTTAACGCGCAGGAGGGCAGATAATTTAAGTTTAGGTAATTGAGGGAAAAAATGCAATTAGTTAGGAGTGCATTTAAGTACGCACATTTGAATTGAGCTTTTTCCGGAATCACAGGTCGCTGGATCTAAAACGCAATTATATGTCGGGGCAGAATTTGGAATTGGAGATGGCGACAAGGTAGGGGAAGCAGTCGGAGCAGGACTTGCGGTTGGCGTTGGAGTTGGCGAAGAAACACCTGTAATGTTAATCACAGCCGGGCTGGCAGAAGATAAAACATTTTGATTAAAATAGTCTGTCGAAGCTATGGAGAGAGCTTGAGATTGAGGCACATTGACCGTAACTTGTGTTGGAGAAGCGCCTGTTGGAGCAATTGCCTTGAAAGTTAGTGTTCCTATTTTTGCCGAAGTTTGAATTACGCTTGTTGGCCCTCCCCCAATAGAAAGCGTAACCGAAATTGTTCCGGAAGTATAAATTGGCCCCTGTAAAATAACCGGAAAGGCAAGGACGTTTGGGCAAAATGCGTCTTCTGGTTTTGCAGGACAAATTGCCGGACCGGCAGGAACCACCGAAAGTTTGCTCGGATCATAATTTATAACAAGTTGTGCAAAATCAACCTGATTTGTTCCCGGATTAAGCATAACGTCTAAATTTACAGTGTCATTAACGGTAACCGTTTGCGGAGTAGGGGTAAAGTTAATGGTTGTGGAAGGGATAACGTTAACAACAGCCCCCGTTGGACAGGCTTTGTAATTGGGTAAAATGTTATTTGTTATCCAAACCTGCTCGACCTGGTCAAATTCATTGGTAGAACAACCAATAGCACTCATTATAGTACTATTTGTTCCCCCGCTTACAAGGTCTTTTCTGCTAGACTGGCAGGTTAGAGCAAAGGGGGCGTATTGATTCTGATTGCCACAGCCGGCAAAAGCACCGGTTGAACCTGAGTTTTTCCAAAATACCTCTCCTTGCGGATTGGTCGAACAGTTGCTCATCACATCGCCCGGAGCGATAGCTGCGTAGCTTGTGTCACTGCTTACATACCTATCCCAAAGATAACCTAGGGCATGACCTTCGAACTCATGGGCAGCTGCAGCAAAGGGTTGTCCGCTAACCGGTCCGGCATCGGCATACGCATAATTTGTGTAAATTATTACGTCCCCGCCAATACCGTTCACAAGCCCCGCAACCCCACCGTCGACTGTTAAGGCATTCGGATTATCAACTAAAACAATAAACTTCTGTGCATTGGGAAAATACCTTAAGGCCGAGTTTTTAATCGCAACTTGTAAATTGTTCATGCAGGAAGTAATGCCCGAGTTGGCGCAACCAAACCCTTGTGGAGCATCAACCTCTTTGAAATCAAAAATGCTGGGAGTTATGTTATATGGAGGCGTCGTATTGTAGAGATTTTTTAGATAGGCAACGTCGGATTTGAATTGAGTGGTATTTGTATAATTATCATTTATAAAAACCGTAGTAATAGGCCCGCAGGAAATACTAGGCTGCGTTAGAGCTTCTGCACTCTGAATAAAGCTGGAGACAGTCGTTTTTGGAAGATTGATCTGCAAAACCGTACTGCTATTTCTTAATATAACTATTTTTGCTCCGTCTGCCTGATAGGGAATAAAAATAACGCTTTTAATGTCTGCCGAAACCAAAACCCGGCCTTCCGGAGCGTTAAGCAAAATATCGTAAAGTATTTTTTCGGTAATATTTACTTTTTCCGTAAAAACAACATTTCCATTTTTACCTAAAACTTGCAGTTTGTAAGGAGAGTACAGCGCATTTCTTTGGTCGGGGACCGTTTTCCTGTTCACAACTGTTAATTTTTCAAGGGATAACTTTTTTGAACTGCTATTGTAAGTTAAATTTATTTCCCAAGTTTTATCAGGCTGTGGAGTAATTTTGCTATTCTTGGGTATTAAAAAAATTATCGCTGCAAGAAGGATTAGCCCCAGAAATCCTGCAAGGAGAAAGCTTTTTTTTCCTAAAAAACTTACCGCTTTTTCTTCTATTTCAACAAAGCTCATACCAACACACTGGAATCCGATTCGTTAGGCTTCATTTGCGTCCCTTGCTCATCTGGCGTAATTGCTGATGCCTGGGGCTTGTTAGGATTTTGTCCTATTGCCGGACTTTCCCCGTTTGTGTTTTCCGGAATTTCTTTGTCGGGAACGACTTCCTGGGGCGCAACTTGAACAGATTTCGTAAAAGTAAATTCGTCTTTTTTGGCATCAAAGCCAACAATAATCTTATCTCCCTTTATAAAAGTTTTATTGATAATTAAAACGGCAATAGGATTTTCAATTCCGGTTTGAATGAGCCTTCTTAAGGGTCTTGCCCCGTATTGAGGGTCATAACCCTCTTTTGCAAGTTGAGCTAAGCCGTCCTCTGAAATTTCCAAATCAATTTCCTGGGCAAGCAGTAATTTTCTGGTGGCTTCAACGCCCAATTTCGCAACCGCCATCATATCCTTTTGCGCAAGAGGTTCAAAAATTATAACCCCGTCAAAGCGATTTAAAAGTTCGGGCTTAAAGAACCTTCGCAGTTCTCCAACGAGAATTTTGGAAAGGTCGTCAAATTTTTTCTTTTCTAACTCTTCATTTTTAACGCCTGTTTTTTGCTCATCAATAAGGTTTTGGGAGAGCTGCTGTTGTATTAAGGCGCTGCCAATATTTGAAGTTGCTATTACAATTGTGTTCTTGAAAGAGATTGTATTGCCTTTGTTATCCGTAAGTCTTCCGTCCTCAAGGAGCTGGAGCAAAATATTAAAAACATCGGGATGGGCTTTTTCTATCTCATCCAAGAGAACAATCGAGTAAGGTTTTATTCTAACCGCCTCTGTTAATTGCCCGCCTTCTTCGTATCCGACGTATCCGGGAGGCGCACCGATTAGCTTTGCTACTTCGTGTTTTTCCATATACTCACTCATGTCAAGTCTTACCATCGCCTCTTCTTTGCCAAAAAGAATCGAAGCCAGGGTTTTTGCAAGCTCTGTTTTCCCAACTCCAGTTGGACCTAAAAAAATAAATGAAGCAATGGGTCTATTGGCATTAGATAAGCCTATTCGGCCTCTTCTGACAGCTTCCGCAACGGTTGAAACGGCAGCTTCTTGATCGATAAGTCTTTTGTGGATAGATTCTTCCAGGTGCAAAAGCTTTTCGCTTTCGTTTTCGGTTAATTTGGTTATTGGAATTCCTGTCCAGCTTGAAACAACTTTTTGGATGTCTTCTTCTCTAATTTGATTATCTTGTCTTTTGCCCTCGTTTTGCTCCAAACGAACCTGCGCCGCCGCCTCATCCAACAAATCGACAGCTTTATCCGGCAAATATCTTTCGCCAATATAGCGTTTGGATAATTTTACCGAAGAGCTAATAGCCTCGGGCGTTATAACAACTTTATGGAAATTTTCATACTTAGGCTTAATAACGTTAAGCATCCCTATTGCCGCCTCCTCGCTAGGCTCTTCAACAACTACAGGCTGGAATCTTCTTTCAAAAGCTTTATCTTTTTCAAAATGTTTTCTATACTCCATTGTGGTTGTCGTGCCTATTAACTGAAGCTGCCCCCTTGCCAAAAAGGGCTTAATAATATTTGAGGCATCCAAAGCGCCTTCGGTATCTCCTGCACCAATTAACGTATGAATTTCGTCAATAAAAAGAATAACGTTACCCGTAGTTTGAGTCTCTTTAATTACCCTTCTTAGCCTCTCTTCAAATTCTCCTCTATGGGAGGCTCCTGCTATCATCGAGGATAAATCAAGCTGGATAATTTTTTTACTTTGCAAATCCTTAGGCGCTTTTCCCGAAACTAATTCTTGAGCTAACCCTTCGACGATTGCGGTTTTCCCGACTCCCGCTTCTCCTATAATAACCGGGTTATTCTTTGTTCTTCGCAAGAGTATATGGACTACTCTTTCAACTTCCCTGTCTCTTCCGGAAATTGGGTCAAGCTCTCCGTTTTTTGCCTCTTCTGTTAAATCAATTCCATACTCCTCAAGCGCTGATTTTTTGCCGTAAACAAAGCTTGAAGATTTCTCAAGCTCCGCTTCAATTTTTTCTTTTTCCAAACCTTGTGATTTTAAAAGTTCTGCTACCGTAACGTTTTGTTCAAAAAGCGCAACCAGTAAATCCTCGGGGCTTATAAACTCTACTCCTCTTTCTTTAACCATTGAGTAGGCTTTTTCAAAAATCTGTTTAGATGTATCGCTTAGCGTAGAATTTCCTTCAAAAGTTCCCATTTGTTCTTTTGCTTGAAGTTCCTTTGCTAAAGCTGCAACATCAATTGAAAATTTTCCTAAAAGCTGGAAGATATCTCCGTCAAAAATAAGTCCGATTAAGAGCTGTTCGGGCTCTATGAATTCCTGCCTTATTCTCTTTGTTTCCTTTTCCGCTTGGTTTAAAACTGCCGCGGCACGGGTATCAAGATGTGAAAGTATAGATAAATCTTGCCTAACAACCGGTTTCATTGAAGAACCGATAATTTCGTCTTTCCCCTGTTGCCCGGAAATATTTTGATCAACCGGAACAGAAACAGGGATTTGACCGGCAGCCGGTACCTGATTATTTGAGTCCTGGGGATATTTTTTACTTGTAAATAAATTTCCTAACATAGGCAGATAAATATATTATAACAATTATTTTGAATCGCCGTCTTTTTCTGTTTGAGAATTTACGTCATCGTTTGACACTTCCTCATGGGCTGACATTTCACGAAGTTCTTCCGGCTTTTGTTTTTTCTCAACGGTGGTGTCTTCTTCCTCTTGTTTTTTAGAAGCTTCCGAATCAACAGATTTTGCAGCTTCAAGTTTTGCTTTAAGATAAGCAATAACTTCTGTTTGCGAAAAACCTCCTATCAGAAGAAATGGAAGTATTGTTCCAACCGACTGCATTCCTTTTTTAACTTTCAAAGGATCCGCCGAAACAAGCAGATTAATGGTTTCCGTAATCTTTTGTATATCGGAGTTTACCCATTGTTTTCTGTTTACCTGTTTATTACCAACCGTTTTTGGAGGCTCAAGTTTTTGATAATTTTCAACCCACATTTTCCTAACAGCCTCATAATCATCAAGGTTTACCGACTGGACTCTATTAACAACCGGAAAACTGTTCGCCGAAGCTTTCGTAGTATCCACGATACCCGCTTCCAGTAAGACCGCGCTGGCTAAAGCATTACCCTTTTCCTTTGCTTCCTTTAATTTTTTCTTAACCTCATCTGTTGCTCCTATTCTTCCTTTTTTACTTGCTTCAAGCAGTACGGTTGCGGTCGGGTCGCCGCTTTTTTGCGCCTCAACAAGTTTTTGTTTAATAGCGATATATTTCTGTTTTTCAATAGGACCTGCGATATCGGGATTCTCAATTCTTTCAAGCATATTACCAAGCTTGACAATCTCCTCCTGTTTATTAATAGTTGAGGTTGATGAAGACACGGCTGAAGATGTAGACGAGCTTGCGGTTGAAGTCGAAGTAGAAACCGTATTTGCCGCTTCGAGAATTGTTCTTGCCAGATAATTTCCCCTTTGGTCTTCGGCAACAAGCTTATCCTGAAGCGCTGCATATTGCTGCTGCTCCAAAGGCGTAGTTAAAATGCTCGGATTTGCAATTTTTTCCAAAACTTCATGTACTTTGGCAATTTCTTCGTGCTTTGTAATATCCGAAGACATAGATGAAGTCTCGTACTTTGCAATATCTCTCATTGTCGGAACGGTAAGATTGGTAAGACGCAGTATTTCGTTACTTGACTGGGCCGAATGAAGACTAGCCATCCGTGAAGATGTCTCTGAAGACATCCGGGAAAATAAGTTTGAAGACATGCTCTGGGTTTTTACTGCGGGTATTTCAATCTTAGCCGTAAACGGAATGCTTCTTGCCATGCCCGTAGGCTGGGTTGATGCAGGTGGAGCCGGTTCAGGATTGGGATTTCTGTCTCTCCCCAAAAACGACTGCCCATTTGTTACAAGTTGCTTCATCCAGATGTTTTCACCCATGGCAATAGAATTAAAATAACTAAGAAATATCCTAAGAAGCAAAAACGGTAGAATAATAACAACCCAGAGCATCAAAAGCGCAACAATATATAAAGCAAAAGAGTTACTGTTGTTTACGTTGTTAACTAGGGAAAGAGTTTGCCCCGGACCACCCAGCAGAATATTTATTGCGGTTGGGTACACAACCCCCGAAGCAGTCGGATTGAAAGCAAACTTAAGCGGAATTCCGCTTCTCCATACAAAAACCAAGCCCGCTAAAAGTACGGAAAAAAGAGGAGCGTACAAAAGCCAGCGGAAAAACT
The DNA here is from genome assembly GCA_023485865.1 of Patescibacteria group bacterium. Lineage (GTDB taxonomy): Bacteria > Patescibacteriota > Microgenomatia > Levybacterales > UBA12049 > JAMCZC01. The sequence continues at coordinate 4,319 of JAMCZC010000016.1, read as the reverse complement.
CGCCTACCCAAATTTTTCCGGTGTTTCTTACTGGCGAGTAAAGCAAAAGCAATGGAAAAATCGGAGAAATTATAATAAAAAACCACAGAATAATTTTTCGAAGAAGTAAAATCCCAACCATTACGTAATACGTCACCGCCGTAAGTTTTACTAAAAGAAGCGAAATAAAAGCAGATTCGTCATATGCCGAGCCATAAATTCTGTAACCCAAAAAATTTTGATAATCAAAGCCAACATATAAAAGGTTTCCCTGCCAAATAAAAGGATGCGTGGCTACCGTCGCCGGATCCGGATTTTTGAGAAAAAAGCCTTGAGTAACATCGGCTATCTGGTAAATAAATTGAACAAGGGCAAAGGAGAAAGTAATTAATAATATTATCATGATAAATTTTGGTATAAAACGCATAATGGTAACGTTTCTGCCCCTTGTGACAATAAGAACAAAAGCAGTTATTAAAACAAAAATCGCAATAAACGCGTAAACAATATTTCTTATTGTTGCCCAAAAGCTGGCCAGAGGGTTTTGTCCGCTAGAAACAAACGCCCAATTATAGTTTTGTAATGTCCAGTCAAGAAAAGCTCCCGCTCTTGCTCCGACTTTTCCGACAAACGTTACATCCGAATCAGAAATCCAAGTACCGTCCGCAGGCGGAGCGGTGGGGTTAACAAAAGCCGCCAAAGGAGCTTGAGACGTTTGGTTTAAGGTTGGAAACGGATTGCTTGCGGCGAAGGCCTTCGGCGCAAATTGCATTAAGAAGTATGAAGCAAGAATTAAGAATAAAACGGGCAGAAATTTTCTCATATTACGAAAATCCGGGAATCTTTAACACGTCAACTGCGATAATTTGAACAAATACAAAGCCAAAAATTGCCAAAAGTAAACCTATAATCGCATACATTATATAACTTTTCCCCCTGTTTAGGTTCTGTGGATTTCCTTGCGATGATAAAATAATATACCCCCCGTAAATAATAAATAAAACCGCGACTCCGCCGATTAGCCCCAAACCTATTCCGTAAAATTTTGCCACAAACCCAACCGGATCATTGGGAATACATCCCAACTCCGTGGGTGTTTCTGTTGGCAGACATGTTACCGCCATAAATTAATGGTAACATATAATTTTTCCTAAAACCAGAGCTCTTTGAGGCCTAGAACCAGCCGTGTTTTTTAGAGGAATCAAATTCCTTGAGGAGCTCCTTTTGTCTTGAAGAAAGATTTTTTGGAACTACGATTTTGATGCGGACATAATGGTCGCCTTTACCCGACCCCCGAAGATGAGAAATCCCCTTTCCGCGAAGCCTTATTATCGTATCGGGTTGAGTTCCCGATGGAATTCTAAGCTTTACCTTCCCCTCAACCGTTTCCACATTTATTTCTGTTCCAAGCGAAGCTTGGGGAAAGGATAGCGCTTCTTCGGATATGACATCATAACCTTCTCTTTTGAATCTTTTATCAGCAGTTACATTGATAATAACGTCTGCGTCTCCGAATCTTATTCTTGAACCGTCGTCTACTCCTGCGGGGATTTTTATGGTTTGAATTTTACCGCCTAAGTCAACTTTTTTCTGAGTGCCCTTAACCGCTTCCATAAAATCTATCCTTAGAGAGTATACTTCTCTTTGCTGTCTTTGGGAAAAAGGAGAAGCGCCACCGAAAAACTGCTCGAAAATCTCAAAAGGGTCGGAAAATCCGCCGAAATCAAATTCGCCAGGGGCCCCGCCGGTTGTATAGGTATAAGTAAACGGCCCGTATTGACCGCCCTGCTGACCGAATCCTCCGCCAAAAGGTCCTTGCCCGCTAGTACCACCCTGTTCAAAAGCGGCTGCACCGAACTGGTCGTAGGTTTGTCTTTTCTGGGCATCGGACAAAACTTCGTAAGCTTTAGTTACTTCTTTAAATTTTGTCTCCCCCTCTTTAGTTTTATTTTTATCGGGATGATACTGCAAAGCCAGTTTCCTGTAGGCTTTTTTTATTTCATCTGCCGAGGCCGATTTGGAAACTCCCAAAATTGAATAGTAATCTTTATTGTCCGCCATAGTTTTATATTATACCAGTAAAAGAACGCGCGAAATATTTATTTGAAAGTGAATTGAAGGACGAATGCGGATTAAATATGGGTTTTGAGGAGAACTTAGGTATTCGGACTTCATTTAGCGAGCGTGGAAATTGAGTAGGTTTTTTGGATAAAATAGTGCGAGCGTCATCTTTCAACATGAATATGAGCGCGTTCTTCACCTTAGTTTACCACTTCACCTTCAACAGGCTCGTCTGATTTTTTTCCATCTGTTTTTGCTTCTCCATTGGCCCTTGAGTCGCCCGCTGCTTCCTCTTCGCTTTGAGCTTGCTCTGATTGTTGATTGCTAGTTGTTGATTGCTGGTCTTGACCTTGTGGTGAGCCTGCCGAACCATACATCGCCTGCCCGACTTTTTGCAAAGACTCGGAAAGTTCTTTGGTTTTTATTTCCAAATCTTCTTTTGAGCCGCTGTCCAAAATGCCTTTGAGAGCTGAAATTTTTTCCTCTACCTCTTTCCTAACGTCTTCTGCTATTTTTTCCTTCGCGTCACTAAGGGATTTTTCGGCAGTGAAAATTAAGCTGTCTGCCTGATTTCTGGCCTCAACTTTGCCCTTTTTCTCCGCATCTTCGGCCGCGTGCGCTTCGGCTTCTTTGGTCATTTTCTCAACTTCTTCTTTGGTAAGACCGGTTGAGCCTGTAATTTTTATGCTTTGTTCTTTACCCGTTGCTTTATCTGCCGCTTTTACGTTTAAAATTCCGCTGGCGTCAATATCAAAACTTACTTCAACTTGCGGAACACCCCTTGGAGCCGGGGGAATCCCATCCAGCACAAATCTGCCCAAAGATTTATTATCAGCCGCCATTGGCCTTTCCCCTTGCAAAACATTTATCTCAACCTGCGTTTGGTTGTCGGCAGCTGTAGAAAAAACCTGCGATTTCGAAGTAGGAATGGTTGTATTTTTAGAAATTAAAGGAGTAGAAACCGCTCCCAAAGTTTCAATTCCCAAAGTTAAGGGTGTAACGTCTAAAAGCAAAACGTCTTTGACTTCTCCTCCCAAAACTCCGCCCTGAATTGCCGCCCCAACCGCAACTACCTCGTCCGGATTAACCGATTTGTTAGGCTCTTTACCAAAAAACTTGGTGACAACCTCTAAAACTTTTGGCATTCTGGTCATTCCTCCGACCAAAACCACCTCGTCTATATCCGAAACTTTTATTTTTGCGTCTTTTAAGGCTATTTCTACCGGTTTTAAAGTTTTTTGAATTAACGGGTCGACAATCTGCTCCAGTTTTGCCCGGGTTAAGGTTAAGGTTAAATGTAGCGGGCCGTCTTTGCCTTGGGTTATAAAAGGCTGATTAATCTGTGCTTCTGTAGAACTGGAAAGCTCAATTTTAGCTTTTTCCGCCGCTTCCCTTAATCTTTGCAAGGCCTGCGGGTCTTTTTTTAAATCAACTCCGTTTTCTTTTTTGAATTCATCGGAAAGATAATCAATTATTGCCTGGTCAAAATCGTCTCCGCCTAAATGCGTATCTCCGTTTGTAGATTTTACCTCGTAAACTCCGTCTCCTAATTCCAAAATTGAAATGTCAAAAGTTCCGCCTCCCAAATCATAAACCGCAATGGTGTGGGCGTTTTTCTTATCGAGTCCATAGGCAAGCGCCGCGGCTGTTGGCTCGTTGATGATGCGAAGAACCTCAAGTCCTGCAATTTCTCCTGCTTGTTTTGTAGCCTGGCGCTGGGAATCGTCAAAATATGCGGGGACTGTAATAACGGCTTGCGTTACTTTTCCGCCTAAATAGGCTTCGGCATCCGCTTTAATCTTCTGCAGGATTTTTGCGGAAATTTCCTGGGGAGTGAATGTTCTTCCGCCGACTTCTACGTCTGCCATTCCATCCCTGCCTGATTTTATAGTGTAGGGAAGCCATTTTATGTCAAATTGAACAGAAGTATCTGTGAATTTTCGGCCCATTAGTCTTTTGATTGAGAAAATGGTTGTTTTTGGCTTTAAAACAAGCTGTCTTTTAGCAACGTCACCCACCACATGACTAATCGGATCAACTACCGACGGAATTACGTTTCTTCCTTCTGCAGAATGGATAACCTTCGGGTTTCCGCCCTCCATTACCGCTACTGCTGAATTTGTTGTACCTAAATCAATACCAATTATCTTTCCCATACGTTCCTTTCAGTCAAACTTAAAAGTCAAAAATCAAATCTCAAAAATTATATTTAATATTTTATGTTTAATTTTTAATTTTGTTGTTGCTTGCCAACAACAACCTGTGCCGGTCTTAAAACC
>JAMCZC010000034.1 GCA_023485865.1 Patescibacteria group bacterium | reverse complement strand
TTTTCTAACGGGATTCATATTTTTTAGCGAAGGCTTAGGAAAGGAAGAAATGACGTTGCAATTAAAGCAAGAGAAGCTACTGCAACGATTATGGTCCAAATTCTTTTATGTTTATTAAACGTATTCATAATCTATATTTTATTATTTTGAAGAGATTTTTACAACCTTTCTTTTTCCTGCTTTCAGAATATCGCCAGCTTTTAGCTTTGCATTAAAATCGTCTGCAATGATATCATTGATTTTTATCCCACCCTGCTCAATTAACCTTTTAAGTTCCGAACGGCTAGAAACTACACCCGCCCCTATCAAATCGCCTAAGGAAGATGCGTTTAGGACTTCGATTTCCTCTGGAAGTTCTTTATTCTGAACCGTACTCTTGAAATTTGATTGTGCTTGGTCGGCAGATTTTTTGTCGTGAAGTTCAGTAACGATTGCATGCGCTAATTCTTTTTTAATGTTTATTGGATTTTCCGATTTTAATCTTTCTTCATAGATTTTTATTTTTTCAAGCGGAACATTTGTCGCAAGAGTGAAATAATTGATGATTAAATCATCAACAATCGCCATTGTTTTTGCGTACATATCATTTGGAGTGTCTTCAAGCCAAATCGCGTTTCCCCAGGACTTGCTCATTTTTCTTCCATCCGTCCCCTCAAGGAAAACGTTTGCTAAAACATAAGACTCTTTGCCTCGTAACAACTTTTGCAATTGTCTTCCGGCCTGCATATTAAAGGTTTGGTCCGTTCCCCCCACTTGTACATCGGTATCCATAAAATAACTGTCATATCCCTGCATAAGCGGATAAGCTGTTTCATCTAAGCGAATCCTTTTATCTTCATCGAGTCTTTTTCTTATTAATTCACGGCTTATAAAATCATTCAGTGAAAATTTTTGCATGAAACCGATTGTGTCTTTAAATGAGAGTTTGGAAAGCCATTCGCTGTTTTTTCTTACCGTAATCTTTGAAAAATCAAGGATTTTCTCTGCTTGTTTTTTGTACGTTTTAAAGTTTTCTTCTATTTCTTCGGGAGTCAAGATTGGTCTTTCAGAGTTTTTATCAGAGGTGTCACCAACTAAGGCAGTAAAGTCACCTATTAAAAAAGTTACATTGTGTCCTAGCTCGGCAAATTTTTGTAGTTTTCGAAGCGGAACAGCATTACCTAAGTGAATTTTTGTTGCGGTAGGGTCGATTCCAAAATAAACATTGAGTTTTTTTCCGGATTTTAAAAGTTTTTCAAGCTCTGATTTTCCGGGAATGATGTTTGCAACGCCTCGAGTTAGTAATTCTTTAATCTTGTCCATAGAGCGAGTATAGCACACCATCGTGCCCGATGGAATAATCCAATACTACAAATTTCAAATTTCAAATATTTAAATATTGGTATTGTTTGATATTGGTATTTATTGGTAGTATTACGAATGTTTTGCTATACTAGTGTTTGTATGCTCGATTACGTAAGACGCAGAAAAAGCAGAAGGCAAAGATACTCCTCTGACGCCGCAAGAATGATTCTCATCAGCAAAATCACTAAATATGCTTTTTTTGGCTTACTAGGCTTTATCGCTTTAATGGCGGTTCTTTTTGTCTGGTACGGGTGGGACCTTCCGACTCCGGGCAAATTAATCGAGGCCCAGCAGTCTGATTCAACCAGAATTTACGACAGAAACGGGGCGCTTCTCTATTTGGTTTATCAAGACCAAAATAAGATTTACGTTAACTTACCCAATATTCCAAAGTATTTACAAGAGGGAACAATAGCAATTGAGGATAGGAATTTTTATAATAACCAAGGATTTTCCATTACCGGTTATCTAAGAGCGATTAGGAATATAGTTTTGTATAGACAGCTTTCCGGCGGTTCTACCCTTACCCAGCAGTTGGTTAAAAACGTGCTTCTTTCTTCCGAGCAATCAATCCCCAGGAAAATAAAAGAATTAATGCTTTCAATCCAGGTTGACAAAAAATACAGCAAGGACCAAATCTTAGAGATGTATTTAAATGACGTAGGCTACGGGGGAACGGCTGTCGGAGTCGAGGCGGCCTCTGAGGTTTATTTTAATAAAAACGTCAAAGATTTGAACCTTGCGGAGTCAGCACTTCTTGCCGGTCTTCCGCAGAGCCCTACGCTTTACTCCCCCTTTAGCGGATACAAATATTACATTGACAGGTCGCAGGAGGTTTTGAGCTCTATGGTAAGAGATAAATATATAACGCAAAAACAAGCTGACGATGCTCTTAAGGAAATCAAATTTATGCAATTTACCCAAAACAGCGCCGGAATTAAAGCTCCGCATTTTGTTTTTTACGTAAAAGAGCAGTTGGTTAAGCAATTTGGTGAGGCAATGGTGGAAAGAGGCGGACTGCAAGTCAAAACTTCCCTTGACTATAACATAGAGAAAGAGTCGGAAAAGATTGTCAAAGAAGAAATAGGAAAGTTAAAAGACTTGCATGTCGGGAACGGAGCGGCTGTTGTAACTAATCCTAAAACAGGTGAAATTCTGGCAATGGTTGGCAGCGAGGATTATTTTAATACCAAAAATGACGGGAATTTTAATGCGGCTACAGGATGGCGCCAGCCAGGCTCATCTCTTAAGCCCATAACTTATGCTGTTGGTTTTTCAAGAGGCTATACTCCGGCAACCTTGCTTATGGATACGCCGACTAATTTTAAAGCAACGGACAGCGAAAAAGACTACAACGCGGTAAATTATGACGGGAAATTTAGGGGCCCCATTCAGGTAAGGTTTGCGCTTGGAAACTCCATTAATATCCCCGCTATTAAAATGCTGGCTCTAGTTGGAATAAAAAACGTAATGCAAAAAGCTTATGAGATGGGAATTTCCAACTGGCAGCCAACAGACGCGAATTTAAAAGACGTCGGTTATTCTTTGGTTTTGGGGGGAAGGGTTGTCAGGTTAGTTGACGAGGTAGAGGCTTATGGAGTTTTTGCTAACGGTGGAAGTAAACAACCCTTAGTTTCCATCCTGGAAGTAAAAGATTCTAAAGGAAACAATTTGTATAAGTATAACCCGCCTCAACCGCAAAGAGTTCTTTCCCAGGAAGTAAGTTTTTTGATTTCACATATACTTTTGGATAATAATGCGAGGCTTATTGATTTTGGTCCCTATTCCCAACTTCTTATTCCCGGACACACCAGTGTTTCGGTTAAAACCGGCACAACCAATGATTTTAAAGACAATTGGACTGTAGGATATACGCCTTCTTATGTGGTTGGGGTTTGGGTTGGGAATAATGATAATAGCTCGATGAGCAAAATTGCCTCGGGAATTACCGGCGCTGCCCCTATTTGGAATAGAATTATGAGCTTTGTTCTAAAGGGTAAGCCCGATGAACCTCCCCAGAAACCGGATAACGTCTTGGCAATGCAAATAGATGCTTTTGGCGGAGGTTTGCCTCAATCCGGCCAGGCAACCAGAACAGAATATTTCATACAGGGAACGCAGCCTACAAACATATCACCTATTTATCAAAAAATTAAATTTTCTAAACATCAGGATGGAAAAATTGCAAACGATGAAGAAGTAAAAGCAGGAGATTATACAACTAAAGATTACATTGTGTTTAAAGAAAATGACCCAATATCAACCGATGGAAAAAACCGTTGGCAGGAAGGGATTGACGGGTGGGTAAAGCAAACTTACTCGGCAGATCATCCCGAGTATTATCCTCCGACACAAACATCAGATTATAAATATTCCGGAGATAATAATTCCAATCAAACACCTGCTCCGACTCAAACTCCGAGCGCTACGTTAACGCCTACGCCGTCTCCCTTAATTCCTACGCCTTGATTATTTAATTGAGGCTTTAAAATTTTCTTTCAAAGAAGTAATGATTTGTTTTCTAATCTTTGCCACGTCTTCGTTTGTTAGGTTTTTATCCGGATGCTGATAGACAATGTGAAAAGTTCTTGAATCCCCAAATTTATCGGCAAGTGTCACATCAGTTATAAGTTCGCTTTGTTTTTTTATTTCAGCGATTAAAACTTCTGTTTTTATGTCACTATCAACAACTACGGAAATGTCTTCTATTAGCGGAGGATATTTGTTAAGCGGTTTATATTCTTTTTTTAAATTAGCAAATTTTAGTACGGTTTCAAAATTAATCTCAAAATCAATTAGAGAGTCATCCAAAACTTCTATTTCCCCAAGGTATTCTTTTTCTACGTATATTGATGCCCCCAGTCCTCCTTTTTGCGAGTTCTTAAACGCAAGATTTCTTATTCCCAAATCAGTCAGAAGCTGTTCAATTAACCCTTTAACCTCATAAAAACTAGCGTTTGTTTTTTTAATTACTCCGGCTAGAGTTGATATCTCTTTCGGCAAACCGTTGCTTTCTTTTAGATAGACTTTTGCCAATTCAAATATTTTTATTTCGTGGTGCTTTTTATTGTCAGAAACTACTTTTAAAAGACTGGGAACAAGGGCTTTTCTCATGTACGTAAGATCTTCGTTAAGAGGATTTTGTATCGTTACCGCCTCTTGTTCCGGTCCTTCCAGTAACTGCGCCGAAACCATCGAGTAGGTATAACATTCTGTAAATCCCCAATATTTTAATGCGTCTTTTACTCGTTTTTCAAAGAAGAATTCATTAATAACGGAATTATTTGTTATGCTAAATTGAATTGAAGGAAGTTTACTTGGAAGATTGTGATACCCGTAAATTCTGGCAATCTCTTCAATAATATCTTCTTCTATTTCGATGTCGGTACTTCTAAACGAAGGAATTTTTACTTTTAACCTATCGCCCGAAATTTTATTTTCAAAACCTAAGTCGGAAAGTATTTTTGATGATATACTAAGAGGAATATTAATGCCGATTACCGAATTGATTTTACTTTGGGAAACATCAATTTCCGCATCAAGGGTTTTATTCGGGTAGATATCGATAATTTCAGAAATTACTTTTCCGCCGGCGATTTGCTCAAAAAGTTTTATTCCGTATAAAAGGGCTTCGCAGGCAAGTTCCGCGTCAAGTCCTTTTTCGTTTAAAATTGCCGCCTCCGAGCGCACGCCTAAAGACATTGAAGCTTTCCGAATATGGAATTTATCGTTATTGTCGATAAAATACAAAATACGCTTCGTATTACTCGTAACAACGCTATTTTGTAGCCCCATTATTCCCAAAAGATCAACGATTTCATTTCTGTCATTTACTGCAACTATTTCACCCCCAAAAAGCAGGTGTTCTTTGCCGTCCAAAGTTTTAATCCTGTTTCCTCTCGCTGCTTCTTTTATGGTAAGAGTTTTTGAGGATAATCTGTCAAAATCAAACACATGCGCGGGATGTCCTGTTGTTCTCATTACGTAGTTTGTAACGTCAATTAAATTATTTAAACTTCTTATATCCGAAGTTTCCAAACGTTCTTTTAAAAATTGAGGTGAATCTTTTACTTTTACCTCCATTACAACCGCACAAATTCTGTTTACGAGTTTGGGATTATTTTTTATTTCGATAAAGTTTGCTAATCCTTTTGTATCGGGTTTTGGCAGTTTTAAGGGCATAAATTCTGCTTTAATTCCCAAATGATTAAGTATGGTTGCGGTTTCCCTGGCAATTCCCAAAATCGACATCAAATCCGGCCTATTTGTAGTAACTTCAATTTCATAGATAAAATCATCATTGTATTTCTCCAGCTTTTCCACGGAAACGCTCGTCAAAGAAAGTTTTTCCGCAATCTCTCTTGCTGTTGCGGGAGTTTTTACGTAATCCCTAAGCCAGCTGTCTAAAATTTTTATATTCATCCCGTTAGAAAACCTCCTTCTGAAAAGTATGTATTAAAATTACAAATTTTCGATGTAAGAATATTTTTCTAACGGGATTCATAGTCAGAACTGTTCCAGAAATTCAAGTTTATTGGAGTACAACAGTCTTAAATCGTCTATTTCAATACCGTCTTTCATCATTAAAACCCTTTCCACTCCCCAACCGAAAGCAAAACCCGTATATTTTTTTGGATCAATACCGGTTGCTTTAAAGACATTAGGGTGGACCATCCCCGCTCCCCCAAGCTCCAGCCAACCGGCTTTGCAGAGCTTACAGCCTTTTCCAAGGCAAACTCCGCAAGTTACGTCAACTTCAAAAGAGGGTTCTGTAAACTGAAAGTGATAAGGCCTAATCCTTGACTTTCTTTTTTCGCCAAAATAAGATTTTACAAAGTAATCAAGCGTTCCTTTTAAATTAACTATGGAAATATTTTCTCCGACAACTAATCCCTCGAACTGGTGAAACATCGGAGTATGGGAAACATCAGATTGTCTTCTGTAGCATTTGGCAATATTTAACATTCTGATGCTAATCCCGTCATCCACGCCTGTTGCGCTTCGCTCGCGGGCGAGCTCCTTTCGCTTTGCTACAGTCCGCTCCATTTCCCTGACCTGACCCGAGGATGTATGCGGAGTTAAAACCATCTGCCCTTTTTCGGGACTCGGCTTTTCTTTGATAAAAAATGTTTCCCAGTCGTCACGGGCCGGATGATTTTGGGGAAAATTTAAAGCGGTAAAGGCATACCAGTCCCATTCTATTTCGGGATATCTTGCTCTGATAAACCCGATTTTTTCAAAAATACTGCTGATTTCTTCAATCGCCTGCGTTACTAAATGTAAATGTCCCAGGGGCGGTTTAATGCCGGGGTTTGAAACGTCAATTTTTTGCCTAAGAACTTTTTCGGTTTTATGTTTTAAATTTACCTCTCTTTGCTTTATCGCATCCTCAATTGTATTTTTAACTTCGTTGGCAAGCATCCCCACTTCTTTTCTTTTTTCAGCAGAAATTTTGGTTATGTCTTTTATTTTTAAGGTTAATTTTCCGCTTCTTCCCAAAAACTGAAGCTTTACCTCCTCCAAAGTTTTTAAATCCTCCGCTTCCAGGATAAACGAGAGGGCAGTATTTTTAATGTTGATAAGTTCTTCTTCCATTACATTCAAGAATAACATAATCGGAAGCTTTTTTCACTACTTAATGAACGTAGTGTAAGTTATTTTACGGATTTGACGATTTTTTGGAAGGTTTGAAGATCGTTTACAACTAAGTCTGCGAGTATTTTTCTGTCCACCTCAATCTTTGCCTTTTTAAAATTATTAATAAGCCTGCTGTAAGAAATACCCTCTTTTTTTGCCGCTTCGCTGATTCTAACTATCCACAAAGCCCTCATATCTCTTTTTCGCAGTTTTCTGCCATGGTAAGCATAGGCATCTGCATGCAAGGCTGCTTCATGCGCGACCCTGATAAGCTTTGATTTTGTGCCCCGAAAACCTTTAGTTTTACCTAAGAGCTTATTGTGTTTTCTTCTTGATACTACTCCCCGTTTAACTCTTGCCATATGATTTAATTTTTAATTTATAATTTTCCCTTCGGCTTCGCTCAGGGCGGGCAATTTTTAATTTTCTCACCAAATTATGTCCAAAATTCTTATAGGAGCTGTCACCGGCTCTTTCCGAACCCGACTGCCTGAAATTCAAATTTCTTAACTTTACCATCTTATGTTTCCCCAAGCATTTTTTTAATCTTTTTAGCAAACGTTCCTTTTAATACGCCTATTTCTTTTTGGCGTCTTAGCCTTGATTTGGATTTATGGAGCTTTTTATGGCTTCCATATTGATGCGCAAACAAAACCTTACCGGTTTTTGTGACCTCAAATCTTTTAGACACTGATTTCTTTATTTTCTTCTTTGGCATTTTTATTTTTCCCTTCGGTCTTGCTCAGGGCGTGCCTTTCCGGCGTTATTAAAATTATCAGCTTTTTCCCTTCCAGGTGTCTGTCTCTTTCTACTTTGGATACATCTTCCAAGTCTTTTAAGACTTTATCTAAGATTTGGTGTCCGAATTCCGGATGGGCAATTTGTCTGCCCGCAAAAGTGACTACCAATCTTACTTTGTCTCCGGCTTCCAAGAAGTCTCTTGCTCTTTTACTCATGACTCCAAGGTCATTAGCGCTCATAAAAGGTCCGAGCCTTACTTCTTTTGTTTCCGAAACTTTGGCTTTTCTTTTTTCTTCGCGTTTTTTCTTTTCTTCTTGGTATAGGAATTTCTTGAAGTCTACTATTTTTGCAACCGGAGGCACTGCCTTAGGCGCTACTTCGACTAAATCCAATTCCAATTCCCGTGCTTTAGTTAACGCTTCAAATTTGCTTAATACTCCTATTTGCTTTCCGTTCGCATCTAAAACACGAAGCGTCGAAGCAAAAATACGCTCATTTGTTCTATAAAACTTTCTATCCTGTCCTTGTTTTCGTTTATATCTTTTTATCAATTTCTTGTTTAACCTTGTCAAGAAAGGCGGGAGTTTTTATTAATCCCAAATCCTTCCCCTCACGTGTTCTTACGGAAATGGTTTGTTTTTCTACTTCCTGTTTGCCTATTATACCCAAAAACGGGACTTTTTGTAAAGTGACATCGCGGATTTTGGCTTGAAGGCGCTCACTTCGTAAATCAAGCTCTGCTCTAATCCCTGCATTACGAAATTCTTTCAGCAGTTTTTCTCCGTAAGAATTCTGTGCGTCGGTTATCGGTAAAATTGCGACTTGAACGGGAGAAAGCCACAAAGGAAAAGCTCCCTGAAAATGTTCGGTTAAAATACCGATAAATCTTTCAAAACTTCCAAAGATGGCTCTATGGATCATTACCGGTTTTTCAAATTCTCCTTTTTCGTTGACATACTTTAAGTCAAAAGCCTGCGGCATATGAAAGTCTAGTTGAACAGTTGCCAATTGCCATTCCCTAGCCAAGGCGTCTTTAATGTGAAGGTCGATTTTTGGTCCATAAAACGCTCCGTCGCCTTTTTTATCTCCTGCCTTAATCCCCTTTTTCTTTAAAACTTCTTCCAAATCCTTTTCTGCCTTATCCCAATCGCCGTCTTCCCCTGCCCTGATTTCCGGTCTGGTTGCAAAGCGGAACTCGTACTCAAAGCCGAAATTTTTATAAAAAGCGACCATCATATCCAAAATATTAGATACCTCATCGAAAATTTGATTTTCTCTTACATATAGATGCGCGTCATCCATTGTTAATTGCCTTACCCTTAGCAGTCCGTTTACCTCTCCTGATTTTTCTCTTCTATGCAGTCTGCCAAGTTCAGATAACCTTAATGGTAATTCTCTGTAGGTTCGGGGTCTAAATCTATAAATAATCGTTGATTCGGGGCAATTCATGGGTTTTAAAGTGTAGCTTACCGGATGAGTATCTGTTTCATCATCAGACAGAGAGAGATTATACATATTATGTTCCCCAAACTTTATCCAGTGGCCTGATTCTTTAAAAAGCTGGGATTTAACCATTATGGGGGTGGAAGTTTCCAGGTATCCTGCTTTTTCAGTCAGTTCACGGATGTATTTTTCGAGCTCTTTGAAAATTACCATTCCTTTCGGAAGCCAAAATGGTGCGCCCGGAGCGTAGTCGTGGCTGAAAAATAATTCTAATTCCTGCCCTATCTGCTTATGGTCTTTTAAATTTTTGTCCATGAAGCGATTTTATCAGATTTTGGTTTTAATTTATAGCCTTATTATTTTGCCAATAAATTCGGGTTTTTGGTTATAACAAACTGGATTACTCCGGCTACGAAATTTCCGACAAAAGGTATTAAGTTAGTATTTTTTAGTATTATAGTTAAGAGGCCGATTATTATAGCGAGGCCGACAGTTGCCCCAAGCGCCCAGGCTATTCCGCCGATAAAGTTGTCTATGAATATGGTTCTTCGTTTTTTTTCAACCTGTTCGTAACGTTCCATTAAAGCTGCTCATAAATAGAATAAGGAGTTTATAAGTGTTTTGTCAAGCGCTAGAGGCTAAGCTCGTTACTTATCAGTTGCATTGCTTTTAAAGAAAGCTCAATAAAATCCCTGATTGGAATTTTCAGCTTGTCTTCGCAGGCTAATATCTGGTCGCGGTTTGCTCCTCTTGCGAATGAGGGCTCGTTAAATCTATTTATGACAAAATCCGTAGTTACCGAAGCTAGTTTTTTATCCGGATTTACCAAAGTCGCGGCTATAATAAGGCCTGTTAGCTCGTCGGCGCAGTAAATACTCCAGTCCATTGCGCTTTTTGGCAAAACCTTATTGCTTGCGAAATTGTGCGATTTAATTGCGTACATTACTTCTGCGGGAAGCTTACTGCCTATTTTTTCTTCCAGAATTAGTGTATGTTTTTCAGGATGGTTTCTGGTTAATTCGTAGTCCGCATCGTGTAAAAGGCCGACAATTCCCCATTTTTCCTCATCCTGCTGGTTTTGAGTGACGGGAGGGGCGAATTTTCTGTATAAAACTTTCATTACGGCTTCACAGGCCAAATGGTGCTTAATGAGGTTTTGGTTTTTAATCAGCTTGGTAAGTGTTTTGTACGCTTCGTCTCTTGTCATTGAAAATTTAAAATTGTAAATTGGAAATTATCTCGTGTGGAGCTGACAGGATTCGAACCTGTGACCTTCGCAACCCGCCAGACTGGACTTGTGGACCCGAGAGGTATCGAACCTCTGGCCTCTTCAATGTCAATGAAGCGCTCTACCACTGAGCTACGAGTCCATTCAAGTCGGGCTGGTGTCAATGCGACGCTCTAACCAACTTAAGCTAAGAGCCCTAAAAACGAGCCCTCCCTCAAAGACCCGTTTAATTCTAACAAAATAAATTCAATACATCAAATAAGCTCATCGTTTCTTATGGAGTTAAGCTACCCTTTGGGATGGTTGCTTTCTGTATGATGTCCCATTTCTCCTGAGTGTTCCCTTATCTACTCCTTGTTCGGCCGATAAGCGTCTGCGATTGGCAATTAGAGCAGTTCTTTCAGGAGATTCCGGCGGTACGCCTTCTCTCTTTAATTCTCTTAATCTAGTGTCATATCCAGCAATTATTGCTTTTCTATCATGAACCTTTAATGCAATCCAAAATTCTGGCCCTCGCATAAATAACCACCTCCTCCTTTTTAGCCTAAAATACTAGTACCTTTGCCCCGGATTCCTAGGCCGTCTTCTTGTTCCCGGCACCGGTTCTCCGCGTCTTACACCTAAATAGTCTGTCGATTGGCTTTCTCCAAACCTTACGACACCGTTAGAAAGCACTTTTAGGGTACCAACAGTCTCGGTTCCGCCATGAACGCTTAGCCCTTTAGGAATCTGGTCTCTTCCCGGTGCGCCGAATGATCTTCCGCCTTCTTTTCCCATATCTAATTCACCTCCTTTAAACATATCCTCCTAATCTTTCTTTTCGCCTTAGTAGATTTCTACTGCGGCTCCCTCCAAAGGCGGGCAGGCAAAGAGCGATTATCGGAGGATTGTGTGCTATTTTAATTGTTAAAGGTACACAAAAAACCGCCATTTCTGGCGGGTGTCTTAATCTTTTATTTACAAGACAATCTCCCGCCTGTTTAGGCGTTAATAAGGAGATTGACAATAAATAAAGATTTCATTAATTAAAATAATTTTATTATGGGGAAGCTTATCTTGTCAAGGGGCTAAAAAACTCAAGGGATAAGTTATCCGGTCTGAGTTGCTACAATGCGTTCTCCGGAAAGGCCAAAACTTGTACCGTGTTTTTTAAATAGACTCCAATATTCTCTCTTTGTTTTCTTTGAAGCAAAAAGACTAGCCCAATTTTTAGAATCCTCAACTCTCATCCTTGCGCTTCTAATCGTTACAAGCATCCAGGTAAAGAAATTTAAGTGATATTTGCCGGGATTTACGGGTTTTTGCTCAACGGTTATTTCCCTAAAGGTTACTTCAAGTTCCTTGGAAGATTTTGCCAGTTTTTTAAGCTCAATTATAATCTCTTGTACTTTTGCTTCAAGCTCCCTATTCTGAACCTGGCTTATCCGCTGCTCGGAATGAATAATCTCTCCTGTATAATCCCATCCTGCCTCAACGTGCGGTTTTTGTTCGGTAGCCGGCTGTTCCTGTTTTTTGTCGTGAGCTTTAAAATGTTTCTTAAGATCTAGCTCTTCTCCTGCCGCAAGATCTCCGGAAGTCTGACTTGCTTCCCTGCCTATTTCGGTTCCAAGCATTTGGTCCCAAAGGTCAGTCATTAATCCTTTTGCTACGTCCTCTTTAACGGATTTTACAACCGAAGCTCCGATATCCCTAACGGCTTCAATTGGATTTTGGTCGATATTTATTTGTGTTTTAAATTTTCTTTGTGCCATAATCGCCCCTTTTATATCACAGGTTCTTTAAGAAATCAAGCGTTTTTTGCTGTCTTAAAATACTTGCCAGGAGATACCTGTTAGCTTCCAGATTCTGCCTTTCGGCCTCGCTTTTAGCCTGCTGTATAGCTTCTTCTACTTCTTTATCTTCAACGGTTATCTTTTCTTCCTGTGCAATTTTTTGCAAAACAAATTCAAGCTTAATATCGTTTTCCGCTTTTTGCTCGTATTCCTTTCTTAAATCTTCGGCTTTTCTGCCGGTTGAGCTCAAATATTGGTCAAGCGTAAGCCCAAGTTTTTTGACTTCGTCCAAAGTTTGAGACAACAGTCTTTCCACTTCGCCTTCAATAATTATTTTTGGCATCTTGACTTCAACCGAGGCTAAAAGCTCTTTTACGATATCGTCAAAGCTAACTTGAGCCTGTTCCTTGCCCGGGATAACGATTTTGCTTTTGGCTGTAACTTTTTTTATATTTTCCTTGTAGCCGCCTAGCTTAATTCCCGGCGCTTCGCAAGTTACAGCTATAAATTGCCAATCTTTTCCTTCCTCAAGTTTTTCAACGTGGATTTTTGGGGCAATAACTGGATTTATCTTATGCTCATTAATCGCGTTAAGATAAAATTGAGGCAAGAGTTTTTTTAGCGTTTCTTCTTTTACTTTTTCTTCGTCGATTTTTTCCTCGACCAGTTTTTTAGGAGCTTTTCCCTTTCTAAAGCCGGGTACTTGAGCGTTTTTTGTGTAATCGGCTACAATAGCATCTTTGGTTTTCTTAACCTCCGCCCAAGGTATAGTAACCGTAAGGGTTATTGTTTGATCTTCCTGTCTTTGAATTGCTGAAATCATATATTTATATAACTTTCAATTTTTTTGTGCGGACGAAGGGAGTTGAACCCCCACACCCTTACGGGCACAAGGTCCTAAACCTTGCGTGTCTACCATTCCACCACGTCCGCAAGGCAAAACGATTATACAGGATTTATCCCGTTAAATCCAGCAAGGTCACGTCTGACGTGGCAAAGCTGGAGCAAAGCTATTTAACGGGACTTACAAAGAAAGTGGAAGTGTATCCTTCGGATTTCTTAAAGCAAAATCCTGAATTTGATTCATTGTCCTTTCAACATGAGAAGCCCAAGCAGGAGACGACGCATACATAGCACCAATCTGATAGATATTTTGTCCGCCCCACTGGTTAATATATCTTTCCCTTAGCCCCCAAGAGATAGTATCAATCCCCTCTGTCCAGGAAGCAAACCTAATTACGTTATCCCCGTACACTCCCCAACCCCATGCGTTATAAGAGTTAACGGGTATAGCTTGTCCGTAGGTAGATTCTACTCCTGAAATTGCCGCAACCAATTTCCAATCAAGGTTATACTTGTCGGCATTTCTTACGAAATCTCCGGCATAAGGAGCAAGAGGAGAATTTTGTTTCTTAAAAAAATCCTCAAGAATTTTTACACGATAGTCGCTAGCTGCTACTTTTTCCGCAATTACAATTTGCGCAGAAGAAACAGACGCTTTTTGCTGTGCGGAAACGATTTTAGCGTTAATTGTAAAAATTAAATTAAGTAAAAATAAAGCTGAAATAACTTTTGCTTTCATAAGTTTATAAGACTTTCCCGCCATATTTTGCCATTCGTCTTTTCAATGATATTTGTATACGGATTATGGCTTAATTTATTGGCGGGTAAACCATAAAAAAATCCTAACGTATGCATTTGGAAGGCATACCTTAGGATCTGGCAAAGATTATATCAGACAACTATAGGTTTGTCAAGTAGTAAACTATAGGTTAATCTGAAGTTGATTCATGAAGTAGCTAACAGAATTTGCCCAATCTCCATTATTCGAGGGCGTATATTTAGCCATAATTTGCTGCGGGGTTTCAAGGCCGTTTTGCTTATACTGTGTGGCTAGGGTTTTGGTAACTATATCTATAGCTTCGGGATAGTTGTTGAATTTGGTCACAGTTTTGCCGTATATTCCAAATCCCCAGCAGTTATAAGAGTCTTTTGGGGCTTTTTTGCAAAGAGTAGATTCCTGCATCGCAATCGCCGGAATTAGCCTGTAATCAAGACCGTACTTATCGGCTGACGAAACTACATTTTGAGCAAAGGGCAAAAGGTCAGAATGATATTTATTAAAAAAATCCGCTACAGCTGCCACTCTTGCATCCTGTGGACTTATACTGTCTCCTAATACGTTTTGGCTTCCCGGCAAAGCAGCATAGGAAACGCTATTGTCCGGTATTAGGAAGGAAAAGGAGCCCCTCTTCTGAACGTTTAAAAAAGAAAAGTAAAGGATGCAAAAAGTTAGTAAAATAGGTGTTAGTGTAAAGAAGATTGCGGACAGAAAGACCTTTTTCATTAATATACTAGCTTTGCATATTTTGGGGTTCTTTGTCAAGTTTTCGAGGCTAAGAAAATGATGAGCGGCGGACCGGATTCGAACCGGCGACCTCTTCCTTGGCAAGGAAGCATTCTACCACTGAACTACCACCGCTTTGTGCCGAAGTGGTGAATCGAACACCAATAACGTGTTCTTCAGACACGCGCCTTGACCACGTTGGCAACTTCGGCAAGGACTCTATTATACAATATATGGCAATAAGTTTTGAAGTGCCTAAATCAAGTCAGGCTGTTTTCGGCCAGCCGTGCTCCCTGCACCATTGCCGAGAGTTTGTGGTAGGCTACCTTCCAAGTACGGGTTCTAAGTCCGCAGTCCGGGGTAGGATTGATTAACTTAGGATCGCCCAAGATTTTTGAGGCATATAAAATTCTATCTCTGATAAGCTCGGGTGATTCGAGGAAATCAGAATGTATATCGATTACGCCAAGTCCGATGCGGGATTTTATTTTATATTTTTTAAACTGTTTCAGTATTTCGTAACCGGGTCTTTTTGAATCCGAAACCCCAAGCTCTATTGAATCGCGGTTAGAAAGCTCAAGCGCGTACTGACTGCAGTTTTCCATTCTTTCGATATGGGGGAAAAGGAGATTATAGTCGGAAAAACAGATATGGACG
Source organism: Patescibacteria group bacterium (assembly GCA_023485865.1). Taxonomy (GTDB): domain Bacteria; phylum Patescibacteriota; class Microgenomatia; order Levybacterales; family UBA12049; genus JAMCZC01. The sequence continues at coordinate 5,193 of JAMCZC010000034.1, read as the reverse complement.
CTAAATTCTCCTTTTAAACCCTTAACAGACTCATTAAAAGACTCGACAAATAAAAGAACTTCTGATGGGATAGTGGTTGCCGCAGGTTCATCAATCTGAATCCAAGTTGCTCCTTTTTCAAGAAGCATTTTTATATTTGGCCTTATAAGGTGTCTTGCAACATCCAAAACAAATGCCCGTCTTGCTTTCTCCTTTTCCATAAGGGCTTTTTTGCTCCCAATCTCCAAAGCCTTTCGGGCATAAAATTCGTCAAAAGACCAAGTGGCAATTGTATATGCTCCGGTAATTGGAATTTTTATTCTTTTATTGGTTATATTTTGCAGAAGTTTTAATTCATCCGTATGCCAAGGTTTTTTTATTCGCGGCTTTCCAACGCAAGCCGCCTTTTGATAATACTTGTTGTCAAAAGAGCGTACTAAACCTCTAAAGACAAAACCGAAAGAGCGGTTAACAGCGTATTGATACATTTCGCTTCTTTGCTGCTCTCCGTCATAAACAACATCCACTCCTGCTTTTTCTAAAAGTCCAACGGCATATACAGAAGCCCATTTTTTAATATCGCTTTTGTCTTTTTGAGACGGGTTTTTCTTTTTAAGAAGAGACAAGAGTCTATCATTTTTTATAGATAGTGTTTTTGCCCATAAAACTGCTTCGTTTATTTCGCTTTGCCCGATTGGTTTTCCCAAAGCTGATTTCACTCTCCATTCAGGTTTTGCCAGGCTTCCTATCTCATGGGTTATAAAGTAATTTTTAGTCATGTTTTGAAAAATAATTTTTTACTTTCAAAAGAAGCTCTACTTTTTTTCTTGCAACAGGTTCCGGAAGAAGGTCTAACTCTGAACTGTTTGAAATATACAAAACTTCAGGCTTCAAATATTTTATAATTTCTTTTATGAATTTTTTAAGCGCTTCCTCGTTCTCAACAAGAGAATTGCGTCCGTCCAAAACTCCTGCTATAAAATCGAATTTAAGCTTTTTGGGAAGAGAGGAAAGATCGGTTTTAAAGAAATCTACTCCCACAATGTCTACCAGATTATCACGATTTAGAGTTTTTACTGCCAAAGAGGAATCACCGAAATAGAAGTATACTGCAAGCTTTGAATTTTTGGTTGTTTTTTTAAGAATTTCTATGGATTTTGCAAACACGTCAATTTCTTTTTTTGTGGCTTTATAGTAAGGAATACATGGTTCGTTAAGCTGTATTATGTTAGCGCCTCGTTCGTCCAAATATTTTATAAGCTCGGCGGTTAGCTTTGTAAGTTTGTCCAGTTTTTCCGCAAAAGAGGAATTCGTGTCTTTTGTAAGCATTGCAAACGCGTAGGGGGACAAAAGAGTAACTTTCCATTTTCCCGTACGGGGTTTTGGGAAAAATTTGGCAATTTTTTTTTCATCTAACCTTAGCTTCGCATTTATCACAGGCTGTCTGTAGAAACAGTTATTGTCAAACCAGCGTGTTAGCGGACCAACCTCAAGGCCCTTCGTGGATTCAATTATCGGTCTGAAAATATCTTGCCAATTAAGTTTTCCATCTTCAAAATAATCTAAATTATAATTTTTCTGCAGTTTATAAAGCCGGTTAAAATCATTTTTAAGTTGTTGCCAAAGCTTTTCCTTTGAGAGTCTTTTTCTTTCTACATCACGCGTTGTCTGAGCAAGAATTTCAGAACGCGGATATACCCCGTGAATGAATGTTTTTATTTTAGTCATAATACTTACTTGACACCTTTTTTTGGGGAGAGTAAATATTCAATAACCTCGCAAGAAGTACAAAAGAAAGCTCAAAATTATGTCTTTTGACATGTTCAACGTTTAAGCCAAGCGGAACCTTGATATCCTCGCGTTCTACGAAAGATAAAATATCTTTCAGAATATCCTCGGAGATTTTAAATGAACGCTCCCCCATCCCCAACCAGCCTATTTTAAGCGTTTTTAATGTTTTTTGTCCAATTTCAACTCCAAGCCAAGTAAGAAGCTCGATGTCTCGATAAGATGTAACGGGAGCAAAAGTCAAGAATATCATTTTTGGACGAATATTTTTTGCTTTACATAATCCCCAATAATCATTGAGAAGAGATTTTATTGATTCACTTTCGTAAAGAATCTGTGTGGTAAAAAATTCTATACCGGCTAAAGCTTTATTAAGTATTCTAGTCGGTTCGTTTTTTCGATTTGGAATAGTAATCCCACCTAAAAATATGGAAGGAAACTCATGGTTAAGTTTTGAAGCTACTGTTTTTGCTGCATCTATAACCGAGGGGCCGGGATAAGAAAACTTGCTTGATTCTCCTCCTACAAACACGAAATTGTGTATTCCCAATGAGTAAGCCTTTCTTAGCCACCTTTCCTGCTTTTCCCAAGTTTCATAAACTATCGGCCTGTTTATAATAATGCCAGGAGTCTTGTATCTCTGAAGGTATGAAGCAACTACTGTTGGTTCTAATTTGATAAGCTCAGATTCGTTACGGCTGCCGCTTCTTGTTTCTTCTCTGACTTCGGGAAGGTTAACTGCGTCTACGGGATATTTGGAGAGCATCTTTGAAAAAAGCTTGATTGATTGACTAAGATCTGACCTTGGTAAGTTTTTTGGCGGCGGAAGAAGTTCGTATAATACGGTTTTCTCATTCCTTCTTACTTTTTTAGCAAAATCATTTTTCATAAAAAAACCTCCCCGTTGGGAGGCTATGTTTTCACCTTTTCGGTGACCAATCCTTCCCTTACGGGTTTGGGTTTAGCACCCTACGCTTCAGGGTTGCTGGATGGGTCACCGAGCCAAATCTCTATCCATCACTCTTGATTAACATTAATATAGCATCTGGAAAATTTTTATACAAGTGGTAATTTGTAAACTCCGGAAGGGTCTAAATTGCAACCGTCATTATTACACAGTTTTTATTTTGTACCTTCATTCCACGAGGATAGGTAGCGTTTTTGTTCGGCTGTAAGAGTGTCGATGTCAACTCCCATTGCGTTAAGTTTTAACCTTGCCACTTGCATATCAAGTTCTTTTGGCAAGGTGTAAATTTTATTTTCCAGCTTATCCTTATTCTTAACAAAATATTCTGCAGCTAAAGCCTGATTGGCAAAGGACATATCCATAACTTCCGCCGGATGGCCTTCCGCCGCCGCTAGATTAACCAGTCTTCCCTCTCCCAAAAGGTAAACTTTTTTACCGCCGGGTAAAACATATTCCTCCAAGGAATTTCTGATTTTTCTTTTACTCTTTTTAATTTTTTCGATGCCAGCCACGTCGATTTCGACGTCAAAATGTCCTGAGTTTGCAATTATCGCCCCGTCTTTCATTTTCCTTACGTTTTCAACGGTAATTACGTGTTTGTCTCCTGTTGCACTGACAAAAATATCTCCAATTTCTACAGCGTCTTTCATTTTCATAACCCTGTATCCGTCCATTGCCGCTTCCAGCGCGCGAATAGGATCAACTTCGGTGATAATTACATTCGCACCATGCCCTTTGGCTCTTATTGCAATTCCCCTACTGCACCAACCATATCCTGCGGTAACAAAAGTTTTTCCCGCCAAAAGGATATTGGTTGCCCGTATGATTCCATCAATAGTTGATTGTCCGGTTCCGTATCTGTTGTCAAATAAATGTTTTGTGTCGGAATCGTTTACTGCAACTACAGGAACTCTAAGCTCGCCTTCTTTTTCCATTGCTCTAAGTCTTGTTACTCCGGTCGTTGTCTCTTCCGATGAACCGATTATGTCACTAAGCTGTTTCTGTCTTTGAGTATGAAGTAAGTGGATTAGGTCTCCTCCATCGTCCATTGTAATATTTGGCCGGTAATTTAACACCTGATTAAGATGTTTGTAGTAAGTTTTATTGTCCTCCCCTTTGATTGCAAAGGTAGAAATGCCAAAATCCTTAAAAAGAGAAGCTGCAACGCTGTCTTGGGTGGAAAGAGGGTTTGAGGCGCAGGCAACTACTTTTGCTCCTCCCGCTTCAAGAGTGGTTAAAAGGTTTGCGGTTTCGGAAGTGATATGCAAACAAGCTGCCAGCGTATACCCCCTTAACGGTTTTTCTTTAGAAAAACGTTCTTTAATTATTTTAAGTACCGGCATTAGCTGACCCGACCATTCAATTTTAAGTTTTCCTTCGGGTGCTAATTTTAGATCTTTAATGTCGCTTGTTTTTAGCATAATTATTGCTTACAACTTTAACAAAGAACCGTAATTTTGTCTATAGCGATTTTTAAATTCATTTTTTGTATAAAAATGTTCTTGTGTGCCATAGTGTTCAATTGCAAATGAAGCTGCAACGCATCCCATTTGACCACTTATTTTAAAATTAAACCCTTTGGTTAATCCGGCCAAAAAACCTCCTCGCCATGCGTCTCCTGCCCCGGTTGTTGAAGAAACTGATTTTGCTTTGGCCGCTTTTATACTGAAAGTTTGCTTTTCTGATTTTATCAAAACACCTTTTTCCCCTAAGGTGGTAATGACTGTTTTTTTCTTAACAATGGTACTCCATTTGTCCAACCGCTCTTTAATTAAATTTATTTCGTATTCGTTTCCGACAATAAATTTTGCGTGTTTTACTCCTAATTCAAGTTCTTCACTACTCACTTCGGTTAAAATAAAGCCCGGATCAAACATGTAAGGAATATTTAAATTTATACATTGTTTGATTAAGCAAATTGAGGCTTTTGCCCCCTGAGGGCCGATTAGTATCAAGTCGTCTTTTTTGACCACTTTTTTTAAAATAAGTTTCGAGTTTTTCAATGAAGCTCCGTAATAATAGCCCCAAATCTGATTGTTAGATTTATCTGTCATGGCAAAACCAGTTGCGGTGCTGCTTGTTTTATCTATTTTTACCCCCTTAATTGCGATTCCAAGTTTTTTGAGTTCTTTTTTGTATCCGTCGAAATCTTTTCCAGCGTAGGAGTAAAGAATATGTGGGGTATGCAAAAGATTCATTGTGTAGCTTACGTTTCCGGCAGTTCCCCCTCTGTGTCTTGCGAAATTAGAAACTATAAAAGAAAGATTGACATTGTGAATTTGCTCAGGAAGAATGTGGTCTCCGAAGCTGCCCGGAAAGGTCATTATGTAATCGTAAGCAATGGAACCGGTAACAATAATCATCAGGAGCTATTATTGAGTATAGTAAGGCGTTTTGCAAGGGTTTTTTGCGAAGCCGCGTTTTGACGGGTGGACCCCAGAGGATTCGAACCTCTGACC
>JAMCZC010000008.1 GCA_023485865.1 Patescibacteria group bacterium | reverse complement strand
ATCTTTCATTGAGCCTTGCGACTTTTTGTCTTTTTTGAAGCTCCAATTCCTGCGTAATTAAATTTTTTTGCTCTCCTTTTACCTTAACTCCTTTTACGCCTTTTTTCTTTTCCGACAGTTCTTTGTCTATCTTTTTTTCTTCCTCTTCCATTTCTTTTTTCTGGTCGAGCTTTCTTTTTTCTATATTTGCTGATAAATTTTGCAAAGCCTCTTTCTTTTTATCCTCCTCAATTCCGACAACCAGATAAGAAGCGTAATAAATAACAGACTCAAGATTTTTCTGAGACATGTCTAAAATAAGTGACAAAGGAGACGAAGAGCCTTTGAAAAACCAGACGTGCGAAACGGGTGCTGCAATATTTATGTGCCCCATTCTTTCCCTTCGAACTCTTGATAAAGTTACCTCAACTCCGCATTTATCGCAAATTATGCCCCTGTTTCTTATTCTTTTGTATTTTCCGCAATAACATTCCCAATCTTTTGTGGGACCAAAAATCCGCTCGTCAAAAAGTCCGTCTTTTTCAGGCCTTAGAGTTCTATAATTAATGGTTTCGGGTTTTGTAACCTCGCCGTAACTCCAGGAAAGAATATCCTCTTTGCTGGCCAATAAAATTTTTAAAGATTTAAAGTCTAAAACCGTAATATCTCTCATTTTTTTGTTATCGTTATTCATTAGACACTACCTCCTTTTGCGAGCTTTCTCCGCTTTCGGCAATCTCAACGCCTTGCTTTGCAGCCTCCCCGCCTTCGGTAAGTGAACCAGCGCCACCCAACTCTTTTTGCAATTCTTTCGCTTGCGCTTCTATCTTCTCTTCAGCTTTTTCTTCTGCCGGAGTATCGGTTAAAGGAACGTCTATTGGTTTATTGGAAATCGTCGCACCCATTGGGATGACGTTAAGCCCCAAAGCTTGTAATTCCTTAATCAACACCTTGAAACTTTCCGGAACTTTAGGTGTTGGGATATCTGTACCTTTAACAATGGCCTCAAAAGCCTTGGCTCGCCCAACAACATCGTCGGATTTGATTGTTAGCATTTCCTGCAAAGTATATCTTGCTCGGTGGCTTTCGAGCGCCCAAACTTCCATTTCTCCCAATCTTTGTCCCCCCATTTGCGCTTTTCCACCCAAAGGCTGCTGGGTTACCAACGAATACGGCCCGGTTGAGCGTGCGTGTGTTTTGTCCTCAACCATGTGAATCAATTTCATTACGTACTCAATTCCGACAACTGCGGGATTTTCATAAGCCTCTCCTGTTCTTCCGTCATAAAGAGTGGCTTTCCCCGAAACGGGGAGTCCTGCTTTTTTAAGCTCGTCGACTATTCTTTGCTCCTTAACTTCTTCAAAAACAGGAATTCCGACTTTTTTATTAAGAGCCAATTGAGCCCAACCCAAATGCGCTTCCAAGAGCTGTCCTAAATTCATACGGGCCAAAACCGAAATTGGGGAGATGATAATATCAACCGCTGTTCCGTCTGCCAGATGAGGCATATCAACTTCCGGCAAAATTCTGGAGATTACCCCTTTATTTCCGTGACGTCCGGCAAGCTTATCTCCTATTACAACATGCCTAAACTGTGCAACTTCAACGATAATTTTTCGCAAAGTTCCGGGCTCTAACTCATCGCCTTTTTTCCTGTCAAGAATCTGAACACTGATTACCGTTCCCCTTTCTCCGTGGGGCATTCGTAAAGACGTGTCCCTGACTTCTCTTGCCTGCTCACCGAATATTGCCCGCAAAAGCCTTTCCTCGGCGGTTAATTCGGTTTCACCCTTTGGAGCGATTTTTCCAACAATTATGTCACCGGGGCCTACTCCGCTTCCGATAACTACAATTCCGTCTTCATCCAAATTTGCCAAATCCTCTTCGGAAACATTGGGAATATCCCTTGTTGTTTCCTCGGGGCCTAATTTTGTTTCTACGACCGCAGCTTCGTATTTTTCAATATGAATTGATGATAAAACGTCTTCTTTAACAAGTCTATCCGAAATTACAATTCCGTCTTCATACCCCAAACCGTCAAGGGATGTATAAGCAATTAAAAGGTTTTGCCCCAGAGCCAATTCACCGTTATCCGAAGCAGGCCCGTCAACCAATAGATCGCCTTTTTTGACTTTTTGTCCGGAAACAACCATTGTTCTTTGGGTGTATGCTGTTGCCTGAGAAGTTCTTTTAAATGAATCACTTGTGTAAGTTGCTTCTTCTTTTTGACCCTTGCCTTTTATCATAACCCTGGAAGCATCAGCGTAAATAACCGTTGCGTCAAATGGAGCAAAAATTACTCTTCCCATAACGGAAGCTATTGCTTTTTCCATACCGGTCCCAACAGTTGGGCTTTTCGGAATTACCAAAGGAACTGCCTGACACTGCATGTGAGTTCCCATTAAGGCTCTGTTTGCTTCATCATGCGAAACAAAAGGAATTAAAGAAGCGGCACTTCCCACAACTTGGCGCGGAACAACGTCAACGAACTCAACGTTTTCTTTTTCCGTTTCAATAAACTCCCCCTGATATCTTGCGGGCACACGCTCCTCCTCAATAATATCTTTGTCCGACAAAACTTCGGCATGAGTAATATAATGCTCCCTTTCATCGTCTGCGGTCATATAAACCAATTCTCTTGTGGCTTTTGACAAAACGTTTTTCCCATGCTTTTCATGAGAAACTTTTCTGTAGGGGGCTTCAAGAAATCCAAATTCATTAACTCTTGTATACAAAGCCAAATAGGTTACCAAACCAATATTTGGACCTTCGGGGCTTCTAATAGGGCAAATTCTTGAATACTGGGAACTGTTTATATCGCGAATAGAAAAAGCCGCACGCTCTCTTGAAATTCCCCCTGTTCCCATAACCGTAAGCCTGCTTAAATTGTCTATCTCGGATAAGGGGTTTGTCTGGTCTAAAATCGTGGAAAGTTGTGAGGTGCGGAAGAATTCGTTAATAGATGCCATAATTGGCCTTGCATTAATAAGTCCTGCAATGGAAACGGGAATATCGGGTTGAATTAATGTCATTCTCTCTTTTATGCTTCGCTCAAGTCTTAAAACTCCTATTCTAAAAGCCGTTGCCGCAACTAATTCTCCGACGCATCTGACACGTCTGTTTGCCAAAGAATCAATATCATCAACTCCATTCTTGCCTTTTGCAAGTTCCACTAAGAAACTTATTGCGCCGATAATGTCATCTACCGTTAGAATGCGGACGTCTTTGTCGGAAGAAGTAAAACCCGTGACCCCTTCCAATTTTTTATTTATTTTATATCTTCCTACCTCTCCCAAATCGTATCTTCTGTTGTTAAAAAACATTCCGTTAAAATTTTCTCTTACCTTTTCCAAAACTACCGGCTCGCCGGGGTGCATTTTTCGGAAAATTTCAATTAGAGCTTCCGTGGTGTCGCCTGTTTCGTCTTTTTGCAGTGTATTTTGGATAAATGAGGTTTTTCCGTCTGCTTCTAAATCTTTGAATTTTTCTCTTATGTCGTCGTTTGAGGAAAGTCCCAGGGAACGGAGAAAAGTTGAGGCTAAAAACTTTCTTCTTCTGTCAATTTTTACCATAATCGTTTCATGTCTTGTGGTTGTAAATTCAAGCCAAGACCCGTGAACCGGCCTAATTTCGGCGGTATACAAATTTTTTCCGGTAACGTTGTCTTGAATGGCGGTAAAGAAAACGCCGGGGCTTCGGACAAGTTGATTTACAACCGCTCTTTCTATTCCGTTAACAATAAAAGTACCCCTATCTGTCATCTGGGGGATGTCTCCTAAAAATACTTCCTGGTCTATTGTTGAATTGGTTTTTTTATTAATGAGGGTTGCGTTAACATAAAGCGGAGCATCGTAAGTTAGTCCTTTGCTAAGGCAGGTTACGGGGTCGTTGCTAATTTTTCCAAGCCTGTAATCTTTTAAAATCAAACTCCAGTTTTTTTCGGTAAAATCGTCTATCGGGGAAATTTCATCAAGAACTTGAGCTATTCCTTTTTCTAAAAACCACTCGTATGATTTTTTTTGGATATCAAGCAAATCTAAATTAGGTAGGAGAGCATGCGATTTACCCCAATTGTCCCTTGTAATATTGCTCTTGTTATCTGTCTTGTCGGTTTTTTTTGCCATTTGATAAATTGCCTTTATTTATCTTATAGGATGGCTGGATAATGCCAAAAAAATGGCAAAGGCTTTGCACCTTTTCCATTGATACCTAATAGAGTGTTAAGTTTATACCACATATATTCAAAAGCTGTCAAGCACCAAAAAATTAGGGTTCTCCTACCCTGTTGGTAAAGCATGTAGCGTGCTTTTCAAGTATTCATAAGGAGAATCAAACATTTCCGGTCTGGAAAATCTACAGTAAAATTCACAGACATATTCTTCAAGTTTTTCTTCAC
>JAMCZC010000038.1 GCA_023485865.1 Patescibacteria group bacterium | reverse complement strand
GCAGAAGATATTCTTGCCAAAGACCGTTCTTCTTAGAAACTTTTTAATCTGAGTATCCGTTGGCACCTGCTTTAAATGGTACATAATCATATTCTAGCGATTTTGTACCAACAGGGTGGGATTACCCCGAAAGGTAAGTATTAGGTTTTCAGTATTGATTTAGTAGTTGATTTTGATGCATAATTTTCTTATGGAAGAGAGAAAAAGAATAGTTACCCAAATTCCCGAACCGAAAATTACAAAAATTTTATTCGCTAACACGAGAATTTCAGCTTTATGGCTTTTAATTAGGCTTTATGTAGGCTGGCAGTGGTTGATAGCAGGCTATGAGAAAATTCAGAATCCGGTTTGGGTCGGGCCAAAAGCAGGAGTTGCTCTCCATGGATTTTTAACAGGCGCTCTGGCAAAGTCTTCCGGTCCGCATCCTGATGTTCAAGGTTGGTATGCGGTTTTTATCAAAGACTTTGTTTTGCCTAATTCCGTATTCTTTTCCTATCTTGTTTCGTTTGGCGAATTATTGGTTGGGATTGCGTTGATTTTAGGAATATTTACGGGAATTGCTGCATTTTTTGGAGCTTACATGAATATGAATTATCTTTTGGCAGGGACCGTAAGCACAAATCCGATCCTTTTCCTTTTAGAACTTCTTTTAATATTAGCCTGGAGAGTAGCAGGCTGGTGGGGTCTTGATAGATACGCTCTGCCTCTTTTGGGAACTCCGTGGAAGCCCGGAAAATTATTCAAGCGGAAAAAGTAAATGGCTAAAATTGTTTTCTTTGATACTGAAAAATGGGAAGAGGCTTTTGTAAAAAACGGTCTTTTGGGTCTTGACGCGGTTATAGCTTCGGAAAAACTAGATGAAAATACGGTTTCTAAATACCAAGACGCAGAAATTATCTCCTGTTTCATCTATTCAAAACTTAATAAAGATGTTTTAGAAAAACTGCCTAATTTAAAATTTATTGCCACTCGTTCAATGGGCTTTGATCATATTGATTTAGATTACTGCAGAGAAAAAAATATTAAAGTTTCCAATGTTCCGACCTACGGAGCACATACGGTTGCGGAACACACTTTTGCCTTAATATTGGCGATTTCTCGAAAAATTATCCCCAGCGTTGAACAGGCAAGAAGAGGAGATTTTTCAAGCACTGGCCTTGAGGGTTTTGATTTAAACGGTAAAACGTTAGGGGTTATTGGAACAGGGAATATCGGTACGAATGTTTGCAGGATAGGGCTTTCGTTTGGAATGAAAGTTTTGGCATACTGCAGAAGCCAAAATTCCGAATTAATTTCAAAAGGTGTTACTTATGTTTCTTTGGACGAACTTTTGGGAAATTCTGATATTATTTCCTTACATCTTCCCCACGATAAAAAAACAGAACATATAATTAATCTTTCAAATATTGAAAAAATAAAAAAAGGAGCGGTTTTAATCAATACGGCCAGAGGAGCCTTGGTTGAAACACAGGCAATTGCCAAGGGTTTAGAGAAGGGTATACTGTCTGCGGCAGGTCTTGATGTTTTGGAAGAAGAAGCGTATCTAAGAGAAGAAAAAGAATTTTTGTCAGAGGAATATTTGAAGAATGTCGATATCAAAACAGCACTTATAAATCACGTTTTGCTAACCAGAGATGACGTAGTAATTACTCCGCATAATGCTTTTAATAGTAAAGAGGCGGTAGAGGAGATAATGGAAGTTTCGGTTACTAATATTAAATCTTTTGTTAACAACAATCCTCAAAATTTAGTTAGCTAAAATACCTATTGACAGGCATTTAACAAATGTTATATTCTACCTTGTATCCCCCCGTAGGGGATTAGGTTTAAATATGGACAAAAAAATTCTTGTACTTATTTCTCTTTTTCCCCTTGCTATCTTAGGAATCGCTGTTTTTGTTTTCGGTTCCAGAGAAAACAAAGCAGTAGTGCAAAAAACAGCGGGCTCAAAAATAGCTGTAGCCGTATCTTCAAAATCAGTTGGCAATATCCCTTATGACGCAGGCCATTTGATTGAAACTTTTTCTATAAAAAACGTTGGCGATAAAAATTTGGAAGTTGCTAATATGACCACTTCTTGTATGTGCACAAAAGCTTATTTAAAACAGGGAACTGTTAAAAGCGACGAGTTTGGCATGAAGGGAATGACTGCTCCGTCCAGTTGGAAAGGAATTATAAAACCCGGTGAAACTGCAGAAGTAGTTATGGATTTTGACCCTCAATATCACGGCCCCCAGGGAGTTGGGCCTGTCACCCGAACGCTAAGTTTTGAAACAAATGATCCTGACAAACCCTATGTGGAGGTTGGTTTTAATGGAACAGTCACGAAATAAAATGAAAAACAGCAAATTAAAAAAAGATTTATTAATACTAAAAAAAGATTTTAAAGAAGTCTTAAATATAAAAACTCTGGATTTTAAATCTCTAAACTTAAATTATATTTTAATAACTCTTCTTATAGTAGCAGCGTTTTTATTGGGTTTTCTTGTAAGCCAGTTTAAAGATATTAATTTGCCTCAAATTTTACCTCAAGCGAAAGCGCCTGCCCAGCAAAATGCAGCTCAACCGCAAAATGTCAACCAGCCGGACCTTGCAAAAATACAAAGCAAAGTAATTAAAAGCGGATATACATTTAAAATTAAATGGGGAGATTTGGGACAGAAAATGGTACAAGACGGAGTCATTGATAAACAAAAACTTGCCAAAGCAGTTACGGGAACTGATAATTTACCCCCCGAGCTGGATAAATATTTGTCAGGTAGTCAAGATAAAATTGAGCTAAGCCAAAAAAATGCCCAGTTTTGGGTGGATGTTCTATGGGGTTTGGGACTTGCCAACAAAAACAAAATTTTGGATACAGGGTCAATGGTAGAAGGTGGTAATACGGCCAATTTCGCCTCAACAGGAGGCTACACAATCGGCGTTAAACAGCCGATGGATATATACAGTAAATCATCTTACATCAATTTATCGGAAAATCAACAGGCAATGGTTGAGGAAATTGCAGGCAGTATTTACAGACCCTGCTGCGGTAATTCCACGGCTTTCCCTGACTGCAACCACGGAATGGCCATGCTTGGCCTTATCGAGCTGATGGTTTCCCAAGGCTTTTCTAAAGATGAAATTTATAAAACAGCGCTTGCTTTTAACACATATTGGTTCCCCCAAACTTATCTGGATACTGCTTATTATTTCCAGCAAAACGGACGCGATTACAATAAGATATCGGCTCAGGAACTTCTCTCCAAAACTTTTTCAAGCGCCATGGGTTATCAGGTAATCCAGAAAAAAGTTGGGACTCTGCAATGGCCCGCTCTAAAGGGCGGCGGTAGCTGCGGAGCATGATAAAAAAATACATCCCCCTTTTACTATTGGCAGCTATCTTCCTGCTTGGATTTTTATCCTCTTCAATTTTAAATAACCCTGGAAAAAATAAAGAAGGAAATAAGTTCTCTTATAAAGATATTTTGCCACAGGAATTTGACAAAATACTTTCAACACGCAAGGTTTTTTTGGTTGATGTGCATATCCCGGAACAGAAACACCTTGACGGAACTAATTTGGTTGTCCCTTATAACAAAATTAAAGAAAATTTAAATAAGTTTCCCAAAGCCAAAAATACAGAAATCATAGTTTACTGCCGGTCGGGAAGAATGAGTACCGAGGCAGCTCAAGCGCTTAGTCAAGCAGGATACACGCGTGTTTATAATCTTATCGGAGGGTTAAACGCATACCGCGAATCACACTACGGAGTTTATATAGCTCCAATTACTAAGGATTTGGGAACTGTAATTTACGGAAACATTGCAAAGACTATGTTTAAGCTGATAAATAACACCAAGGAAGAAGTAAGTATCAGAAGAATTTCTACATCGTGCTCTTGTACGTCGGCAACAGTAAATAAGAATACGCTAAAACCCTATGAAGAAATTGAGATATCGGTTAGCTTTAATCCGGCTGTTCATAAAGACAATACTGACTTGGGGGATATTATAAGAACTATTTATATAGATACAACCAGTACTAATTTTTCTCGGGTTGAAGCTTCTATTACCGCAAAAGTAGTTAAAAACCCGGACAATAAGAACAATAATTGATATAATAATTTTATGGAGGGAATTTTTCAAATTTCATTGATTGCCGCTTTTACTGCAGGAATGGTAGCCCTTTTTGCCCCCTGCTGCATTACGTTTTTGCTGCCGGCTTATTTAGGCAGTGTTTTTAAAGAAAAAGAGAAGGTGTTGTTTATGACTTTAGTTTTCGGCCTGGGGATTTTTGTGACCCTTTTTCCGGCGGTTATCGGAGTCGGTTTAATCTCAAAACTGCTTTTCAGATATCACGACAATATTTACTATTTGGGAGGTTTTGTTCTCCTTTTTATTTCCGTTATCACTTTTTTGGGAATTAAACTGCCGATGCCCATGATTTCACAAAACAGCAATAACAAAAAAGTGGATATAATATCCGTTTTTGTCATGGGAATATTCTCGGGAATTACCAGCGCCTGCTGTGCTCCGGTTCTGGTCGGAATATTAACTTTTGCCTTTCTTTCCCCAAACATCATCGGAGCAATATTGATAGGAGCAGTATATGTTTTGGGAATGGTTACTCCGCTTCTTTTAATGTCGTTATTTCTAAACGGTAAGGTAGACAAAATGCAATTTTTAAGAAAACCGGTTGGGAAAATTAAAATTTTAGGCAGAACATACTATATTATGACCAGTAATTTAATCGCCTCGATGATATTTTTCCTCACTGGTTTTTTAACTTTGGGTCTGAACTATCAAGGAAAGTTATCGATGGCCAAAAGTGAGGTTTTTGGAAAAATGATTCAAAACGCAGGAGGATATGTTAACCAATATGTTGGGAATAATTTACTGTTGAACATCGCGTTTCTTATTGCGATAATATTATTTGTGTATTATGTTTCTAAAAAGTTTTAAATCAATATCAGTAATTTTGCTAATTGTTTTGGCTGCGGTTTATTTTACAAAACCGGTAAATGCCCAAGTGATGAACGGGAGTTATCCTCAGGTAACCCCGTCTGCGCAAGATATAAGCGATATTAATGAAGGGAAAAGTCTTTTTAATAACGTTAAGAACAACATAATAACTTGTCTTAAGCTAAAAGACGCTGATTTTGAAAAAATAGGCGAGTATGTTATGAATCAGAGATTCGCGGACACCCAGGCACATATCCAAATGAATTTGATGGCAAAACAAATGATGGGAGAAAATGGAGAAGAACAGATGCACATAATTTTGGGAAAACAGGTAACCGGGTGCAACATAAACAATCCGGAAAAAGGAGGTGTGCAGGGTATGATGGGGAATTACGCAAACATGATGGGACTGGGAAATGCTGGGATGATGGGATTTGGAGGATTTGGTTTATTTTGGGTATTACCGCTTGTTTTATACATAGTGGTAATCATAGATTTTATACTGTTAGGTTTTTGGCTTTGGAAACAGCTCAAAAAGAAATAGCTTTAATTAATGAACAAAAAAATATTCACCTTAATCTTCCTCTTAGTTTTGGTAGTTATTTTAGGAATAATTGCCTATAACCCCCGCGGGTTTTTGAAACTCTTATCTGGGGCAGGAATTTATTTATCTTTGCAAGATAAGCTTATGGCCCAACAGAATAATATACCGACTCAAACCGGAAAAAATCTGTTTCAAATCCAAAGTGAAAAGTTAACAAAAAAAGTCGATGACGAACTGGTTGATTTGGATAACCAGATAATTTCCTGTGACTCGAATGTCGATAGCTTGCTGTCCTCCGCGCCAAGTATAGGAGGAAGCTGTACCGGACCGGCAGTAAATTTAGACAGCGTAAAGGGTAGATTTCTTGGGGGACAATGCTGCGGAGTTTTAAAAGATACCAAAGAATACCATGAACAGCTTGAAAAACTTAAACAGTATTCAAATATTCCCGATATTCCTGCCAATCCCTATAAAACCCCGATTGAACTTGCCAAGAAATGGATTGATTACGATAAGGGCACCAATCTTAACAGCAACGAACAGCAAGTATACGATAGGGCGGTTTCAATGTCTAAAGAAGGCGGGCCCTGCTGCTGTAAATGCTGGCATTACTATGTTAACGAGGGAATAGCTAAAAAACTAATCAAAAATTACGGATTTAACTCTTCTCAAATTGCCCAATTTTGGGACGTTTCGGATATTTGCGGAAGCTAAAACATATGCAATACGTTTGGCTTATTTGGAATATTTTACTTCTGATAATATGGGCAGTTATTTATTTTTCCCTCAAAAGTAAACAAAGTAAAAAGGAAATGCTTTATGTCAGCTTTCTTACTTCTCTTTTAGGTTTGACTGAGCCTATTTTCGTGCCTAAGTATTGGAATCCTCCTTCGCTTTTTAATTTAGCTCAAAATACGGGTTTTGACATTGAAAGCCTTCTTTTTTCTTTCGGGATAGGCGGAGCGTAGTCGTTGTCTATGAGTTGTTTTTCAAAGTAAAACACCAAAAAATGTCAAAAAGCCAAATGCATAATATGCGTCACAAATATCATTTGCTTACTATCTTTTCAGCGCCGGTTATTTTTCTTATTCTTTTTCTTTTTACCTCACTTAACCCGATTTACTCGACAATAATCGCTCTTTTTGGCGGGGGAGTTTTTACCTGGTATTGCCGTCCGGATTTAAAAACGAAAATGTTTTTTAGCGGTTTAATATTTTTAACTGTTTATTTTGTTTACTTCCTTTTTCTGGTTTTGCTTTTCCCTAAATATGTGGAAACGGTATGGAACTTGCCGGCAATTTCAGGCATTTTAATCCTGGGAGTTCCCCTTGAAGAGTTATTGTTTGCTTTTGCCGTAGGGTTTTTGTGGTCCAGCATTTATGAGCACCTTAAATGGAGGCGCTTGACATAAGAAAACAAAACCTGTATATTGATTATATCCCCCCTGGGGGGATATAGATTGAGGCTGTTTTATGGAAATGAAAATTTATATTTGCCCAATGCACAAAGAGGTCCAAAAGGACGCTCCCGGCAGTTGTCCCAAGTGTGGGATGGAATTAATTGAAATAAAAAATAAAAAAGAAAATATAAAAGATGAACGTATGAATCACGAAGAAATAAATCATGGCAAACACGATATGCACACAATGAGGAGAGCATCGGAAATGTCATGGTTTGAAAAATTCAAAATGAGTATGACTATGACCATGGGAATGGATCACTC
This sequence comes from Patescibacteria group bacterium, assembly GCA_023485865.1. GTDB lineage: Bacteria > Patescibacteriota > Microgenomatia > Levybacterales > UBA12049 > JAMCZC01. The sequence continues at coordinate 14,029 of JAMCZC010000038.1, read as the reverse complement.
GGGTTTGGCAGGAAGAGAAATGGCAAGGTTGATGGAAGTGGACATCCGGCAAAAATTCTTTTTCTCACTGATTCTATCAATTCCGATTATTGCGTACTCGCCTTTAGGGGAAAAAATTTTGGGCATAGACTTGCCGCAGCCTATTCCGGTTCCTTGGATACTTTTTATACTCACAACGCCTGTTTTTTTCTATTCCGGTTGGATTTTTCTATATTCAACATATAAAGCATTAAAAGCAAAAACCCTAAATATGGCGGTTTTAATTGCCGTTGGCATAACCGCAGCCTATGCCTTTAGTGTACTTTTAACTTTGCTTGGTTCAAGCGATTCTTATTACGAAGCCGCGGCACTTTTAATAACTTTTGTTTTATTCGGCCATTGGATGGAAATGAAATCCAGAAGAGGGACAACGGATGCATTGCAAGCCCTTTTCAACTTAGTTCCGCCGCAGGCAAGACTTTTTAGAAACGGAAAAGAAGAACTGGTTTCTACTGCGGAAGTTAAAGTCGGCGATATCCTGCTTTTAAAGCCTGGCGATAAAGTGCCAGTTGACGGAGAAATCATCGAAGGCGAAACAGCAATAGACGAGTCTTTGGTAACCGGTGAGTCTTTGCCCGTTGCAAAGCAAAAAGGCGACAGGGTAATCGGAGGTTCTATTAACACTTCGGGTTCTGTCAGGTTTAAAGCCACAAAGGTTGGGGAAGATACGGCGCTTGCCCAGATTGTAAAGCTGGTTGAAACTGCACAAAATTCAAAAGCTCCAGGGCAAAAAATCGCAGACAGGTTTGCACAGTATCTTGTTATTGTTGCGGTCGGCGGCGGCCTTTTAACTTTTTCCGTCTGGTTTTTAATTTTAGGGCAGCCTATTTTATTTGCCTTAACTTTTGCCATCTCAACAGTTGTCATTGCCTGTCCCGACGCGTTGGGGCTGGCAACTCCTACGGCTGTTGCGGTTGGAACGGGACTTGGTGCAAAACATAACATTTTAATTAAAGACGCGCCAACGCTTGAACAAACTTCAAAAATTCAGGCAATAGTTTTGGATAAAACAGGAACCTTAACCCAAGGAAAACCCCAAATTACCGACGTAGTTGCGGTCAAAGAATTTAGCGAAAACGAAATAATTGAACTCGCCGCCGCAGCAGAGGCAAAATCTTCTCATCCGTTGAGTCAGGCGGTCTTAGAGGAAGCAAAGAAAAGAAAATTAACTATTCCGGCTAAAGTAGAAGAGTTTAAAAATCTCGCCGGACACGGGGTTGAAGCGAAAGTTTCCGGAAAACACGTTTTGGTCGGAACCGTAAGACTGATGAATGACAGAAAAGTGGATATTGCGTCTTTGCAAAAAGAAATCGACAAATTGCTTTCGGAGGGGAAAACAATTATGGTTTTGGCAATTGACGGAAAAGCTGCGGGAGCAGCAGCAGCCTCAGACCCGATAAAAGAAAACGCAAAAACAGCAGTTTCGCGCATGAAAAAATTAGGACTTGAAGTTGCAATGATTACCGGAGACAACAAAAAAACCGGAGAGTCAATCGGTAAACAGCTCGGAATAGACAGGGTATTTGCCGAAGTTTTGCCCCAAGACAAAGCAAAATATGTTAAAAAACTGCAGGACGAAGGAAAGTTTGTGGCCATGGTCGGAGACGGAGTTAACGACGCGCCGGCCCTGGCCCAGGCGGATATCGGTATTGCTATTGGAGCCGGAACGGACGTAGCGATAGAAACAGCCAGAATTGTACTGATGAAGTCTGATCCGGCAGATGTCTTAAGAGCGATAAAACTGTCCAAGGCAACGGTCAGAAAAATGAAACAGAACCTTTTCTGGGCCTCGATTTATAACCTGTTGGCAATTCCTGTTGCCGCAGGAGTTTTATATCCTTCCTTTGGCATTTCTTTAAGGCCGGAGATTGCAGCTCTTTTAATGAGCATATCCTCAATTATTGTGGCCACAAACGCTGTGCTTTTAAATAGAGCGGAAAAAGATTTGGTTAAGGTTTAGTTAAAGGAGGTGATTTATGTTTAATCTATTCAAAAATGAAGGAAAAGTTAAAGACCCGGTGTGCGGAATGAAGATTGACAAAAATAAAACGCAATTTTCCTTTGTAGATAAAGGGGAAACATTTTATTTTTGTTCACAGAATTGTAAAGACATATTTGTCGGGGATAATAAAAAACAGGGACAGGAGAAAAAAGGCGGATGTTGTTCATAACAGGAAAGGATATTTTATAAAATTATGGAACTTTTAGTTAGCGCGTCGTTTATAGCGTCTTTTTTTGCAGGAGTGGCGGCTCTTTTTGCTCCCTGCTGTATCACCGTGCTTTTACCTACCTATTTTGCTTCGATATTCAAGCAAAAAACAAAAGTATTCTTAATGACCTTTGTTTATTTTTTAGGCCTTTTGGTAATTTTTGTCCCTTTAGGTCTTGGGGTAAGCGCTTTGGCTCAATTTTTCAGCCAGTTTCATAACCTTATTTTTTCCCTCGGGGGAATTTTTTTGGTTTTCCTGGGTTTAAGTCTTCTTTTGGGCAGACAATTAAGCCTTCCTTTTAGCGTTCACCCCCGGCTTAAAAATTACGATTTAAGTTCGGTTTTTGTTTTGGGAATTTTTTCGGGCGTTGCCACTATCTGCTGTGCGCCTGTTTTGGCCGGAGTATTGGCTTTGTCCGTTCTTCCGGGGTCGGTATTTTTAGGCCTTTCCTACGTAATCGCCTACGTCTTAGGAATGGTCGTCCCGCTTTTCATAATAGCGGCATTTTTAGATAAAGTTAATTTTACCCAAAAGTTTTTCGTTTTTAGGAAAACAGTAAATTACAACTTGTTAGGACAAAAAATTTATCTCCCATTTTCAAGTTTTTTTGCCGGTTTAATGTTTTTTATTTTGGGAATAGTTATATTGTATCTTTCGAGAATTAACGCTCTCACAGCCCATACTTCGTACCAAGTAACTATCAATATTTACTTAGCCAAACTGGTTAAGTCGATTAGCGTTTTTACAGGGTTAATACCGGAACCTATTTGGGCGTTGTTTTTTGTGGGGATTTTTTTGTTAATAATAAAAATTGCAATCAGTGAATTTATAAATGTTATAAAAAGAGGCAAAGGAGGTGAACATTAAACATGAAATATAAAGAAAGCGCTATTTTAGTAGCGGCAACCGCTGTTTTTGTACTGGCTGTTGTCGTAGTGGCAAATTCCAGGTCAAATACTAGCAATTACGCTCAAAATAGTGTCCAAACTGCCCAACCGCAAACTCAAACAGGAGATTCGATGGCCGATATGCACGGGGGACAACAGCCCGTTAACTCTACAACTTTTAACTCTTTGGTTAATAAAAAAGCTCCCGATTTCAATTTAACAAGCTATGACGGGAAAAGCTATTCATTAGAAAGCCTTAGAGGTAAAAATATAGTTTTATTTTTCAGCGAAGGATTAATGTGTTACCCTGCCTGCTGGGATCAAATTGCGGCTTTTGGCAAAGACGCTAGGTTTAGCGGCACGGATACGGTTGCCTTAACCATTGTTAACGACAAAAAAGAGGATTGGAAAACTGCAGTTGACAAAATGCCGGACTTAGCTTCGGCAACGGTGCTTTTTGACACCGACAGGGCTGTTTCCGTAGCCTACGGAACTTTAAATTTGTCTTCTTCTATGCACAGAGGTCAACTGTCGGGACACTCTTACGTAATTATTGACAAACAGGGAATAGTCCGTTACGTTTTAGATGATCCGAATATGGCCATAGGGAATGATAATTTAATAAGCCAAATAACTAAATTTTAAAGAAGGCAAAAATGAAAGAATTCTTTAAACAAGGAGCGGCACAAATTATTGCACAACTTGGTATATGTACTTTAATGTGCGGCGCAACCATTGGGCTCCTAATTTCATCAGGATGGCTGCTGTATTTTTCTAATGGAGGACGCAATAAAACTTTTCTTATCCTGGCCTTGATTGCATTTGCCATTGTGATTTTTATGTATATTGAGAATAAAAAATCGTGTCACCAAAAAGGTTTTTCAACAACAGCAGATAAAATATGGGGTATAATATTTTTATGCTTCTTTCCGGATTAATTACAGTGCTTTTTACGCTCTATGTCTTTATTCCCTGGTGGATACCAAATTACCGGGGAGGATTTTTATTGCCTTAAATGAAAAAATTGAAAAATGAGTTAAAGTCGGCAGCGGGAGGCTTTTTGGCAAGCCTTATTCTTATTTTGCTTTATTTTTCGGTTTTAACCTTTGTTTCGGGGTGGCCGTTTGCCCTGTCGCAGTTTTTTTCTTTTTGGTATTTTATAATAACGCTTGCTGCCGGCTTTGGAATTCAGGTCGGCCTTTATCTTTACCTAAGAAACGCAGTTAAAAATCAATCCAAGAAAACACTGGTTGCCTCGGGGACTACTTCTGCGGCAGCTATGATATCCTGCTGTTCCCATTACCTGGTTAATCTGCTGCCGATAATAGGGGTTACCGGGATTATAACCGTTGTTGCTCAGTACCAAATACAAATTTTCTGGTTAGCAATTGTTTTTAATGTATTGGGAATTTTATATATGCTTAAAAACCTAAGGCGATTGAAACTAATATGAAAAATTCTTGGCTTAAAAAATACATCATTTTTCTTATTTTACTGTTTATTGCTTTTTTGGGAATCTTATTAATAAATAAAAATAAAAACTTGCCAAATTCAAATAGGGCCACGAGCAGTCCGCAGGCTCAAAGTAAAACCTACGAAACAAAGACCGATACTCAGGGCACGATAGAGGTTGAAGTTACTCCCAAAGTGCTTTCTTCCAAAGAGAATTCTACTTTTGAAGTTGCAATAAATAACCATCAAGTCGACTTAAATTACGACTTGGCAAAAATAGCGGTATTAACCGATGACAAGGGAAATAAATATCTGCCTGTCTCCTGGAGCGGGAAAGAAGGAGGACACCATTCGGCCGGGATTCTTGTTTTTTCGCGCCTTTCAAAAGATGCCAGGTCAGTAAAACTTACCATAATAAGTATCGCAGGCGTAGACAGAGTTTTTGCTTGGGACAGATGAGGATATTTCTTTACAAAACATAGAATTTAGATTGACAGAAACTTATTTTCAGAATATACTAATCCCCAGGAGGGAGATTTATGTACAGGCCGAAAAATACCCAGGAAAGAGTTCTACACAGACTTAAAATTGCCAGAGGACACCTTGATAAGGTTATTTCAATGGTTGAAAAAGACGAATACTGCATTGATGTTTTGCATCAAATGCATGCTGTTGAAACCGGCCTTAAGGAGACTGGAAATCTGGTTTTAGAGAATCATTTAAAGACTTGTGCTGCAAACGCTATAAAAAGGGGGAAAGGGGAAGAGGCGGTAAAGGAAGTAATGAGCGTTTTTAAAACCAAAATTTAATCTCCTCTTTGAATTTATTAATTCTTTCACAAAGATGAAAAAAGAAGTTTTATCGCTTTACTTTATTTTGTTAAAAATTTTTCTGCGGTTTCTCACCAGCTGTCTAAGCTCAAATCTATGGGAATTGTTGAAACAAAAAGGACGGGGCAGACAATTTGTTATTCCTTATCAGATACCGATAATGCAAATTTTGTAAAAAAGTTGATTGACAGGAGATAAACCCTTTGATATTTTAATAAAGCAAGGAGGTGAATCGCGTCAAACGCGACAGATATGGCAGATTTAAAACTAACAGATCAAAATTTCAAACAGGAAGTGTTGGACTCAAAAACTCCGGTATTAGTTGATTTTTGGGCAGAGTGGTGTCATCCCTGCAGAATTGTAAGTCCTATTGTTGAAGAATTAGCAAAAGAATACGAAGGAAAATTAAAAGTGGGAAAACTAAATGTAGATGAAAACGGGGTTACGGCACAAAGTTATGGGGTAATGAGTATTCCAAGTCTTTTAATCTTCAAAAACGGACAAGTTGTAAAAACAATGATTGGAGCTCAAAGCAAAGATAACTTTAAAAGAGAAATAGACAGCGTTTTATAGTGCTGAGGTCGCTTACAAAATTTTTTTGGTACGTGCGCGATAAGACTCAATTCAGTCCATCAGGTAATGTCCGCTACTCCGTGCCGCAAAAATTTTGTAAGCTCCCCGCACTATTTTATGTTTTAAGTTTTATATTTTAGATTTTATATGGTTTATGACGTAATAATTATTGGTAGCGGTCCTGCAGGTTTAACTGCAGCTATTTACACCACTCGCGCAGATTTAAAAACTCTGGTTGTGAGTGGTGTTAAATGGGGTGGGCAGTTAATGCTGACAACCGAAGTTGAAAATTTTCCGGGATTCCCCGAGGGAATTCAGGGGCCGGATTTAATGCAAAACATGCGAAAACAAGCCGAAAGATTTGGTACAGAATTTGTTAACGACGACTTTACCTCGGCTGATTTTTCTTCACGTCCTTTTAAAGTTTCGGTCGGCGGAAAAACTTACGAGTCAAAATCCGTCATTATTGCAACCGGAGCGGATACAAAATGGTTGGGAGTTCCGGGTGAGGCGGAAAAAATTGGGCGGGGAGTTTCAAGCTGTGCTCCCTGCGACGCAGCTTTTTTCAGAAATAAAAATGTCATTGTTGTCGGCGGAGGAGATTCTGCTATGGAGGAGGCTTTGGTTTTAACAAAGTTTGCGACTTCGGTTACCTTAATTCATCGTAAAGATTCTTTTAAAGCTTCGGAAATTATGCAAAAAAGGGTAAAGGAAAATCCGAAAATTAAGATTCAGTTCAATTCGGAAGTTGTTGAGGTTTTAGGTGAAAGTAAGGTCGAAAAAGTAAAAATAAAAAACAATAAAACGGGAGAGGTAAGCGAAATGCCGATTGACGGAGTATTTGTGGCAATCGGTCATATTCCAAATACAAAACTATTTAAAGATATAGAAGTTGACGGAGCGGGATTTATTAAGGCCCGCGATCATTATTTGACTAACATCGACGGAGTATTTGTGGCAGGAGATGTTCACGACAGCCATTATAAACAAGCAGTAACCGCCGCCGGTTACGGATGCGCCGCGGCTTTGGAAGCGCAAAAGTGGTTACGAGAGCAAGAGAGCTAAATTTTAAAATTTGACAAAGTCACTTCAAGTGTTATACTACGCTTGCCTTAATTCAAAAAAAGAAATTTATGAATAAGGAGTTTAATCCCGCAACTCAAGGTCTGCCCGACATACAACATTCTCCAGAACCTCTTCTGCCTACATATATAGAAAGTATTCAGTCCAAAGAAGATTTATACAAGACCCTATCTGCTCCGCTTGATGTCCAGGTCGAGGTGACTACTCTTTGTAACGAAGCATGTGTGCATTGTTATAACTTTTGGCGAGGAGAAAAATTTAAGGAACAACCAATAAATTTTTCTGATTCTACTCTTAATACAAAAGACATGATTGAAGTAGTAAGACAATTAGCTGATAGTCAAGTTTTTAGAGTTACATTTACTGGCGGAGAACCATTTATTTTTAGACAAGCAGTTACTGAAGGAGTAAGATTGGCAAAAAAAGCAGGACTTGAGTGCTCTTTAAATAGTAATCTTGCCACAATTACCAGAAAGGACGCAGAAGCTCTTAAAGAGGCGGGACTTGATTCCGTATTAACCTCGCTCCATTCTTTTGATGAAGAAACCCATAATGGAATAACTCAAAGAAAAGGATCTTTTGAGCGTACTCTGCGGGGAATAAAAATATGTCAGGATGCAGGATTAGATGTTGGGGTAAATATGGTAGTAATGAGAACTAATAGCAGACAGGTTTTCGAAACAGGAAAATTTATTAAAGATTTAGGAGTAAAAGCATTTTTTGCCACAAAAGCTTCTCCTTGTCTAGGGGGCAATAATTTTTCAGAAATCGGTATAGACAAAACTGCATTCAAGAAGATGATTGCAGATTTAGTTCTTTTGGAAAAAACGTTTGGAATAAATGTTGATACCCTAATGGCTTATCCTCTTTGCGCTTTAAGCGATTTAGAAAGTTTCTGGAAATTTGCTCAACACAGCTGCGGAGCAGGAACTACAACCTGTACCATAGGATCAAACGGCGATGTCAGACCGTGCTCTTTTGCAGACGAAACTTATGGAAATATTTTTGCTGACTCGCTTCCTCAAATATGGAAAAGAATGAAAGACTGGCGGGACGGGAGCCGTCTGCCGCAAAACTGCGTTGACAACTGCAGATATTTTCCCCAATGTGGCGGAGGATGTAGAATGGAGGCAAAGTTTGCAGGAAACAAGGCAGGAATGGACCCGTTAGCTACGGTGCCTTTAGATGTTGTCTCCTTGCCAGCTTCCGACTTCAATCTTTCCCCAGCCGACTTTTGGGAGAAGCAACTTATTGTTGCTCCTAATCTTAGATTAAGAAAAGAAGATTTTGGAGGAATTATAGCGCCTCAAGGACGTCAACCAGTTCTTATCGATAATGCTGCATGCGAAATTATTGAGGGATTGAGGGACAGAGCGACACCATTTTCTTTTCAAGCAATTGAAAGCACTTTCAATTTATCAAGGGTTTCCAGTGACTTCTTTTTTACGCTCTTTACGGGAGGAGTTTTTAGAGAAGTGCAATGAATAAAAATATAAATTTAGAGAAGAATTTAACAAGCCTAGAATTAGGATATCAAGCTAAAGGTTTTGTTGCTTTTCTTTCAAAAGATTCAAGTTTAAATAGAGTTATCAAAGATTTTAGATGTGGTTATACTCGAGCTTCAAGTTTTTTTAAAAAGGAAATTTCCAAAGTCAAGCTCACTCTTGTCTATAGCCGAGAAGAAATGGACAGTTTAATTGGATATAAAACAGCCAGTTGGTTTGTCGGATATGCGGGTTTTTCTAATGAAATATTTATATTGAGCCCATCTGTTTTTGACAAAGAAAGCAATCATAGTAAAAGAGATTTTAGGAAAGTTCTTTGTCACGAAATCTGCCATTTATTTATTCGGCAAATTCACCACTCTTATGAACCTGTATGGCTTGAAGAAGGACTCGCTTATTGGGTAGCGGGTCAAAAAAGCAGATTAAGAAATAGCAATCCTATTTTTAATAACCCTAAAGCAATATTCCTTATAGATACGAGGATTCGATGGAATAAAACTATTAGCAGTCAACCGGATGTACCATATGCGTTAGCATTTTTGTTGGTAGACTTTTTGATTAAGCGTTATAGTAAAGACAGCATAGTTAAACTTTTAATGTCTTTGGAGGGTAGGTATAGCAAGAAGAAGTTTTGTCAAAAATTTAGAAAGCTTTATGGAAAAGATATAAAGTTAATCATGGAAGAATTCTTTTCTATACAGAATATTAAGCAGGAAGGGGGTGAAAAATATGTCTTTAGAACTTGAGAGAATTAGCTCCATTGCCAATAGCAGTAAGGACGCAAGCGTGGTGCCTCAATTTGTATCGATATTAAATGTTAAAGGACTGGAACCGTCTGTAGGAGCAGGTAAAAACTGCATTAGTCCTAATCCGCCTTTACCTCCGCCTTGCATTGACAGACCACCGCCACCTTGTGTCGGTAGGCCACCACCACCCTGCTATGGTTGCTATGGTGGGTAAATAGGAATTGTGTTTCAAGGTCGGGCCGGTTGCGAGAAACAGGGCTTGATGTCTTTAGCCATGGATTTTATATGTTGCCTATTAAAATGCTTTTGCTATAGAGGTCAGCTAGCAGATGTTTCATAAAGCCTAGTACCAGACATAAATAAGCTACAGTATGAGCAAAATGATAGGTGAAAAAAAGTTTTATAAAAGTGAAAAATCACTATAAAACAAATATCGACGGAGTATTTGTGGCAGGAGATGTTCACGACAGCCATTATAAACAAGCAGTAACCGCCGCCGGTTACGGATGCGCCGCAGCATTGGAGGCTCAAAAGTGGCTTGAAGAAGGAAAATAAAAGGAATAATTTACCCGCGTTTGACATTCTCCGGTTTTCCTGCAAAACTCTACTTAAGGAGGTGATTTATAAATGAACGCGATGATGAAGGAATGTTTTAAACCGCATTCTCTAGCTCATTCTGCGATAGGTGCCGGAGTAGCGTTATTGGTTTTATATTTTGTTCCAAGTTTAGTATCCTATCTTTTAGTTCTTGGTTTGGTTCTTTTGGTGGGAGGAGTAGTTTGGGACTTTATGTCTAACCCGGCCAAAAAATAACATAAGCCGGAAATAATTCAGCCTCAAGTTGATAATAACCTCAAAGAGAGTATAATTCTTGCGCTATGAAACAGAGTCTTGTCGACAAAGCCTTTAAGAAAGTAGACAGAAAATTATTTGCTCCCAAAGAGTATGCGGACCTTGCTTATTCAGATAGCGCTATCCCTTTGGGTGGAGGTTCGTCAATAAGCCAGCCTTCGCTTGTTGCCGAAATGATTGAGCTTCTTAGCTTAACAGGAAAAGAACATGTTCTTGAAATAGGGACTGCGTCGGGATATAGCGCTGCGATTTTGTCTTATTGCTGCCAAAAAGTGGATACTATAGAAATTAACCCGCGTTTAGCAAAAACAGCAAAAGCAAGACTTAAAGCGCTTGGTTATAAGAATATTACGGTTCATACGGGAGATGGGGCATTGGGCCTTTCTGCAAAAGCTCCGTTTGATGCAATTGTTGTGACAGCGGCTGTCGAACAAATCCCTAAGGCCTTAACCAAACAGCTTAAGAACGGCGGAAGAATAGTAGTTCCGGTTGGCGGAACTAATGCTTCGGATATGCAGCAGCTTGTTGTAGGCCTTAAAAAAGGCGGTAAACTGATTACCAAACTTATTACTACCGTTAGATTCGTACCGCTAGTAAGCGGGGAATAATTTAGCCGAGGGCACAACTTTAGAAATTCTTCTTTTGTAAGTCCTGCTTGTTTAATAATAGAAAGTAGAGTTCCTTTAGGTAAATCTTTAACATGTAGTGGAATAGTTAACCGTTTATGTTCTCTTGGGTGATATAAAATTACGTGGCTTCCTTTTTGTCTATCAACAATATAGCCAACTTTCTCAAACTTCTTTATTAATGCTTTGGGTTTAAGACTTGGGAGTTTTGGCATATTACGAGGCTACGCTTACCTGACCATAAAAAACGTCTTTTTGTGTTGGGATACTTTCGTTATGTTCTTTTAGGCTTTCTAAATAAAGTTCAATTGCTTCTTTCGCCATCTTTTTCGCTTCTTCCAAATCGTTGCCATAAGAGACACACCCGGGAAGAGAGGGAACAATTGCAGTATATCCGCCTTCCGGTTCTTTTTGAAATATAACTGTATAGTTTAATTCTGTCGATTTCATAAAAGTATTATATCACAAAAAAGGCGGGGAATAATTTAACCCGATTTGACAAGTCAGAAATTGATGCTATAATTTCGGCCATGTCAGAAAAAGCTCCAAAACCTCTGTCCGTAATTGAAAGACTTAGGGTAAAAAACCCGAGAAGGAACATTGCTTCTGTTGCTGTAGAGCAATTGGATAATCCGACAGAAATGGCACAATTTTTAATTCAATACGCTCAAGAATTAGGAAGAACATCACAAAGACCAGAAACCAGAGCAAACCCTTTTGACACTGCAGTAGAGCTTATTAATCGTATGGCCTCTCTTTATGGCGGAGAGATAGCTAGTAGATGGTATGAACTTATTGATACGGGAACCGTACGGTTTGTGCCAGACCATTCACCAGACCATTCATTTAGGGCTCAATCAGATCGGACCAAACCCGCTCGAGTTATAATAAGACCCCGATCGTTAGGTGCTATTCATGCTGCAAGCGAATAATTTAGCCCCGTTTTGACAAATGCTACTAATAGAGTATTATAATCCAAACGTGGTTGAATTATTAGTAGGAGATAGTTATCAAAAAATACTTGCTGCAAATAAGCTTCTACTCGAAGAGACTACAACTGTTGAAAAAATCGAGTCTGTTAAACAACTTCTTAAAAATATTAATCCAAAGATTGATAAAACACTGGATCTATTAACAAAATCCTTCTCCAATTTAGAAAAAATCCACAACTTAGAAATAATTGAATTAACAGCAGAAAATTTACCCCAAGAGACAGAAGAGCAAAAAAAGAGAAAGAAAAGGCTCTTGCTATTTATTAGAACTTGGAATTAGCTTAGGGACGAGGTGGCTAGAGTCAAGACGGAGCTTGAAAAAAGCGAAAACAGCAATAAAAACAGCAGGGAAACTTTACACAGAATTGTATCGAGCGCAAAAGGCCCATTTGGAATAATTACACTTGTAGCAGTTTTAATTGCAGGCGTGTTACTTTATACAAATTTTGCCGGTAAAAATTTAGATTTACCAAAGCAAAACGCTTCTCCAGCTGTTACTTTAAAACCCAAAATTAAAGTAATTACTGTAAACGGTAAGCAAATACCGTTATCAGAAACTTTTATAGGAACAGGTCCAGACTGTGACAGTCCTCATTATCATGCAAAAAATGAAGTTTCAGTCAAAGCATTAGACGGGAGTATTATTCAGGATCCAGGAGGTTGTGGGTTTGGAAGAGTAAAAGAAACCCCGGTTACAGAAGTTCAATAAACCGGAAAGCGAATAATTTAGTCCCGCTCCTTTGTCAAAATTCCTCAAATAGTTATAAAATACTTCTTGATTTCTTTCTTATTCCGTTATAACATTGTTATAACGATAAAAGAGATTATGAAGAGGAAAATTGTTAGAATTGGAAATTCTTATGGGATTATAATCCCAAAACACATTCTTAAAATTATGGATTGGGATGTTAGGGAGTTGGAAGCAAGTATTGACACAAACAAAAGAGAAATGGTGGTTAAGAAGGGGAAATAGAGCCTCAGAATAGTAAATAATTCACGCTTTTAAACCTTTATATAAACTTATCTAATTATACCAATAGCACAGCTCGTTATAACATTGTTATAACGAGCTGAATGAATTTAATCTTAAATTGAGGTTAAATTGAATCTAAATTTAAACTCAAATAAAATCTTAAAATAAATTAAGGAGTAGAAAAAAGGCGGGGAATAATTTAGCTCCGAAGTGGTATAATCCCCGTATGGCAGGAAGAGAAGTATATACAGGAATACCCTTTGCACCCCAGATAATTGAAGAAATAAAAAAAATGACGGGCGACTGTCCGAACGTATATTTTGGAACCCCGGATTATCCTACTCCTCCGGTTGCATGTGGCAGAAGATGTCGGGTGTTAGAGGGAGAATGTAAAAGACTGCCGGGTATTCAAACTGTTCCGGAAAGCGTCAGACGAGCAGCAAGATTTGTAACACAAGAAAGACCTTAAGCAATAATTTAGCCGCAAAAATCTTCAAAGTGGTATAATTCCGTTATGAATCAGGATAAGCTTTTACGGGAACATTTGCTGGGCTTACTTAAAGGCGGAAGTGCCCATATGACTTTGGAAGAGGCCATAGAAAATTATCCAGTTTCCAAAATAAACGGTATTTTTCCAAACGGAGAATATTCTTCTTGGCATCTTTTGGAACACATAAGGATTACCCAAAACGACATTTTAGAGTTCATCACAAATTCAAAATATGTTTATCTTGATTGGCCAAAGGATTACTGGCCAGCGCGAAATAAGAAAGCAACTCAAAAAGATTGGAAAAAAACAATAGATTCGTTTAAGAAAGATACAAAAGCTTTAGAAAAAATTGTTTCTAATCCCAAAACAGATTTGTATGCAAAGATTAAGTGGGGAGAAGGGCAGACAATTTTACGGGAAATTTTGGTCGTTGCCGATCATAACGCCTATCATATCGGTGAATTTGCCATCATGCGCCAAGTAATGAATACATGGGGGAATAACCACGGGGAATAATTTAGCCGCAATTGATTTAAGTTATCGAAAAGAGTATAAAAAAGTTAGATGAACAAATATCTCAAAGCAGTTTTATTGTTTCTTTTTTATTGGGTTATAGTCGGAACTGGAATTACTGTTATTTTAAGTCTTTTTGGAATTAATCTAGATGGAATAGGATCTATTATAGGTTTCATTTTAGGTATTTATTTTGCAGTTGTAACAATTAAATCAAAATAAAGTTCTCTATTCTTGTTTTGACTTTAATTTCAAAAA
>JAMCZC010000021.1 GCA_023485865.1 Patescibacteria group bacterium | reverse complement strand
AAAATAAACCATCATCTCCTATAATCCTGTTAGAAAGCGGAAGCTGCCATTGCGAGTGTTCGAACCTATCTTTCCAGTAGGAAACGTCGTATTTTTCCGAAAAATAATTTCTGTTAAAGTAAAAAGTTTGAAAAATTTGGGATAAAAAAATTACTAAAAGAAAAAGGGTAAAAAAACGTTTACCTTTCACAAGCCTATTCTAGCAAGTTTTGTTCTCCTTGCAAAGCTTAAAGGCAATACTATATAATTTACTCATGAACGGCTTATACGGCTTAGCCCAAATTTCCCCTGCAATACTTTTTACTTTATTTTTATGGTCGATTCTTTGGAAAGGACTTGCTTTATGGAGAGCCGTAAAAAACGATCAAAGAAATTGGTTTATAGTTATGCTCGTGGTTAATACGGTCGGAATACTGGAAATTGCCTATCTATTCTTTTTCGCAAAAAATAAAATGAAACTATCGGAGTTAAAATTCTGGGAATCAAAATAGCACTTTTTTTCCTCTAAGCAAAAATACGCCGAAAAATAAGCTTAATAAAATACCAAACCCCGCCACCAAAATACCGGCTTTAAAGCTAAACGGGTCATAAATAAATTTAACCGTGTGTATGCCGGATGGAACCGAAACAGCTCTGAAAGTATAATCCGCTAAGTAAATCTCTGATTCTTTGTTATCAACGTACGCCTTCCAACCTGAATAAAAAGTGTCCGATAAAAATAATAAAGAGTTAGCGTTTGAGCTTGTCCTAATTTCGACTTGATTGGGTGAGTACTTAGAAATTGATGCGCCTCCTTTAAAACTTTTATCCGCCGATATATTTGGATTCTTAGAAAGAACAATTTTGTTTCTTAAATCAAAACCATCTGCAAACATCGTATTTAGTATTTTTTGAGGATCGTTTTCTACCAAATACTTGTTAACTAAAAACGCACGGGGATATGCATTATTATTTTTGTATATTTGATATTTGTCATCTTGATAGAAAAGAGAAAATTGATTATTCGGATATTTCCAGAAGGGAAATGCCCAAACATTTTGTCCGTCGGAAATTTTGTGAACAATGTATTTTATGCCTAAAAGATTTATTGCCTTGGAGGTATCAAGACCGTTCTTTGGAAAAGAAACTACCGAGCGGGCGGACTCGCTTAGCTTCCCATCGGAAAGACTTGCAATAAATTCTCCGTATTTTTTAATGTACACTGCATCATAACCTTCAACCGAAGGAAGTTTGTAATAAACAGAAACCTCCGCTCCATAATTGCCAAATGCTCTTTCAAAACCGGAAATTCTCTGAAACTCTCTTATGGCAGGAACGTCTGCAAAAACTAAATTTTTAGGGTCAAATGTTTGCCATTTTGCTGCAAATCGAAGCAGGTCAAAAGCAATTAAAATAATGACAAAAAGATAAACTCCGTATTTTATATTTTTATTAACTTTAAAGCGTTTTTCAAAATATAAAATAAAAACGGAAAGAGAAAAAAGGACAAAGATTATCGTCGGAAGAATAAGGTTTTGCTTTGCGATGGCAATTTTATCTATCGGCAGTAATATTTTTAATATAACTACCGACCAGAGAGCTGCAAAAATGATGGCAAATCCGCTTAACCAAATAACTATTTTCTTAAATTTTTTATCCCCAACATCTTTCAGTAAATAATCTAAACCAAAACCGGATAAAACGGCAAATGAAAAACTAAATATAACTATAATTCTGCTGGCAGCGCTGGTTGATAATACGGGGACGTGCAAAAATACCAGCAAATCTAAAACCGGGGTCTGAAATGCCAAAAAAATTGCCAAAATAGCTGAAAATATGTAGAAAATTACCGGAGTAATTTTTCTGTTCATAATTGAATAAAAAGCAAGCATTAACGGTACTAATCCTATGTATGCATTCCATTCTGCATAGTGGCCAAACCAATCGTTTCTGGTAACCGGGTTTCCCAATAAATCCGGGGCGATAAAAGTAGGTAAATATCCCCAGGGGATTATTTCTGCTTTTTGAAAAAGCGCACTTCTTAGGGTTTGCGAATAAAGTTCTATCGAGGGAAGAAGTTGCGGTAAGGAAAATAAAACTCCGAATAAAGTATAAAGTATTAGGTAGAAAGTATTATGTATGTTCTTTGTTTGAAAGAACTTAAATACTACATAAGAAACTACAAAAATAAAAAAATACAAGCTGATTTGAAAATGTCCGCTGAAAAAAGATAAGGGAATAGTTAAAGAAAGCAAAAATAGAAATCTGACTTTGTTTGACGAATAAAATTTTTCTATGCTGTAAATTGCCAAAGGTAAAAATAATATTGCATAACCTAAAGTTGCATACCCCATCCAAGTAGTCAGGAAACCGCAAAACATAAAAGCAATTGCAGAAATTAAGCTTCCGGTTTTCTCAACGTTTAAAGCCCGCATCAGTAAATACATAAAAATTCCGGCTAATAAAGGCTGTAACAAGACTAAAATGCTCCAAGCGTCAATAAACGGCAAAATGAAAAATAAAATATTAAATGGAGATAAAACGGCAGACTGGTAATTGGCTAGGAGTGGAGTCCCTGAAAAGCTATTGGGGTTCCAGAGAGGAATTTGTCCTGCTTTCCAACTCTCAATGACAAAATGTTTCCAGGGATAAATTTGACCAATGACGTCAGGCATTGCGTTGTTTTTAACGGGACCGGCAAATTCCGGATATGTACTCCAGGGTGAAAAGAAATTTACCTGATAATTTGAGGCAAAAGGAACTTTATTTTTTATAAAATAAGGACTTGAAAATATAAACCAGATACAAAAGATAAAAATAATTGGCCAAAATCGCTTTAATAATTTCATATCGAACTTTTGACTTTTGACTTTTGACTTTTGACTTTGTCTTGCATTTCCCAAAGCCTTGCATAAGTAATAAACATGCTAAAAGACTGATAAATACTTTCAATCAACCCTGCAGTACCGATTTTATACCCGCCTTGTCTAATATATGAATTAAAAAATGCGGTTATCATTACTCTTGGGAACCTCCACCAAGTCATCTTAGGATGATTTGAGCTAAAGCGAAGCTCGCTTTCGGTTTTTGACCATTCAAGTGTTTTATTAACCATGGAGGTCAAATCCCGATGAGTGTAGTGCAACAAGTACCCTTCGAGCTCCCCAACCTTTCCCTCTATAACCGGACTTTCGTGAAGCTTTCCCTGCCAACCTTTTAATTTATCCTTTTTAAAAAGCCTCTCTAATTTTTCAATATATGGCCACGGGTAATTCCCAAAGTAATAATTTTTTCTTAAAACTTTGTAAGCTGAGATTCCGGAATTTACATCGGTTACAATCCTTTGCCTTATATTTCCTGCAAGTTCCGGAGTTACTCTTTCGTCAACGTCTACGTACAAAACCCATTTCCCTGCCGTTTTTTCCAATCCGAAATTTCTGCTTTCGGAAAAATCCTCTGTTTCGTGCCTATAAACTACCGCTCCTTTTTTTTCGGCAATTTCTGCAGTCTTATCTTCTGACCCGCCGTCAATAACGATAATCTCGTCACAAAAAGACAGGCTGTCTAAGCAATCTAGTATTAAATCTTCTCCGTTTTTAACTATTACAATTGCTGAAATGCTCATATTAAATCATTAAAACTGGCTAGGGCGAAAGGGATTTTCATTTCATCTTCGGTTAAGCCCCCATGATGACCCTTATATTCAACAAGTTCTCCTTTTACGTGTTCATACCAAATGGTATTCCCTTTATAGGGTAATAATATAACGTTTCCCAATCTTTGTAAAAATTCCGAGCCGTTGTCTCCAAATAGTCCCATGCCCACTGCTTCTTCTGTTTTTAATACTCGGCAAAGCCTTCCGTACGTATTTTGAATATATTTAATAATCCCCTCCCTTTCTTCATCATTAATCCAAAGAAATACGTCTCTAACGTTGCCCCAAGGTAAAATCTTATTTCCATTTCTGCCTTTTTTAAACGCATCTCGTATCCTGCGATCTTTATTTAAATAAACTGTTTCCTTTGGATTTATCGTTACCTGTCCGTGGTCGGAGGTCATAGCAAAGATAATATCATCATCTTTAGAAGATTTACTTATTAAATTTTCGTAGATGCTTTGAAAAAATATTTTTGCTTCCAAAGCGTACTGTTCCGAATCCGGACCGTATTTATGCCCCTCAGTATCTACTCCCGGCCAGTAAACATAAAAGAAAGCAGACCCTTTTTCTTTAAATATGTATTCCTCCAGCAAAACAATTAAATCCGATAAGTACCTGTAATCGATTTTATTAGCCCCATCGGAGATAAGCTTAGAAAAGACGCTATTTATATACAGCTGATTATAAAAAGTATAAGACTTAATTCCATTTTCCCCTAATATCTTAAAGATTTTGTCTTTGTTTATGAGAATACGGGGGTCTATCCCTCTCTCCAAAAGACTTTCCTCCCTTGACCGCCTTCCCATAGAAGAAAAAGGAATTGTTTGAATCACCTCATCCAATTCATCAAAATAAAGATTCCATTCAAACAAACCGTGTTCCCTAGGAGTTAACCCCGTTGCAACCGTAGCTAAAGATGCAGCAGTGGTTGAAGGAAATCCGCTTGTTATTGGGCAGACTTTTCCTTTTTCAGTTAACAGTTTTAAAAAAGGAATTTCATTTTCCAGATTTTTATACCGGTTATATCCAAATCCGTCAATAAGAAAAAATACAACTTTATTATTTTTGTTTACAAATTTATTAAAATCAAAATTAAGAGGACTAGCGGAAGGTTTTATGCCAAAAAGCTGGAAGATAGTATAAACTGAATTATATAAAGAGTAACCGTTATAATTAGGAAGCAAAAAACCTTTATCAAAATTTTTTAGATACTCTTCATTCATTTATAGCTTCCTTTTCCAAATCTTCTGAAATAAAAATCCAAAACTCCTCTTTTCTGCCATTTTCTACCATTGAGTAAGAATTTTACGCTTTCCTTAAATAGGGCAAATTTTGTCCTCAATGATGCGTAATTCATTCCAAACAACAGCCTATTTCTGGTTATATAATAATCCTGAAGGTTAGAACCCGAACCTCCAGCAGAACCTGCATTTTTATGCCAAAGAACTGCTTTTGGTGCATATTCTATTTTATATCCAATTTTTTTTGCTCTTTGGCTAAAATCGTTATCTTCATAATAAAGAAAGTATCTTTCGTCAAACTTACCTATCTTTTCAAAAACTTCTTTCTTAACCATCATACAGCAACCGCTTGCAAAGTCCGTTTTCCCTTTTTTTTCGTATTGCCCTCTATCCACCTCATCTACGCCAACGTGCTTACCGATTAGATTTTTCCAATCCATGTCTCCGCCCGCGTACCATAAAATACGGCCCAAATCTCCTTTTTTATATCTATCTTTATGAAACTCAAAACCCTTCGCAAAGTAAATTTTAGGAGAAACAATCCCAATGTCTGAATCGGTATCAAAAACTGACTGCAATTCGTAAATCAAATTTTTGTCTAAAATTGTGTCGTTATTTAAAATAAGGATGTACTCGGCGTTATTTGAAAGAGCATAATTAATTCCTAAATTATGACCTCCTGAAAAACCGAGATTTTTATTATTTAAAATTATCTTTAAAGATGCGTTTTTGAGAAAATTATTTTTTAGCTCCAATTTTTCCTTTGATGCGTTATCAATTACTACGACATTCAAATCTATGCCTGTCATATTTAGATTATCTATAGATTTTAAACATTCAATAGTATTCTTATTTCCGTTAAAGTTTATTATCGAAATAAAAACCTTCTTCATAATAAATTACAGGCGGATTTTTCTTGATATTCTGTAGAGGTTTTTCTTAATCGGATTTTTTACGGCCTCCATTTTTTCCTTTGATATCCAAAAAAATATTTCTTTACCAGCTCTTTTAAATTCTTTTTCCGTATCATCTAAGAATTCTTTGCCTTCATATTTTTTAAATCCTTGTTTTTCCCAAATAAAAGCAAAAACTATTAAATGGTAAAAAGCCATAAGCATTGACAGCATTAACCCATGAAATCCGTCTTTATATCCTTTTCTCGCAAAAAACCTGCTTAAAAATTCGCTTAACGGAAACCTAATCGCGTCAAAGTACGAAAAAGAATAACCCATACGCAATTTCTCTTCCGCTTCATTTACCGCATAAATATTAACTGTTTTATTAATAAAATCAGAAATTGTATTGTAATTATGGTGAATTAAATGTTTTTTGAGATTTATTGTTTCCCCGTCAACGCTTAAATCTTCGTGGACATGTTTATTAACATACCTTCCTCTTCCTTTTCTAAAAAGTCTTAGCTGATAGTCCGGATACCAACCCGTGTGTTCAATAAACTTTCCGAATATAATGTTTTTCCTTGGGAGCCAGTAACCGCTGATTTCGGATTTTGGATTTTGGATTTTGGATTTTATTTCTTCAGCAAGTTCCTTAGAAACCTCTTCGTCGGCATCTAAACTTAATATCCAATCGCCGGTTGCCTTTGAAAAACCAAAATTCTTCTGCAAATCTACGTCAGACGGGTTATTTTTTTGTGTATAAATATTTTTTGTGTATTTCCGCGCCATCTCTTCTGTTTTATCTGTAGAAGAATTATTAATAAGAACTATCTCGTCTGCAAAGAGAGCTGATTTGAGACAGGCTTCAATATTATTTTCTTCGTTAAATGCGGAGATTACGACAGAAAGTTTACTCATATTATTTTTTAAGATTTTCTTTGACAAATTTTATGTCGGATATTATCTGATTTTTAGCCAAAACAAGCATCGTAGAAAAGTATACCACAGCTCCGAAGACAATCATAAAAATTAACATAAAAATATTTTTTACAACCACGGGACTTAATAGATAAATTACGACTCCCATAAAAATTGTAGCCAGGAAAGGATTGATTAAAATTCTAAAAAGAGCAAATTTAATAAATCTTTTAGAGATTAAAACCACAATAACTACAGATAATGCTATAAACGCAGAAGCAAAAGATACGCCGTTAAAACCAAACATCATAATCGCAAGAGGCGTAATTATCCAGGTAGAAACTGTCCAAAAAGCCATAAGATAAAGAGTAATTTTAATTTTTCCGATTGCGTTTAAGGCGTTTGTCAGAGGAGTTGAAATCGATGAAAGGCTCGCGTTTATTGCAAAGAAGGAAAGCGATAAAATAGCCGGTTCCCATTTAATATACTTTGGAATCAAGTTAATAAAATATGGAGCAAGGACAACAAGCCCCATAAGGGCGGGAAAAATTAAAAAACAGGCAGCGAATATTGATTTTTCTATTGCTTTTGTTAAAACTTCTTTGTCGTTTTGCAATCTTGAAAATGACGGAAAAGTAACCCTAATAACATTATCCATAATAAGCCTTAGGGGTGTGAATGCCCATTTTTGCGCAAAACCTATGTAACCAACTTGAGCAAGGGGCAAAACTCTGCCAAGATACACTATTAACAAATCATCTTTGATAAGGGCCAAAACACTATTTGTTTGAAATGGCAATCCAAAGGATAAGAGTTTTTTGGCAGCGGACTTTTGAAAACCGAATCTTATTTTCCAGGGATTAATAATATAAATTGCTATAACTCCGGATATTCCTCTTGCTAAAACAGCAAAGGTAAAACTTGCAACTCCAAACCCTTTAGCTGCCAAAACAACGGCTATAATATAGAAAAAGAGATTTTCAACGATCTGAGGGATAACCAATTTTTCAAAACGCAAATTTCTTTCCAAAATTATTGAAGGAATTGTTTTAAGGGAAGAAAGAAAAAATGAAACAACTAAAGCCTGGAAAAGCAAAATTCCCTGATCGTCCAGACGGTAAAAAGACTTTACAAAACCTGACAATCCAAGCGATAATAAAACAACGCTCACTACGAGAATTTGCTGTATTGTAAAAGTAGTACGCAATTCCTCCTCTGTAATGGTTTCTTTTTTTTGAATCAAAGCTGCGGCAAGGCCGATGTCCGAAAAATATGAAAGAAATGCAATGGCTGCGGAAACCACAAAAAATATTCCAAAAATTGAAGGGGAAAGAAAAACTGTTAATAAAAAATTAGCTATTAAACCAATAATTTGTATCGTGAAGGTTCTGTAAACAAGAGCGATAACGCCCTTTATCGATCTTTTGGCAACATTTTCAATCTCAATTTCTTCCATAATGCAAACTTTGCCAAAGAGCAAGACTTTCTCTTATTGCGCGGACAATTACCCGTAAATTGCCGCCGCTTTGATTACCGTATATTCTTGGATAATGCGAAACTTCAACTTGTTCTATTTTTAATTTTTCCTTTTTTGCCCTGGCTAAAATTTCTGTTGTTATCATTGCTCCTTCGGATTTAAAAGGCATAATTTTTTGTAATGCTTCTTTTTTGAACAATTTAAAACCGCAATCGATGTCTTTAAAATTGAAACCAAAAAAGAAGAAATCCCAAACCTTGAGAAGATTCATTAAAATATGCCGCAAAGGATTATCCAGGCGTTTTTTTCTAAAACCAATAACCATATCCGCATTGTCTATTTTTTCTATAAACCTAGGCGTTTGGGAAAAATCAAATTGTCCGTCACCGTCATTAAAAATGATTAGTTTATATTTTGCCTTTTGAAACCCGGATTTGAGCGCCGCACCATAGCCTCTGTTTTTTTTATGGGAAACGACAATCAGCTTACTGTTTTCTTTTGCCAATTTTTCCATAATTTTAAGCGTGCCATCAGAAGATCCGTCATCAACCATTATAATCTCCCATTTTTTTGCAATTCTGTCCGCAACGGGTATTGCTTTTTTTATTACCTCCTCGATGTTTTCTTCTTCATTCCAAAATGGAAAGAAGATTGATAATTCAGGTAGTTTATTTTTCATGTTTTTCTTTAATATTCGTTAAATATTTTGATTTGTATACTTTGTAATATAAAACAATAAATAATACAAACAACAGTGTTAAAACCGTTATTGTATTACCAGCGTTTCTTATTAAAGTATTTTCGAATAAAACCTCAACATTGTGATTGCCAACGGGCAAATTAAAGGTTATAAGTTTTAATTTATTCATATCATTGTAACCTACTTTTACCCCATCCACAATCAAAACCCAACCGGGAAACGAGTATGTATTTATTCTGATACTGCCGGGCTTATTTACGGTAATAATATACTTCTTATATTGAGGCACGTTTAAAACCTCATTGACATTCATTTCTCCTTTTAATACTTCGTAGCTTTTTTTAGGAATATCCTTTTCTGATATATCAAGAACTGTGGTGTCTATATTTGAAAGCTTGGTAGCTACTCCTTTAGGAACATATTCATATGACATTCTGGAAACCCGCCATTGAAGATCCTGTTTGGAAATATAATATGAATCATTAACAAATAAGTAAGATGAGGGTTTAAAATCAAATCTTACAGAGTAAAGTAATCCTACTGCAAAAATCGTACAAACTACCAAAAACAAATATTTATTTAGGTGCCTCTTTAGCACAGCTGCTACAAATCCTCCTAAGAAAGAGGTGAAAACCGCTGTAAAGAGAAGAAAACGCCAAGGGAACTGTATGTATGCGAGGGGTTGAAAAATACTCCAAACAAGTTGCGAGTAAGAAGTTGCCATAAACAACGAGAAAATAAAAAGAAAGAAAACTACAAACGGCAATTTTATACTAAAAGATAATTTTCTTTTAAATAAAACTGAGAATACTATTAATATGATTGCAAGTATGGAAACCGCAATTTGTACTTTCCCAATCTGAAATGACAAACCATCTACACAACCTGCGATTGAACCTCCATATCCCCAAGGAGAATTAATAAATTGCCAGGGGCAGACAAAATGTAATTTATAGCTAGCTAGTTCTCCAAGAAGAATTTTATCAACAAGTGTATATTTTTTTTCAAGAATAGCCGGCAACCAAAAATATGCAGACATACCAAGACTTGTTAATCCAGATAAAGAAAAAAGTAAAAAAACTTTTTTAATACTTTTTCTTTCTTTATAAAATAAATACAAAAGATATACAGCTAAAAAAGAGATAAATTGTATTGTAACCAAATTATGGGTTAGTACAACAAACGATAATAATACTCCTGCAATTACCGCACTTAGAACTGTCTTCTTTTCCGAACATCTATCGAATGCCCAAAAAACTGCAGGAATCCAGACGAAAGAGAAAAATTCCGATAAGGCTCCCCTGACATAAAGATCAACTGCGTGATATGGAACATATGTATAAAGAGTTGCTGCAGCCAGACCGCCTGAGACACCATAATGTTTTTTTACCCATATAAACATAAAATAAGCGGATAAAATAAAGCCTAATCCTATTACGATTTTCGTAGAATCAATAAGAGAAAATCCTACTAAATGAAATAAGTATCCTAAATAATAAATAAGGGGCGGGTAGAAATTAAACAAAGGAAAACCATAGCCAAACCCCAAATCGGCCACCCACCGTGGAGGAATCTGACCGTTATTAACGGCCATTGTTAATTCATATAATCTCGCTATTTGTTCGTCATCATGAATTGGGAAAAAACCCGGAGAAAGCAAGGGTTTTATTGCCCAAAAAGACAGCGCGATAAGAAGAATTAATGGTAAGAAACGTTTTAGCACACTCATTTTCTTAGCAAACTCCTATCTTTAATAACCAGACCAAATAAAGCAATAAAGCTTATTATAGATATAAAATCCGAAAAGATTCTTAACGGCGTTTCGGTAAAATAAATATTAATCGCATGTTTCCCCTTATCAACATTAAATCGAATCAGTCCACCGTCGTTATCAAAAGAAATCGGAGTATCCTTACCGTCAACTAAAACCTTCCAGCCGGGAAAATATATTGTATTATACTGAATTATTGACGCTTCGGACGCGTATAGAGACAGATTCGTTTTATTACCGTTAGTAAATAAATTGTCAACTGCTTCATGCCCTTTTATAACCGTAACTTTTCCGTTTGCCATAGATTCCGGTATTTTTTTAACCCATACCGGCATGTACTCATTTTTTACCGTTGTCGTGTCTTGATTAGTAGAATAAAAAGAATCCGGAAAGTATTGGTATTTGCTTACGGTAAAATATGGAGCTGCAGAAAATACTCCGAGTGCAAAAATAATGATTACCATTATAATCTTCTTTTTACCCGATAGAACACTGACAACAAAAGCACTAAGAAAAGAAATACAAATAATTGCAACCGAAAGAAGACGGAAAGGAAATTGTATAAAAGAAACGGGTAATATGCTCCAAAAAGAAGCGCTTAATGAGCTTGAAAAAAATATTGCAGCTAGACCAACAACTAGGAATAAAACAGTGGGGTTATTTTTTTTAATTTGAATTCTACCCGTAACCATAAATATAAAAGTAAGAAAAATTATAAAAATAGAAGATAAGCCAACAAGCCCAAAGTCCGTAAAGTAAGAATTCCAATTAGAAACTTGAGTCTTAAAAAAAACCGTGTAGCGGAGATCGTAAGCTGCGGGAAACCAAAAAAAGGAAGACAGCCCCAGTCCAATCGCTAGCGTAACCGTATATTTATATAAAAGTTTTTTGCGGTTTTTAGATATAAAAATATTTAATGCAAAATATAAGACAACCATAAGCAAAAATAAAAACGCCAGAGTGTTATGTGAAAGAATTATTAAAGCAATACCTATGCTTGACCAAAAGATGCTATTTCGTTCAACTTGCCAAAGGATAAAAGGAAGAATAGATATGGATAATATTTCCCCAACAGACCCTCTCTTGTAAAGATCAAATATATGATAAGGAAAGAAAGTGAAAAAAACGGCTCCGGTAAAAGAAGATAAATTATCAAATAATTTCCTTAGCCATAAAAAAGTAAACATTGACCCAAAAGCAAGGCTTAATACTAGAATAGCTTTTATCGTATTGACAAAACTAAAGCCCAAAATATGAATTGGAACGCCAATATACATAAAAAGGGGATACAGAAAATCAGCAACCGGATAACCAAAGCCATTATTTAATCTAAATAGGAATCTAACGGGAAACTGACCGTTTCTTAAGGCTTCATAAAAAGCGGAAAATCTTATCACCATCCAATTTCCGTCATCTGTCAAAGGAAGTCCCGGACGAAGAAGATTTGCCGCCGCAGGGATAGTTAGGAAAGCAACAAGTACAAGAAATGCTAAGTTTTTATTTTTCTTTATTATTTTTAACATAATACAATACTGCAACAAATGATATTAAACCAATAATGCCAACGCCTATCCCCAACTCAAAGCTTTTTGGATTGTACACGTACTCTACCGTATGTATTCCTTTAGGAACCGCAACCGCTCTAAACGAATAGTCCGCTATTAAAACTTCGGAAGGATTACCGTCTATTAATGCTTTCCATTCGGGATAATAATTGTCGGATAAGAATAAGAGTCCGTTTCCGGATGACCTAATTTTAAACAAGATCTCGTTAGGTTTGTAAGATAAAAGCTCAACTGCCGCATTAGTATCAGTATCCATTAGTAAGCCCGGGTTTTTCTCCAATATAAGAGTATTTTTCAAGTCTATATTAGAACTAAAGATAAGAGACAGGGACGAAGCTTTATTTTTGGAAAGTACATATTTACCTGTAACAAAAAATCTCGGGAGGACATCTTTGTTTTCGTACAGCTGCCATGGATATATTTTTTTTATCAATGCAAATTGATTATCGGGAAAGGTGGTTAAATCCGGCTCGCTCCAAGCATCTGTTAGCTCTTGCTTATGCAAGATGTATTTAACTCCTAATAAATCAAGTATTTTTTTTCTATAAGAATTTGTTTTTAAATCATTTGGTCCATAACCCGGCGCAATATTGGCGTCCGGCCTTGGCAAAACCATGGGTAGTTTCCCATTCAAAGAGGACGAAAGAAGCTCTCCATATCTTGATATATGCAAGGGATCGTTTCCTTCCGGAGAGTATGTTTGGTCAACGGTCTGAAAATTTGCCGGAATATACGCAGAGCCATATCCCCAAAACCTATTTATACCCGCAGTTTTTTTTATGTAAGAGATTATTTGCGTATCAGGATAAGTAAAGCTTTCCGGAGAAAATGGCGTGATTTTATTGAAAAAATAGAAAAGATCAAGAATAACTAAAGCGGTAAGCAAAATTAAACTAATTTTAAGGTTAATTCTTTTAAGAAAAACGACAAAAACTGTCAATGAAATAATTATGCTTGGGAGAATTAAATTATGTTCGGTAATTTTTAAATTTCCGGAAAGCGTTGGAGAAAACCTGATCAGCAAAAGAACAACTCCCCAGACTAAAACCAGAAACACTAAATAAAAAGACGCAAATATTTTTTTAAAATATTTTTCGTTAAGAAATTGTTCCAAACCGATAGCTCCTAAGACTATCAGGCTAAAAATAAAAATACTAAATTCCCTTGTCGGAACTGTGGTTGATATAACCGGTATTGGAATAAGATAAAAATATTTAACCAAAGGCAAATTGCTCGCAATAATTAACGATACTATGGAAACAACCAAAAAAAACTTTTTTTCAATAAAATTAACTTTGTTAAAAATCGCGTAGAAAGCAAAAAATAAAATGACCGTTCCCGGATACATTACTCTTTCTATGTAAGTTCCGGGAGTCCAGTAATTTCTGGTTGCGGGATTGCCAAAAAAATCAGGAAATACAATAGTTATCCAATAGTATAAGGACGCGAGATTTTTTTCTATTTGCGAAAGAGAATACGCTCCCCGAGTTGATTGAGAAAAAAGTTGTAGAGTTGGCAAAATTTGAAACGAAGCTAATAGAAACGGTAACGCTAAGGAAAGCAAAAATAAAATATGGTTTTTAAAACTTTTAAAGCTTCTTTGAACAAAAATTAAATATAAATAATACAGGAAGCAAAGAAGATATATGTAAAATACGCCCTGGATATAGCCCGCAAGAAGAGAAAGAGTAAGAGTTAAGGATAATCCAAAAAAATTAACAGCATTTAATTTTTTGAAAAAATATTTTGTAAATAAAAGCGCCAAAGGAAGCCACAGAATCGTACTTCCAATATTACCGTACTCAATCCAAACAACCATGTAAGAGGAGAATGCAAACGCAATGCCTCCGATAAAAGATGGGAAGTCCTTTACTCCAATCCCTTTTCTTAGGAAAAGATACATAAATATTCCGCCGAGGAGTGGCTGAAGTATTATTATTAAAGTCCACGACAAATTAAAAGGTAGCAAGAAATACAAAATGTTCGCGGGATAGAAAATCGCCGTTTGAAAATTTGCCATTTGAGGGTTTCCCGAAAAGTTATGAGGGTTCCAAAAAGGAATATTACCCTGCTTGAGCTGATTAATTGAAAAATATCTCCAGGGATAAATTTCGCTTACAACATCGGGGCCTTGCCCCTTATTAGGATATCCGCCCGCGCTGTAACCTAAAAACCCCTGGGAACTGTAAGGATTAGAGTCAATTAAAAGATCTCCTGGAAAAGGAATTTGCCCTCTAAGAATCGGAAAGAAAAATACTAAAACTACGGCTACTATCAAGAAATAAGGCCACAGTCTTTTAAATTTATTCATTATTTTTGCGGCAGTATTTGATAAACTCTGTAAAAATAATTGCTCTTTCCTTCTTTTACTTGGAGAAGGAGTTTTAGCGGAAAATCAGAAGGTATAGCTACGTGCTGGGGTTGGTAAAAAATAAAATACGAAGGCATTTTTTTAGCGTAATCCAAAGCTTCTTGGGGTAATTTATTTTCTATCGGCCAGTATCCTTTAATTGTTACGTTTGGGTTTTTAATAAGATAAAGTTCCATTGCTTCGGGCATCAAACCAAAAGTTCCTTCGGTTGCGATAAAAATTTTCCCGTTTTGAGCTTTTTCCTGAAAATACTTAACGCTTTCTTTAACTCCCCACCCGGCAGACCAATTGTTAACATATTGATTAGAATCGCTGTCGGCAATCGCAGCGTTAACGGGATCATTAGCAAATTGGTAAGAGACAAGTCCCGGGTAAGCGACGAAAATCACAACTATTGCAACGTTTATCAAATATTTTAAATATTGAGATTTATTTGCTATTAACTTATTTTCAATTAAATCGGAAATAAAATTTAACGACCACCCCGTAAGCGGAATTAAATAAAGACTCATAAAATAAATAAATCTTGGAAAAATTATTCTGCCAAAGAGGGCAAGCGCTAGGAACGGAAGTAAAAAATACAAAAGTAAAAGCACTTTTTCTTTTGTAAATTTGTTTATAAAAACCAGAGCAATTATTACCAATAGGATATATGGCGCTTTAAGATATGAAAAAAGCCAACTGAATAGCCCGTGAAGGTTGCCGACGAAAAATGTGAAAGGATGCTGGAACCACTCTGAAAATGGATATACAAATATCGCGTTTTTGGTTGAAATCATTTCAAAAAGCGGCGAAAGCCTTAGAACGGAATAAAAAATTTGCGAAATACCAACAGCAAACAGAGCGAAAACCGCCCATCTAATAAGTCTTTGTTTTAGGGATTTGGATTTGAAGTCAAAAAGCAGCAGCGTAAACGGTAAAAGATAAATACTGAAAAAATCCGATGTTTTAGTGAGTACTCCTGCCCCAATAACAAATCCTAAAGTGTAAGCTATATCAAATCTAATTTTTCTTACCAAAAGTATCGAAAAGTATAAACTCCAAACCGCAAAAGTTCCAACCATTCCATCCATTAAAGCCATTCTGTCGTAAACTTGAGCAAAAGGATAAAAAATATAAAGGATTGAGGTTAAAAAGGCAGTTTTTTTGTTTCTGAAAAGTTCAAACGTTAGAAACCAAATGCCTATCAATGTAAAAAATCCTGAAAAAACCGAAACCAGCCGGCCCGCCAAAAGCGGATCGTTTATAAATTTCATGAAAACAAGCGCAAACCAAACATACATCGGCTGTTTCCCGTCTGTTAAGGAAATAAAGCGCCATGAGGAATCTTGCAGAGCAATTTGCGCCCAGCGTAAATAAATAGCTTCATC
This sequence comes from Patescibacteria group bacterium, assembly GCA_023485865.1. Lineage (GTDB taxonomy): Bacteria > Patescibacteriota > Microgenomatia > Levybacterales > UBA12049 > JAMCZC01. Next base: position 7,072 of record JAMCZC010000021.1, on the reverse strand, counting down.
TGTAAAAATTGGAAGCTTGGTTAAAAAAAGAAGTCTAAAAATAAAATATAAAATGGAGATTAAGATAAAAAAAGGTATCTCTCGACGGAATTTTAAAATCGAGTTCATATTGTAATTATAGTAGAATCAGAAGCTCCAATCAATGCTTTAAGAGTTTCACTTTTAGGAAAAGGAGGAAGGTCAATAATAGTGCGGATATTAGGCCTGCGATTGCAATATTTAAAACTATAGACGGATAGCTCTTGGCATAGTCCGTAAGTAAAACATACGGGACGTATATTGAAAGTGCAAAAATAGTACCAATTAACGATGGGATAAATATGTAATATTTTTTAGGAATAAACGAAGCCACCGATAACGGAAAAAGAAGATACCATGGCTGAAAAGTAGTTCTGATTGCCGCTACAAATATTGTTGCCAGAGCCAAAAAGAAAGATATTACAAAAATCTTTTCCCAATCTATCTTTTTCTTAAGCTTATTTATTGCAATAAGATAAACTGCTACCGGAAGAAATACGCCTGTTGAAAACTTAACTCCCACGGAAAATAAATAAGATAGCAAGGACAGTGTTTTTTTCCTTTGCAAAAATAAATATACGGAAAGCAACATAAGAAATATCATCGAGATATCGTTATGAGCAGAAACCAGCGACTCAATAATAACTAAAGGATTAAAGGCCCAGAAGGAAAGGTTTAACAGCTTATTTTCCGGGAAAAGAATTTCGGATATTTTATAAACTAGATAGCAACTGCCCAGAAAGGAAAGGCCCATTAAGAATTTAAACAAGAAAAAAGTCGGTAGAAAAATATTCATTCCAATGTAAGATAAAGGAACCGTTAACAATAACCAGGAAGGGCCGTAGGGATAATCCCTGTGCGTCCAGCGCATAAAATTTAACATTGGATCATTGGTAAAATCAGAAGCCTTATGAAGATAGGGATTTAACCCGTAATGCGTTAATATTTTTGCATCGAAAATATAATTAAATAAATCGTAAGAGAAAGCGTTATACGAAAATACCAAAACAATAAAGATAAGAAAAATAATTATTTTTAAATACTTTATCTCTAATTGTCTTTTTTTTGTGAGAAATAAAAACAAAAAATAGAAAACAAAAAGAAAAAAAACGATTACCGAAAATATCGCCGCCGAAAAAGGCCTTTGAAAAAAACCAACGTACTGAAAATTTTTTTCAAGAATTTGATATATCGAAAGTCTTGAGAGAGTTAAGCTTAAATCAACTTGAGTAAAAGAATAAAAGAAAAGCGCAACTAAAACCCCAACGTAAGAAGCAAAGAGAAGTTTTAACCTTATCATAGGTTTTTGTATTTTCCCGCTACATCGTTTAATCTAATTCTGATTAAATCTGCGAACGCATTAACCGAATCCATAACAGGACTTACTCTTCTTGATTCCACATAAAGCCAGCTTACGGGCACTTCTTTAATTTTGTATCCTAATTTTTCCGCCAAAAAAAGAAGCTCAACGTCAAACCCGGCCTTAACTGCCGAACCCGAGATTTGCTTAAAGCCGTGGTGAAACTTCTGGAGTTTGAAAAAAAGCTCTTCTGCAGATTTCTCATTAAATATTTTAAACCCGCACTGGGTATCTTTTATATCTTTAACGCCGACAATAAGACTTCTTAGCACAATCATTCCTCTTGCCATTACGGCTCTGGTAAAGGGCGCGCCTTTCCTATGCGAATTGCGGCTTCCGATTACAATATCAAATTCTTTATTAAGATAAAGGGAAAGTTTATCCAGCTCGTCGATTGGCGTTGCTTGATCCATATCGGTAAACAGCCTATACTCTCCTACTGCCTTTAGTATCCCTGCTGTAACTGCGCCTGCTTTACCAAGGTGGGGGTTTTTAATCAATTTAAATTTAGAGTTTTCTTTTACAAAATCTTCAACAAACTCCACGCTTCCGTCAGTTGAGCCGTCGTCCACAATTAAAACTTCGTATGCATACTTTTGTTTTGAAAGATAATGTTCCACCTTATCTAAAACCCCTTTTTGCAGATTTGCCATTTCATTGTAAGAGGGAATTATTACTGAAAGAAATATTTTACTCACAAAAAGATTATACAAGAAAAAAATTAGCTAGACAACAAAACTTGTCTGAGCATAATTTTTAAGGTAAAATAGCGTTATGCCGCCATCGCCCGCCTGCCAAAGCGAGCCCCTGTCGTCTAGCGGTTTAGGACACTTGGTTCTCATCCAAGAAACCACCGGTTCGAATCCGGTCAGGGGTACAAAGGCTAAGCGGGCAGGTCTAGTGGCCTAGGACGTCACGTTCTCAACGTGAAGATCGCGGGTTCGATTCCCGCTGGCGGTACTGAGTGAGATAAGAATAAAAAAACTGCTATTTTAGCCTCGGAATTGGTGTTCAATACGCCGAAATCACCCGATAATTTCTTGCAGTTGATTTTTGCTATACCCTACCAAGAGTTGAACAATTTTAAGGCTGTTCGAGTCCAATTCCCTTTGAATCTCGATCTGGAACCATATAGGCCTTATAGCGATTGTATCACTTCGAGGCTAAATAAGACAGTATAAAAAGGATGTCTCAATAGGCGATATGGTTTGATATATTAATTACTAAGCCCATATGGCTTTTGTTTTTATTGTTTTCACGATTTTACTTGCTAAAATATTCGATAAGTTTTTTTGCGTAATAATCTTCCCATTTATCTTCCGGCTTTTCTTTTGTATATTCCTTATCGAGAAGAACGAGCACATACGTTAATTCACTTCGTACCGGTTTTACCCCAAGAAATTCCGGAAGTTTTGACAAATTAATTAACCAATCTGAATACCACGATGCCCAATCGGAATCGTTACCATTAATAATTTTATAAACACTGTGATGTATTTCGCTTGCCTCCTGCAATAAATCACTTATTTGTTTTACTTTTTCTTCCATAATGTATTTACTCTTCGTTTGTTTTCGCTTCATGTCCGCCAAATTCATGACGAAGGGCAGAAACAACACGCCCGGTATAAGAAGGTTTATTCTGAGATTTAGTCCTAAACCTTACAGCTCCTTCAATAATTGCTACCGGCACTCCTAATTCTTTCGCCGTTTCAACTGTCCATTGTCCTTCACCGCTTTGAGGCACTTTTCCCAAACAGCATTCAGGGGTATTAAGTTCATCCCCGAATTTAGAATAAGCTTGAGAAAGCCAGCCGATAAGACGAGAAGTAATCACTGAGCCATGATTATAAACATCGGCTACCGAATATAAGTCCAGCGAAAACGGAGATTTTTTCATAACCTCAAAACCTTCGCCAATTGCCTGCATCATTCCATATTCAATTCCGTTATGAACCATTTTAACAAAATGTCCTGCCCCAGACTTTCCCATATACCCATAACCGCCTTTTACCGACAAATCTTTAAATAAATATTCATATTTTCCAAACAATTCCTTATCTCCGCCTATCATTAAGCTGGCGCCATATCTTGCCCCTTCCGGACCCCCAGATACACCAATGTCAAGAAAATTAATGTTTTTGTTTTTAATTTTTTTTGCTCTCTGAACAGAGTCTTTAAAAGGAGAGTTTCCGCCGTCAATAATCGTATCTCCTTTTTGAAGAAGAGGCACAAGCTGTTTAAGAAGCTCATCTACTGTTTGGTGCGGAATCATCAGCCAAATGGTACGCGGTTTTGGTAATTTAGAAACAAATTCTTTTAAAGAGTATGCACCGTTAATACCTTCGTATTCCAATTTCTTTGTTACCTGAGTTGACTTTCGTATGGTTTCTATCAGGCGCAGTCTTAAGAAATTCTGGGTTTGGAAAAGTGTCTGGTATATATTCAATGAGTGGAACCATATTCTTTTTCCAAGCATCAACAACCGGATCTGTAAATTTCCATGAAGCTTCAACCTCATCTTTGGACACAAAAAGCGATTGGTCTCCGTTTATTGCAGCGTAAAGAACTTTTGCATATTCCTCGACATATTGTACTTTACTTTCTTTTTCATATAAGAAGAAGGAAAATGACCGCTCTTCAAGGATAGATTCAAAACCGGGTTTTTTTGTCCAAAAGTCAATAATAATTTCATCATTAGGTTCAAGTCGGAAAATTATCTTATTCGGTCCATGTTTACCAACCTCGCATAAATGGCAAGCTGCTGGGTGTTTAAGTGTTATAATTATTTCCTTTCGTGCTTTTCCCATTCGTTTTCCCGCGTCTATAATTATTGGGAGATCTCTCCATTTTGGATGATTAAGTTGAGTTTTAAGCGCAAAGTATGTCTCTGTCTGTGAATCTTTATTAACCCCCTCAATATCTCGATATCCTTTGTATTGCGCTCTGAATGTATTCTTTTGAAGCGATTCTTTTGTCCACGGAGAAAGAGTTTCTAGGATTTTTGCACGGGCATTTCGGATTGCATTAACGTTACTATTAAAAGGGTGCTCCATGGTAAGCATAGAAAGCATAGAAAGAAGATGATTTTGTCCCACATCACGCAGTGCTCCTACTAAGTCATAAAAGCTTCCCCTATCTTCAACTCCCAATGACTCAAGAAGACGCAATTCAATTTTCTCAATCGTAGTATTATCCCATGTGTTTTCAAAAAGGTTATTAGAAAAACGGAAATTTTCAATCCCTTGCACAATTTCTTTAAATAGATAATGATCAATGCGGTAGATTTGTTCCTCTTTAAAATAAGATGAGAGAAGTTCCTTAAGACTTCTAGCCGTTGAAAGATCAGTTCCGAAAGGCTTTTCTATAAGAATTCTGCTCCAGCCCAACTTTCCGCCGCAGGGAATGTTTAATTTAACATTTGCCAAATTCTTTAAAATTGATTCATAATAAGATGGTGGTATCGCAAGATAGAAAAGCTTGTTTGCACAAACTCCCCATGAACTTTCTAGATTAGCAATATAATTGTATAAAGATGCAAAAGAATTACTGTCACCAAAATTTCCGCTCATATATGAAAAGGCTTTAAAGAAGGTTGTAAACTGTTTGTCATTGAATTTGTTCCCTCCCCGTTTTTTAACGGCTCCCAAAACCATTTCTTTAAATTCTTCGTTTGAAAGAGACCTTCTTGAAAAACCAATTACGTTAAACTTATCAAGTAACAACCCTTGTTGGAAAAGACGCCAAAGTGAGGGGATAATCTTTTTTTCAGCCAAATCCCCGGTTACGCCGAAAATAACTAAAATAGTTGGTGTATTATTTGATAATTGTAGTATCGACTTCATAATTTATTCGTCAAAAGCTTTACTTATTTTCTTAGCTTAAATATTTTCTAAATACAGCAACTAAGCTTTGTTATATCGTTTGTAAACGACAGCGCGACAATTTTAATCGCTTCTGAAAACGTAGGGAACATCGGGAGAGAATTTACTACATCATCAATCGTATTCTTGTTTTTAACTAGCATCATGGCTTCTGCAATAAGCTCTCCTGCGTTTGGAGCTAAAATATGCACTCCCATAATTTGTTTTGTTTCGGGATGAATTGCCATTTTGATAAGTCCCTCTGTTCTGTTGATAATAAGCGCTTTGGGCACATCTTTAAAAGATACGGTCTTGCACATACAGGTTCCGAATCTTTTCATCTGTTCTTCCTCTGTAAATCCTACCCCTGCCAGTTGAGGATCAGTAAAGATAGTCCAGGGGACAGTGTTGTAATCTATGCTGTTTTGAGTACCTTTCAGTACATTTTCAGCAGCCAATGTGCCTTCTCTGCCAGCAGTTGTCTCGAGTCTTAATGGGCCATTTGTTATATCACCAACAGCAAAGATATAGGTCTGTGAGGTTTGGAAATTAGGATTAACTTTAATAGCTTGCTTATCATCAATTTCCACACCGGCTTTATCTAAATTCAACCCTTGAGTATTAGGAATTTTGCCACTGGCAAGAAGTATCTCATCTGCTGATATCTCTTCTTCTTTTCCTTCAGTGGCATATATCAAAACCTTTTTATTCCCATCTTTTGTGGCGCTTTTTACTTGGACACCAGTTTTAATAGTTATTCCTTCTTGAGTGAGTATTTCAGCTAAGCGAGAAGTTAGTTCTTCTTCGCCGGGAGAAAAGATTGACGAACTTCTGTGAAGAATAGTGACTTTTGTTCCAAATCTGGAATACATTTGGGTAAACTCAAGTCCTACTGGTCCTGCGCCGACAACAATGAGTTCTTTCGGCTGCTGCTTAAGTTTTAGTGCCTCAATATGAGTGAGATACCCAACTTCTTGTATATTCTCAATGGGTGGTATAGTTGCAGTTGATCCGGCCGCAATAATAAATTTCTTTGCTTGATACTTTTGATTGTTAACTTCAACCTCGTTTGGAGAAATAAAATTAACTCTACCTTCTATATAAGTGACATCCTCTAAACCGTTTAAGACTTTCTCATACTTCTCGTCTCGTAATTTCGCTACTAGATCAAGTTCATGCTGAATAACTGTCGCAAAATCAAAACCTTTAACCTCTATATCAATTCCTGGAATCTTGTGGTTTCTGGCAAGATGCATAACTTCTCCAGCCCAGAGAAGTGTTTTTGAGGGGACACAGCCTACATTAACACAGGTTCCACCAAGCGGAAGACCTTTATTTACCATCAAGGTTTTTGCCCTAAGCTCATTGGCTTTAATAGCAGCAGCAAATGCCCCTGCTCCACCACCTATAATAATTAAGTCATATTCTTCCATAATTTCCTAATCCAGTTTGTTTATCTGAGTGGGTTGGTTAGTAATTATCTTATCAACCGTATAACCGGCTGGTGACAGCACTTTTTGTATGCTCTCAAGAGATATTACACTAGCATCATACAACACCCTGCTTGCCTTACCGGTTGAAGTTGTTCTGGCGTCAAGTACACCTTTTGTATCTTTCAGAGCATTCTCAGCAATAATCGGACAGCTGGGACAGTCAAAACCCCCAATGTCGACCACTGCAAGCATTCTCTGCTCGGGGTTTTTCTCGAGCACCTCGGCGGGTAAGGTATTTGAATAATTTACCGCCTTATACTTTCTAGTCTGATAAAAATTATTACCAATTAAAAGGAGTATTATAACCAGTAAAACTAAAGCCAGATATTTTTTTAGCATTT
>JAMCZC010000020.1 GCA_023485865.1 Patescibacteria group bacterium | reverse complement strand
GGGTCTTTTTTCTTTGTCAACAACAGGCAGAATTCTTAAGTTATATTGGCTGAATATTTTTATGATTTGGTTAAGATCAACGTTTGGGTAAACAAATTTTCTTTCCGAAACAATGTCTTTGGCAAGAGCAAGTGAGTCGCAGTCTAAAATGTCTTTTGTATATAAAATTCCAACTAATTTACTGTTTCCGTTGGTAACAAGTATTGTTTCGGGTTTTGGAGCTTGGTTATATAGTTCATTATAAACTTCTTTTACGGTTTTATCTCCGTCTACGGAGTAGTAAATAACGTTCATTAGTCCTCCCGCAGTATCGTTGCCAAAATTCAACAGTCCTTCAACTCGTTCCGCTTTTTCATTACCTAACAGGTTTAATATCTCCCTTATCTTTAGAGGATTTAATTTATAAAAAAGGTCTGCGATTTCTGTTATGTGCATTTTGTCGACTATTCTTTTAAGGGGCGAAAGAGGTAATTGTTCGAGGATTGCTTCCTGCGTACGGTAATCTGCTTCTTCAATGGCCATTACCGCCGTATCCGTATCAAGGCTTTCTACAATTCCAATCCTTTCATTGTTTCCCGCTTCTTCTAAAATATCTGCCAATTCACTCGGATGTAAAGTATTTAGATTGCCTTGTGCTAACTTAAGCATCACATTGCCTGTTTGGTAGTCAAAAGCTTCTATCATTTGCCAGGGAAGAATTTTGGTTTTGCCTCTTGTAATCCAACCAAACCCAAGCCTTCTGGCAAGGCCCGCAAAACCTATGTCTATTCCAACTACTTTTGTTTCGCCGTTATTCTCGAGCAAAATATCATTCACCCTAACCAGTCTTTTGCCGTCAATATCTATAACTTGTTTATCTAAAAGATCTTCGTTAAGGTAAAAGTCTTTTTCGTCATAGGGAAGAAACGGAGTTTTTTCCGATTTTAGGATTATCCTTTGCGTATTTAAATCAATTACCGAAGGAGAAACCGTTATTTTTTTGCCATTTTTTGTGATAACGATTTTTGATAGAGAAGGGTTTTGATAGTTTTGGAAAACAGCCAGATCCGTAATTTTTCCATACGGTTTGCTCCCATAGTAAACTTTTTTATTTAACAGTTGACTTAAATAGACCATGATGATGTAATTGTAATTACGCAAGATTTGGTATGTCAACCCCGTTAGAATTTTTGGTCTGAATTTGTATCTAATATGAGATATCATAACAACCGGCAAAATTGTAATGCAGTATAAACTGCAAATTTCTAACGGGGTCAACCCCGCCGACGATTAGAGCTTGACCCCACAAAGCTTACTTTTCGCCTTTTCAATTCTATTCGAATACGGCTCAAAGGGCGCTTTTTTAGGGGTCAATAGGCTCGACAACCACTCGCCTATTGACAACCTAGCAGATGGTATGGTAGAGTGCTAATACAAAGAACCGATATGGATAAATTTGTACCTATAATTCCAATAAGAGACGGGATTATTTTCCCCAATACCGATTCGGTGTTAACTTTTGGCAGGCCGAAAAGCTTGGCAGCTTTAGAATATGCTTTTCATAACGACCGGACAGTTGGATTTGTGCTCCAAAAAAACGCAAAGCTAAACGAGCCAACACCTTCTGACCTTTATTCTTTCGGCACATTATCTCATATTGAACGCATGATTAAAAGTGACGGCGAAATAAACGCCCAGATAAGAGGACTTTCCAGAATCAAGATCGACAAATATCAAGAAAACCATCCATTTTTACTGGGTAAAATTGTAGAAGTTTCCGAAAACTTTAATGACTCGCCCGAAATTAAAGCTTTGTGCAACCACCTGACGAATGAATTCAGAAAAGCCATGAATTTAGGGAAATTTGTTGACTTCCTGGTTTTTATGAATATCATGTCTGAAAATACTCCTTCTCAACTTGCGGATTTGGTTGCTTCGGTTTTGGATTTAAAACCGGCGGAAAAACAATTGCTTTTGGAAGACGTGGATGTTAAAAGGAGGCTTGAAAAAGTAACCGAATTTTTGGCAAAAGAAATAAAAGTTTTGGAAATAGAACGAAGAATAGCTTCGAAAACCCAGGAGAGGTTTGAAAAAGGAGCAAGAGAGGTGATGCTAAGGGAAAGATTAAAAACAATAGAAAAGGAGCTCGGGGAATCCGATGAAGACAGCGAAGTTAAAGAACTCTTGACAAAACTTAAAAATGCCAAGATGCCGGAAGAAATAGAGGAAAAAACCAGAAAAGAGATAAAAAAACTTTCCCAAATGAACCAGTTTAATCCGGAGGCGGGTTACATAAGGAATTATCTTGATTGGCTTTTGAGTCTTCCCTGGGCAGTTGAAAGCAAAAGCAATGTTAACGTTAAAATTGCCGAGAAAATACTTAATGAGGATCACTACGGATTAGAAAAAGTTAAGGAAAGAATCGTTGAATATCTAGCTGTTCACAAGCTGGCAGGTAAAATGAAAGGACCCATACTTTGTTTTGTCGGGCCGCCGGGAGTAGGCAAAACCTCCATAGGAAAATCCATAGCCAGAGCTTTAGATAGAAAATTTGTAAAAGTGTCTCTTGGCGGAATAAGAGACGAGGCAGAAATAAGAGGCCACAGGAGAACTTACGTCGGCGCTTTGCCGGGGCGCATAATCCAGGGAATTAAAGATGCGGGTACAAAAAACCCCGTATTTATGCTTGACGAAATCGATAAAGTCGGAGCCGATTTTAGAGGTGATCCGTCTTCGGCTCTCTTAGAGGCTTTGGATCCGGAACAGAATTTTGCCTTCTCCGACCATTATTTGGAAGTTCCATTTGATTTATCCGATGTAATGTTTGTTACAACGGCTAATGTTTTAGACACTATTCCTCCGGCTTTAAGAGACAGGCTGGAAATAATTCAGTTTGCAGGTTATACGCAGGAAGAAAAATTCAAGATTATAAAAAACTTTTTACTTAAAAAACAAATGGAAAGCCACGGGCTAACAAAGCAAAAAGTAGAAATTACAGATAAAGCTATCCGTTTTATAATAGACCATTATACAAGAGAGGCAGGAGTAAGAAGTCTCGAGCGTCAGATGGCAGCGATACTAAGAAAAATAGCCAAAATGGTTGCCGAAGGCAAAAAAGCAAAAGTGGTTGTAACGGAAAAAAACGTTCCAAAATTCTTAGGGCCGATTAAAATTAGCTCCACTCTTATTGAGAAAAAAGACGAAGTAGGTATGTCAACGGGTCTTGCCTGGACAGAAGCAGGCGGAGACATATTATTTATAGAAGTTGCTCTTATGCCGGGTAAAGGTCAGCTTATCTTAACGGGACAGCTCGGAGATGTTATGAAGGAGTCTTGTCAGGCAGCTCTTTCCTACATAAGAGCAAGGGCAGAGCAATTAGGGTTAAACGAGAAGTTTTTCCAAAAACTTGATGTTCATGTCCATGTTCCCGAAGGGGCAGTTCCAAAAGACGGTCCGTCGGCGGGAATTGCTATAACCACAGCCATTATCTCGGCTCTTACAAAAATACCTGTTAACAGAAAAGTCGGTATGACAGGAGAGGTAACCTTAAGGGGAAGAGTTTTAGAGATTGGCGGTCTTAAGGAAAAAGTAATTGCGGCCCATAGGGCGGGGCTTAAAACCGTAATAATTCCAAAAGAAAATAAAAAAGATTTGGAAGATGTACCAAAAGAAGTTCTCAAAGATCTACACTTTATGCCTGTTTCACATATGGATGAGGTTTTGGACGTTGCTTTAGATAAACCTATAAAAAGAGGAAGACAGCAGGAATTATCCGTTCGGCCCATTCTTCACGCAACCCCGCCGCCGGCAGTTGATTAGTTTTCTGTCGCGCAACTCAAGGTGTAAGATGAAGTCATCCTCAATAAATAAACCTGATATAATAATTAATTAGGTACTAGACTAGAATAACATCTGTTATACTAGTCGATATGATTGTCAGGAGAATCCGATTAAGCGATTACAAAACGAAAAAACTGATATGGCATTTTTGTTGTGACATTGATGCTACTAAAACCAGTCTTGTAGTACGAGTTAATAGAAACACCGTTAACAGGTTTTACGGATTCTTTCGGAAACTGATTCATGTCCATCAGATGGAAGAATTTCATCGGTTGATAGGCGGAGAGGCAGAAATGGATGAAGCATATTTCGGAGGAAAAAGGAAACGAGGAGTGCCGGGAAAAGAGGCAGAGGAACAGATAAACAACCAGTGTTTGGCATCTATGAAAGAGACGGGAGAGTCTATACGGAAATAGTACCAAACTGTGAGAAGAGGACACCACAGGCGATTATACGGGGCAGAGTGAGTACAGAAACTATTGTTCATACCGATAAATGGAGAGGCTATGATGGGCTGGTTGATGTAGGGTTTGATAAGCATAAGAGAATCAATCACTCTAAAGCATTTTCCTACGGGAATGGTAATCACATCAACGGCATTGAGAACTTCTGGAGTTTCACCAAAGGAAGACTTGCAAAGTTCAGAGGAGTTAAGGTAAACTTTGCCTATCACTTAAAGGAATGCGAATGGCGATACAAGAAAACAGACATGCAGCTTTATCGAGAACTTATAGTTTTATTAAAAGGAGACAACAAATCGTTAGTTTCCTAGTCTAGTAGCTTCTATTTTAATTTTTAAAACAATGAAAAGAATACAAAAAAATAAATCTTCGTTAAAATTAGTGATTGGCGGAGGGAGTTTATTGGGCTTTGTTTCAACCGGGTGTGCAAGTTGCGGATTCTCCGTACTTTCGCTTTTAGGTCTTGGAACAATTCTAAGTTTTTTACCTTTTAACGGTAAATCGGTTTATATTTTATCTATTACCACGCTTATGTTTTCAATAATTTATATACTTAAGAAATTATCAGACAGTAATTCCTGTAGAGTGTCTTTTAGTAAAAGTAAATAAATGTCGCCGTCTAAAGAAGCTGTTGAGTAAACAGTTAGCAAACTTTGTGTTTGGGCGTTATAAGTAAAAACTCTGTAGGAGATATCGTAAATTTTAATTGTAACGCTGTCTTGAGAGGCAACAGCGGAAACAGGCCCAATGCGGATAGCCATACTTTCAAAGTTAGCTTTTGTCCACAGACCATCTGTTGTTAAGATGTTGGCCAGCACTTCCCATTCAAAAGTTGTAGGGTCAGTTATAGAAACAATACCAGTCCAAAGTCTCCTTGTAGTTACGCCGTTTATCAGTTTAACTTCCCATGTATCATTTACAAAGCCACTTGTACCGAGTTTTAATGTTAAGCGTACCCCGAAGATTGTCTCGTTTGCTCCAAGATTTATAGTTTGTCCGGAGAATTGGACATAGTTTGGAATTTTTGGTTTTGGCTGGTTATCAGCAAAAGAAGTTAGACTAGCGTCAAAGACGTTTGTTTCATTACGCCAGTGGCTAGAGGGGTCTGAAAAAGTTGTCGGTTTAACATCT
>JAMCZC010000018.1 GCA_023485865.1 Patescibacteria group bacterium | reverse complement strand
AAATCAACCTCTGGAACGAAAAGGGAATAAGTCCGTATAAGGCCGCATGGGATTGGGCTTTATCAATGACAAAAGAGCAAAGACAAAAGCTTTGGAGAAAATACTTAAAAAAATAGCCCCGGAAAATTTGGGGTTGAAACCTCTAATTGTCCAGGTTGGGATACATACCGTACAGTTGAGAATATTTGAAAGGATCATATAATGGCTCGTACATGCGGGCATTCAAACAATTTCCGGCTATACAGGTGACAACAAGCAATTTATCAAAGGACGCACAGAAAAGATTACTTTGGTTTGATTTCTACTATTCCCATAATCAGAATTTGTATCCAGGACTTGAACAGTTACGAGAACAGTGTCTTCTTTTTAATCAGAAATACAATTATCAAAGATATCATCGTTCCCTAGGGTACAAAAAACCCGGAGAATATGTTAACATGTTGATGCAACAACAGAAAGGACCTCTGTACGGTATCTAGGCAACCAACACACTAATTTGACTTTTGCTCACTATAACACTAAAATCTGCGCATATGAGAGCGACTGAGCAAGAAGTTGGAATAGGCGAACCAAATCAAGAAATAGCTGTAATAGTAGATGCAGTTAACCGAAATGGGTACACAATTGTTCAACATAGAGTCCATTTTCTTTATAGGGACCAGTGGGGCGACGCTGCTTACGACGTCGATGGAGAATTACCGCTTCCTTCTACACGTTATCTTGACTATATAGCTCTAGGTCTGACAGAAGAGCCTCTTTCCCCATTGGACCGTACAGATAAAGTTATGAGATATCTCATTTATGATCCCTATGCGGTGGATGTTTTAGTTGAAGCAAGAGAGCTATCCAGTACTGATCCTCTTCAAAAGGAAGAAGCTAATCGTTGGCGAAGGGTCGCAACCAGGACGCAGATGACAATCCTAACAGATAGTCCAAGATGGGGAATAGTAGCTGTTAAAAGACGCCCTCAACTAAGTCCTCGAGTATAGATATAGGGAAAATTGGGTTTTGAAGCCCCAAAGTAATCCATTTGATGCTCTCAGGATTCGGAGTTTTCATAAGGTATTCCCTCAGCTGATGCTTCGCTCATAACTCCCTTGTCAAACCTTCGGTTTGCAAGCGGGCTCGTTGGAGAGATCAATTCCGCCCTAGAAATCTCTGCTAATTTCTGCTAAACTAAGTTGTTATGGCACGTTCGGCAAGCTCAGTGCGAGCAAAAAAAGTTAAAGAAGAAAAAACAGCAAAAAACGATTATTCTGCGGCGCAAATTCAGGTCTTAGAAGGCTTGGAACCGGTTAGAAAAAGGCCGGGAATGTACATAGGAAGTACCGATGTAATCGGACTTCACGAAGCACTCCGGGAAATAATCGATAACTCCGTTGACGAGGCATTGGCAGGTTTTGCCAAAAACGTCTGGATTGTTTTAAACGACGACGGCAGCGCAACTGTTGCAGACGACGGAAGAGGAATTCCGGTTGATATTGTTAAAAACTACGGAAAATCAGGTTTGGAAATTGTTATGACCAAGCTTCATGCCGGCGGAAAATTCGGCGGAAGCGCGTATAAAATTTCCGGAGGACTGCATGGAGTTGGAGCAAGCGTTGTAAACGCACTTTCCGAATGGCTTTTTGCAGAAGTAACCAGGGAAGGAAAAATCTATACACAGGAATACAGTAGGGGAAAAGTTACAACGGATTTAAAAACAGTAAAAGAATCAAGGCTTAGCCATGATTTTGTTCACGGAAGAGGTTCGGGAACTCTAATTTCCTTTTTGCCCGACAAGCAAATTTTCCAGGAAACAAATTTTGGTTTTGAAACAATTAAAAAAGCAATTAGAGAAAGGGCCTTTCTTGTTCCAAGTCTTTATTTCCACTTAATTGATAAGAGGAAGGGTCAGGAAAAAGAAACCAACTTTTATTTTGAGGGCGGAATTTCCTCTTTAATTTCCAAGATCAACGAAAACAAAAACATTTTACACGATGTAATTTATATCGAAAAACAGCAGGGCGAGGTAAACGTGTCTGTTGCTTTGCAATATAACGATGCATATTCGGAAAATGTCGAGTCCTACGTTAACGTTATTAATACTGTTAACGGAGGGACGCATTTAACCGGATTTAGGATGGCCTTAACCCGCGCCATTAACGACTACGGCAAAAAAATCGGCAGTTTTAAAGAAGACGAAGAGGGAATTACGGGGGACGATACCAGGGAAGGGCTAACCGCCGTAGTTTATATAAAAATGCCCCAGGATAAAATCCAGTTTGAAGGCCAAACCAAGGGAAAATTGGGAAACGCCGAAATCCAGCCCGTTGTGCAGTCAATTGTGAAAGAGGGATTATCAACTTATTTTGAGGAAAACCCTTCGGACGGAAGAAAAATTTTGGAAAAAGTATACTTGGCGGCAAAAGCAAGGCTCGCGGCAAAGGCGGCTAAAGAAGCAATCCTTCGAAAAGGTGCTTTGGAGGGCTCAACTCTTCCCGGAAAATTGGCCGACTGTCAGGAAAAAGACCCGAGCATTTCGGAATTGTATCTGGTTGAGGGAGACAGTGCAGGGGGAAGCGCAAAACAGGGAAGAGACAGAAAATTCCAAGCCATTTTGCCGCTGAAAGGAAAAATTTTAAACACCGAAAGGGCAAGGCTTGATAAAATTATTGAACACGAAGAAGTAAAAAATTTAATTATTGCTCTGGGAATGGGAATAGGGGAGACAATTAAATTTGAGAAATTAAGATATCACCGGATTATTATTATGACCGATGCCGATGTAGACGGCGAGCATATCGAGACCTTAATTTTGACCTTCTTTTTTAGACATTTACCCGAAGTCATCAGACAAGGTTATCTTTATATCGCCCAGCCTCCTCTTTATAAACTGCAGTCCGGAAAAGATATGCAGTACGCCTATTCCGATGACGAAAGGGATACTATTGTGAAAAGCATGACATCTGCTAATTCCAGAAACATTATCAATCTGCAAAGATACAAAGGCTTAGGAGAAATGAATCCCGAACAGCTTTGGGACACAACCATGAATCCTGCCAACAGAATTTTAAAACAGGTCGGAATTGAAGATGCCGAAGAAGCAGATGCTATTTTTACAATGTTAATGGGAGACGAAGTACCTCCGCGCAAACACTTTATCCAAAGTAACGCGAAGCAAGCCAATCTCGATATTTAGCTTGCGGAGTCCTGCGTTAAATGCGCCATTGAGCCGTGAACGAATAGTTCTGAAAAGGCGAATGGCAAATTAAGTAGGGCGAAGCAAGCAAGCCTTGATATATAACCCGCAATTTTTAATTATTAATTTTTAATTTTCAATGAATGATTCAATTCTTAAATTTTCAAAATTAAAACATTTCTATTTGATTAGAAATTAAGAATTTGAAATTAGAAATTAAACTTTATGTTTTCTGATCCCATTTTAAATAAACTTCACAAAAAATATGGTCCTCATAAATTTGAAGACAGAAGTGAAAAACTGTACGAGGAATTAGTCGAGTCAATTATCGGACAGCAGTTATCGGGCAAAGCCGCCGATACGATCTTTAAAAGATTTCTGGCGCTTTTTAATAATAAATTTCCAACCCCGGAAAAATTGATGAAAACAGACGATGAAAAATTAAGGTCTGCCGGAATGAGTTATTCTAAAGCCGCTTACATAAAAAATATCGCCAAAGCATTTAAAGAAAAACAGCTGGAAGTTAAAAAAATTAAAAAATTAAGCGATGAAGAGGTAAGAAAAGAACTGACCAAAATAAAAGGGGTAGGAAACTGGACTGCGGAAATGATCTTGATCTTTACGCTAAAAAGGGAAGATGTTTTTTCTTTAGGGGATGCTGGGCTAAGGCACGCGATAAAAAATTTATATAAAATTGAAAAAGAAAAAGATATTTTAAAATTGTCCGAAAATTGGAAACCGAACAGAAGTTTTGCGTGCTGGTACTTATGGCGTTCTTTGGAAAACCGCTAATAGTTGACGACCACTTATTGCCGTGCTAAACTTCGCCCATGCAAAACCCTGAAGGGAAACCGCCTTATCCCGGGTATGCTGAAATGGAAACATACAGAGAAGTCACAATGGAAATGATGACGGGCGTAAGAACGGATTTGATAGAAAGGGGAATGACAACAGAGACCGCGGAAGTACATAGGGGCTGGGACATCCACTGCTTTTTTCCAAGAACCGACGATCCTAATAGAGTCATCCATTTACAATTATATATACGCGTTCCTGTCAGTCCCACTATAGATATAAGAATAAGAGAAATGGAGCAGGAGAAAATTGCTCCGGCGAGAGAACTTGGAAGCATCGGATCCGAAGAGGTTGCGGTAACAAATATCATACAGCCCAGAGCCCCTATTTTTTACTCCAGAGAAGTGATAGGGTCTTTCTTAGAACTGGTGTTTGAGCTGCCATAACCCTAATTTGAAATTAAACGTTAAAAGTGATACTATTCCAATATGAAAAGCGCATTTAATAACTGGTATTACGGAGAAACCTCTTCGGGAGGTCTTCTTGCCGTGATGTAAAACTAAACGTTTCGGAAAAGACAAACCTCCCACAGGGAGGTTTTTTTGTGGTTCGGCTGCGCTCACCACAAGTTTAAAAATATGAAAACTGTAGGAATTATTGGAGGACTTGGACCTGAGACAACTGCTAAATTTTACATGCAGATTATTTCTTTGTGCCAAAAAAAGAATAACGTAAACCGGCCACCCATTCTTATTTCCAATGTTCCGATGCCTTTTGCGCTGGAAGAAAAATTTATAAAAGAGGGCGAAGGTAAAAAAGAATGTCTTTCTTTACTGACAAATTCCGCAAGGCAGCTTGAAAAAGGGGGAGCAGATTTTATTGTAATCCCGTGCAATACGGCACACGTTTTTATTAATGAGATTAGGCTTTCGGTAAATATTCCCGTTATAAGCATTATCGACGAAACGGTAAAAGCAATAGATAGAAAAAACGTTAAAAAAATCGGTTTATTATCAACTCCTGCAACTATTAAAAATAAACTGTTTGATAAAAAACTCGACATTGTCCTGCCAAATAAAACAGAACAAAAACAAATGGGAACAATTATTAATAAGCTGATAAATAATCATCAAACCCTTAGGGATAAACAGGCGCTCTTTGGAATTGTTGATACCGTTTCTAAAAAATCGGGAGCAATACTTTTGGCCTGTACCGATTTACAGCTTCTTATTCCTGAAAATAAACACCATAAAATTGAAATTTTTGACACTATGAAAATCCTCGCCGACGCAACTGTAAAAGAACTGTTATCCTTAAAAAGTCCTTGAAATGGCCGCCGGATTACCTTATAATTGATAGGTTGATATGGATCCCGTTAGAAAAATTGTTTTAGGCAATATTATTAAAAAGTTAATACAAACCGACTTGAAGGGGGTTTTCTAACGGGATGGACTTATCTTTTATTTTGGCCCACAAACTAATTGTTCCCTTTGTAGCGGGACTTCTTTCCATACTCTATGGATTTTTCTTAACCTACCGTGTACTTTCAAAGCCCCGAGGCGACAAAAAAATGAACGAAATCTCCGACGCAATTGCTGAAGGAGCTAGCGCTTACATGAAAAGGCAATATAGCGTTGTTGCGGCAATCGGCGCTGTAATTTTTGTAATTTTATTTTTTGCTTTCGGCTTAATTACCTCTCTGGGTTTTGCAGTCGGCGCGGTTTTTAGCACCATTGCGGGCGTTATCGGCATGTCTATTGCCGTAAGAAGCAATATCCGAACCGCGCAAGCTGCAAAAAAAGGCCTTCCTTCTGCTTTTAATCTGGCATTCCAGGGAGGAGCCGTAACAGGGCTCATGGTTGCAGGACTTGCTCTTTTGGCAGTTTCCGGATTTTACTGGATACTGGAAAAATACGCTAGCGGAAATCTCCAGCCATTAATTGCCTTAGGTTTCGGAGGATCTTTGATTTCGGTTTTTGCAAGGCTTGGAGGCGGAATATTTACAAAGTCTGCTGACGTCGGAACAGACATGGTTGGAAAACTGGAAAAAGGAATTCCAGAAGACGACCCGAGAAACCCCGGAGTTATTGCGGACTTGGTAGGGGATAACGTAGGGGACGACGCAGGCATGGCCGCTGATTTATTTGAAACATACGTCATCACCGCGGTTGCGGCAATGATTTTAGGACATCTTTCTTTTCCGAATAACCCGGCTGTTGTTTTTTATCCTTTGCTGATTGGTGCAATTTCCATTGTTGCCAGTATCGTCGGGACCTGGTTCGTCAGGCTTTCCGGTAACGGGGTAATGAGGGCTTTATACCAGGGGCTTATTGCCGCAGTTGTAGTTTCAGTAGCCGGATTTTACGTTTTAACTTTGGGAGTTTTTCCTAAAGGAATAGACAATATCTCATACCTTAACCTTTTCTATCCGTTAATCATCGGCTTGGTTGTAACGCTTGGTATGGTAGTAATAACGGAGTATTTTACTTCCAAAAAATTCGGGCCGGTTAAAACAATCGCCAACGCTTCAACCACCGGCCACGGGACAAACATTATTGCAGGACTTGCTGTTTCAATGAAAGCAACAATGGCACCGATACTTTTAATTGCCGCGGCTATTTGGACGTCGTTTATGTTTGCCGGGCTTTACGGAGTAGCTGTTGCCGCAATGTCTATGTTATCACTCGCCGGAATTATAGTTGCAATTGACGCTTTCGGCCCCATTACCGATAATGCCGGCGGAATCGCGGAAATGGCAGGCCTTGATAAAAAAGTCAGGGACGTCACAGATCCTCTTGACGCGGTTGGAAACACAACCAAAGCAGTAACAAAAGCTTATGCTATAGGTTCAGCCGGTTTGGCAGCTTTGGTTTTATTTGCAAGTTATACACAGGAGTTAATAAAAGGCGGGCACGGGTTTTCGGGAACATTTTCACTCTCCGACCCAAGTGTTTTGGTGGGACTTTTTATAGGAGGAGCACTTCCTTACTTTTTTGCAAGCCTGGCAATGGAAGCTGTCGGAAAAGCAAGCGTTTCCGTAGTTGACGAGGTAAGAAGGCAGTTTAGGGAAATAAAAGGGCTTATGAAAGGAACCGCAAAACCCGAGTACGGAAAAGCTGTTGATATTGTTACAAAAGCGGCAATTAAAGAAATGATTTTGCCAACGGCAATTACGGTTTTAGCTCCTATTGTAGTAGGTTTTGGGTTGGGGCCGAAAGCATTGGGCGGAATGCTGGTTGGAAGCATTATCACAGGTCTTTTTTTGGGAATTTCCATGACAACAGGCGGAGCCGCTTGGGATAATACTAAAAAATATATAGAGGAAGGAAACTTGGGCGGCAAAGGCAGCTTTGCTCACCAAGCGGCAGTCACGGGAGATACGGTCGGTGACCCCTACAAAGATACCGCAGGACCTGCAATCAATCCAATGATTAAAGTCATAAATATAGTAGCATTACTGATTGCATCCTTCCTTATTTAATTGACAATTTTCAATTTACAATTTACATTGAATTTCACAATGAATCAATGAAACATTTATTGAAAATTGAGAACTGGTTATTGAAAATTAATTATTATGGCAGATATTGGTAAGCTTTTACAAACAGAAATCTCAAGAGAAATGAAGCGTGCGTATCTTGATTACGCAATGTCGGTTATCGTCTCCCGTGCGCTTCCCGATGTAAGAGACGGCTTAAAGCCGGTCCACAGACGCATACTTTTTGCAATGCACGAAATGAACCTAACCCACAGCGCAAAGTATTCAAAAAGCGCCAAAATTGTCGGAGAAGTAATGGGAAAATTCCATCCCCATGGAGACGTACCCATTTACGATTCTTTGGTAAGGCTGGCCCAGGATTTTTCCATGCGTTATCCTTTAATTGACGGTCAGGGGAATTTCGGCTCAATGGACGGAGATCCGCCGGCCGCAATGCGCTATACGGAAGCCAGAATGGCGGCGATAACTAACGAGATGATGCTGGATATGGAAAAGGAAACAGTAGATTATCTCGACAACTTTGACGCCACACTTAAAGAACCTGTTTTTCTTCCGAGCCTCCTGCCAAATCTCTTATTGATGGGGAGCGAGGGAATCGCGGTAGGAATGGCCACAAAAATTCCTCCGCATAATTTATCCGAAGTGGTTAATGCGGCAATATTTATTATCGGGAAAACAAAAATTACACTTGAACCTTTTACTCTTAATTCGACCGCAACAATTGACGAGCTTTTGGAATTTATAAAAGGGCCGGATTTCCCAACCGCAGGCGCAATTTATGATATTAACGAAATAAAAAATGTTTACACCACAGGAAAGGGAAGAGTGCTAATCAGAGGAAAAGCCGATATCGAGGACATCGGTCAGGGAAAATCGGCAATTATTATCACCGAGCTTCCGTATCAGGTAAACAAAGCGCTTTTGGTGGCAAGAATTGCAGACCTTGTCAAGGAGAAAAAAATCGAAGGCATATCCGATTTAAGAGACGAATCGGACAGGCATGGAATAAGGGTTGTTGTAGAACTAAAAAGAGACAGCTCTCCTAAGAAAGTTTTGAATAATTTGTTTAAGCATACCGGCCTGCAGACAACTTTTTCCGCCAATGTTGTCGCTTTGGTCGACGGAACACCCCAAACGTTAAACCTTAAAACAATTTTGGAAGAATTTCTAAAACACAGATATTTAATTGTTAAAAAAAGGAGCGAGTTTGAGTTAAGACAGGCAAAAGCGAGACTCCATATTCTGGAGGGCTTAAAAATTGCAGTGGACAATATTGACGCAGTTATAAAAACAATAAGAGAAAGTAAAGACCAGGATTCTGCAAAGCAGAATTTAATAGTGAAGTTTAAGCTTTCCGATATCCAGGCAACGGCAATTTTGGATATGCAGCTACGGCGTCTTGCCGCTTTGGAAAGACAAAAAATAGAAGACGAATACCAAATGGTCAAAGAAACCATTGCTTATCTTGAAGATTTATTAGCGCACCCTGCAAAAATCTTAACAGTCATAAAAGAAGAATTAACAAAACTTAAAGAAAAATACGGCGACGAAAGAAGAACAAAAGTTTACAAAAGCAAAGTCGGAGAATTCTCCGAAGAGGATTTAATCCACAACGAACCGACCGTAATAACCCTAACGGACACGGGTTATGTTAAAAGGCAAAGCCTGTTAAGCTTTAAAACACAGCAAAGGGGCGGCAAGGGAATAAAAGGGATGACGACCAAAGACGAAGACAGCATTGCCCATATCCGCTATTCCGAGACACACGACAATCTTCTTTTCTTTACGAATAAAGGAAAAGTTTATCAGCTAAAAGCTTATGAGATTTCCGAATCGCAAAGAACCAGCAAAGGTACCGCAATTGTTAACTTGTTAAATATCGAAGCGGGCGAAAAAGTCGAATCGTTTATAAATTACAGAAAAGACATAAAAGGTTCTTACATTTTTTTAACAACGAGGACCGGAACTGTTAAAAAATCTAAAATTTCCGATTTTGAAAATATCAGAAGAAGCGGAATTTTAGCTATTAAACTCGACAAAAAAGATGAACTCGTCTGGAGTAAGCTTACAAGCGGAGAAGACGATATCTTAATCGTAACAAGAAACGGCAAATCAATCAGATTTTCCGAAAAAGCGGTCAGACCAACCGGCAGAAATACAATGGGAGTCAGGGGAATTAAAATTGCCCCGGATGACCAAGTTATCCAAATGGATATTATCGTAAAGGGCGATAAATCCGAATTCTTAACAATAATGGAAAACGGACTTGGCAAAAAATCCGCCGTTAATAATTTTCCAAAGCAGGGAAGAGGTGGACAGGGAGTAAAAGTTGCTCAGATTACGCAAAAAACCGGAAAAGTTGCGGCCGCGCAAATAATTCCTATAAATAGCCAGGAATTAATTATTACATCTAAGAAAGGCCAGATTGTTAAAATCGACATTACTTCCATTCCGACTTTATCCAGAGCAACGCAAGGAGTAATTCTTATGCGCTTTTCCAATCCAAATGATCACGTTGCTTCGGCAACCTGTATTGAAAAAGACTAAAGAAACAGCGTATAACGGATAGCAATTAGCGTATAGCTGAAACTTGACGCTAGACGCTAATAACTAATTACTGATTTATGAAAATTGATGGCAAAAGTATCGCTTCAATAATCCTCGAGAGTTTAAAAGCAGAAGTCCAAGATCTAAAGGAAAAAGAAATAGTTCCAACGCTCGCGGTAATTTTAATAGGAGATGAGAAATCCTCAGCGGCCTATGTAAGACAAAAAGAATTAAAAGCAAAAGAAATAGGCGCGCGAATTGAAATATTCCGTTTCAATGAATCGGTGGCAAATAGTGAAATTGAAACTCTTATAATAAAATTGGATGAGGACACAAAAATTCATGGAATAATCATCCAGCGGCCCGCTCCAAAGCACATAGAGATTGACTCTCTTGAGGATTCTATATCATCCGAAAAAGAAGTTGACGGATTCGGGAAATACCCTATTTATCCTGTTCCTGTTGCAGAAGCCGTACTGTTGATACTCGAAGACGTATATATAAAACAAAAGGCGAAAAACTTATTTCCCAACTGGCTTAAGTCAAAAAAAATGGCGGTTTTAGGAACAGGCGAAACGGCAGGAGGGCCAATTATAAATTACTTTAGGGAATATGGAACCGAACCGGTTGTTATAGATTCAAAAACCGAAAGCAAAGACTCCTTGATGAAAGAGGCTGATATTATAATTTCCGCCGTAGGAAAAACAATTATTAATTCTTCGAATATTAAAAAGGGCGTTATTCTTATCGGAGTGGGCATGCATATGAAAGACAGCAAACTACACGGAGATTACAACGAAGAAGAAATAAAAAATATCGCCGGCTTTTATACACCGACTCCGGGAGGAGTAGGACCGGTTAATGTTGCCATGCTTTTATCTAATCTTGTTGAAGCCTGCCAAAATTCTATGCGGTCAAATCAGAATGGGGGGTAAATAGAATATCGTCTCTTAAATTCCACAAAGCTTTTTGCAATCCGCTTCTCCTATCGACAAAGCCGTGTTTGGCAGGATCAAAATGCCTATCGTCTTTAAACCCCAATCTTTTTAAATTAGCGTTTGAAAAATATCCTTTGGAAATTTCATGTTTTTGAAGTGTCTGGGCACTTAAAAATTCTACCTGTGGAGGCAATCCTCCCCCCAGATGAATAAGCGTGCCTCCCAAAACAGCCCTGTACCCGCGCATCCATTCAAATCCAGAAAGTCCGGCAATAGACGGACTTACAACGGCTAATTTATTTCCAAAAAGCGCATATTGAGGATGGTGCCAATGACCAAAAACACCAATATCTACATTTTTTACCAAATCTCCCTGCCCCTCATATAAAGATTGTGCCTGAAAAACAGGCGCTCTGGTACCAGAACCTTTTCCACCTTTTTCAAGCATCATGTGCTGAAACAATACTCCATATCCTGCCAAATCTTTTTCAACAGCTGTCCAGGCTTTGAAAAAATCACCGTAATCCGTTCTTATTGATTCGTATGCTTTTATTTGTCCTTTTTGGGGAATAAGCCCTCTTTTGGTAAACATTTCTTGAAAGGCCTGTACCAAATATAGATTGAAAATAGCACCGTTTAACACATATCCACTATTCCATTCATGGTTTCCGGGTACAATACCTATTTTTTCAAGATTTGCAAAATTATCCGAAGAAACATGCTCGGTAGTATATTCAAGCATTTGCCTAACAAACATTTGCTGGTCTTCTATGCGTATGAGCCCTATATGGGGATTTTCTTCTGGCATGCCCTTATAATTTCTCCCATGAATAATATCTCCGTCGGTAAAAAGATATGTCGGTCTTTCTTCCAAAAGCCTTGAAAACACTATATCTGCAAATTTTACCTGAAGGTCGGGTCTTGCCGTTGTAGAACCGGTTTGCCAATCGGTAAAAGTAGCAATGGTTTTTCTTTCCGATGCATCCGCTTTTTCCAATAATTTTTTATTAAATATTGTAACGATGTGTCTGCCGTCATGGGTAGTTTCGTGCATTGTGGCACCCGGTTCTCCCAAAATTCTTCTTGTGGTAAGCTGTCTCCAGGCAGCAGATTTTCCGGCCCTGGCAATAGTTCCTTTTTGCCCTAAGGCACGTTTTGTGTCGGCAAATCCAGGCATTGAAATTACCCAATTTCCTTCAGCTCTTCCTACACCTAATGCCTGCTGTTGATCCAATACGGAAAATACCTCAGGCAGTTCTTCGCCCCCCGCACTTAATTGTTTTAAAACCGCTTCTGCGGCGTCAATTGGATTTTGGTACATTGCAGTATCGCCAAACTTTAAGCTTTCCCGTACCATATGAGTAACATCTTTACCGGTGGTTTTTAGCCTTAGATCCATACCGTCTGTAACTTTAAGGCTCGAATCCTCTTTGCCGGGAAACGGAATATTATCAATTTCGAGAATTTCTTTATAGGCCTTAGGTACACCCTCTCCGTTTATTAATGCCTGGTAAGCATCCCATAAAAGAAGATACTCCTCAATTCTTAGTTTTCCTTTAGTAATCTTTGCGACTTCATCGGCTGATTTTAATCTTCGTCCAGAACGCAAACTGTACTGGAATACAACATCCAATTGGAATCTGAAATTTTGATCCCACGCTTCATTCTGCTTAAGTTGGTCCTGCTGCCAATACGTAACAAATCCTTTTTCCCTATCCGACAAGGGCTGTGCAAGGTGTTTTACGATCCTCATCGCCTCAATTGTACCGTCCCTGGCAATTTCCCTGTCGTCGTTACTTAGTACATAAACTATCCTTGCGCCGGTTGATTGAAGTTCGTTAAGAATAAGTTTTGCCGACAAAAACTGTAAATCAAGTCCCTGCACCAAACCCAAACGTTTATCCTTAAGCCTAAATTTATGGCTTCCTTCCATTAAACCCGAGACGACAATGACGTTAGGCCTCATATTTTCAGGAAGATTTTTGATTTGATTTATCGTTCTTATTAAAAAGGGTATATCCGAGGAATTATTACCGACCAGTATTTCGGACAAATATAGCACCCTTGCCGACGGGGCGTCCAAATCCACACTGACCCTTTCTGCCTGCATTTCTCTTTGCACCTGATGGCTCGTCTTAACATCCTTAATATTTTTAACTTTGGGGCGTGAAGGTGTAAATCTCAATATCTCGTCTGCCAAAAGGGAACTCTTTATCGCATCATGACCCAGTTTATCAGCATTTTTCCCGCGGTTAGTTAATTTTAATTTACCGTCTTTGGTACGAGCAACATATCCAGTCTCAATAAAACCCTCAATCATGCTAGCCAGTATTAAGTCCGGTATTTTCCTGGGTAGGTCTTTATTTTTTTCCATTATTTCTTCTACGGAATGAGGTTTTTTCTTAAGACCCTTTTTCAGAAAACTTCCAATCTTATCAAAATCCCCGGGTTTTAAGATTTGCAATAAATCTCTTGTGTAGGAAGGCTGTTGTACTACCACCTCTTCACCTTCCTGTAATTCACCATGTCTTGGGTAAGCGCCTTCATTTGTCAGGATAAGATTGTATGCAGCCCTGATTCCGTCCGGCATTCTTTTTATTTCACTTGCACCCCCAATAGCTTGTTCTTGCAGAAATATTGTTTGTGGGTTGTCTCGGGATGAGGGAATATCTGTTTTGATATCGACTCTGTTTGGTTTTGTATCAATTCCTTGTCCTACTCTTGTTTCAACTCCCATATTATTAATTTATATAAATATAGATATTCTTATAAAATATATGGCTAGTTATTTATTTGTCCCTCTGTTAATATTAGTTTCATTGTGGTAGCATAGATTTATTGAGTAAAGAAGCAAGTATACTATAGGTATAAAATATAACTGTCATGTATTTAGACCATCATAACAATCTAAAAGTAAGTAATCAGATTAATCTATAGCTCTATATATTAAATAGTATTTTTATGGAATTAAGAAATATACAAAAGACAGGGGGGTCAAGTTACAATATTACGCTGCCTAAATCGTGGATTAAATCGCTTCGGCTTACGGAAAAAGATAGTGTAGAAATTTTTTTCCAAAACAAACACCAGTTGGGAATAAGACCCCATATTCCTCACACTTTACCAACTGCGACGCTTATTATTGATCATTTATCAAAAGAACAAGTTGTAAGGGAAATCATCGCACATTATTTATCAGGTGTTTCGGAAATATCAATTCAAACAAATACCATGACTTATGAAGTTAGATCTTTAGTTAGAACTGTTTCTCATAAGCTGGTGGGATTTGAGATTTTTGATACAACCGGCAATAAAATAACGCTTAAAAACGTTTCCACCAATACCGTCCCTGTTAAGGATTATGCCGTAAAAATGACAAACATAATTAGTTCTATGTACGAAGATATTGAGATTGCGCTTTTAACTAATAATAAAATGCTTGCAAGAGATATTGTCGATAGGGACGTAGAAGTAGACAGAATAGAATTGATTATGATAAGGCAATTAAACATTCTTCTTTATTCACTGTTTCCAACAGAAACTTCGGATCTTTTTCTTTTGGAAAGACACTATTATGAACACATAGCCATACGCTTGGAACGCATTGCAGATCATGTTGTAAGAATTGCCAACACGTTTCTTCAGTTAAAAGAAAAAGACTCGCTAACGCTTACTAAACCAGAGAAGGACAGAATAAAAAAGATACATAAATATTTTTTGGCGTGTAGCGAGATAATAGCAAACTTAGATAAAAGAAAGGCACACGAATTATTGGACAATTTTGAATCTATTGACAAAAACGATTTCATCAATAAAAAAATAAACAACAAAGCTTCCATGAATATTCTTATTGAAGATAGTGTTGAAAGAATTAGAAGCTATATAGCAAATATCGCTGAAGAAACCATAGATTATTTTGCTATAAAAAAAATTCAGCCGTTTACCTAAACCACCGGGCGAAAATACCGGTTGAAAGAAGCCTAGCTCCTTCAGTTTCCTGCAAAGCCAATTCTCCGTATTCAAAATTCCCCCCAAAAGAGCTTAAGTAATCTTTTAAAACATTGTCTAGCATTATTGAAGATGAAGAAATTGCATAAGCGTTAACAATAATAAATAGGGGATTAGCGGATAAAACGTTTTTGCAAAGTTCCATGAGTTTCGGGAAAGACTGGTTAAAGTCCCATTTTTCACCTTCCGGTCCGTGGCCGTAAATAGGAGGGTCCATAATAATCACATCGTATCTAACGTTTCTTTTAACCTCCCGTCCCACAAATTTTATAACATCATCCATTATCCAGCGGATGGGTTTTTGTAAAAGTCCCGAGGCATCCTGATTTTCCCTTGCCCAGGAAATTGAAGATTTAGAAGCATCAACGTGTGTAACTTTTGCTCCGCTTGCGGCACAAACTAAAGATGCAATTCCCGTATAGCCAAACAAATTTAAAACGTTCGGCTGACCGCTAAAACTTCTCAATTTCTCTTCCATAAAATCCCAGTGCAAAGATTGTTCGGGAAAAACACCTGTATGTTTAAAGGGGGTAAGCTTGCAAAAAAAAGATAAGTTTTTATAGTTTAAAAGCCATTTCTGCGGAACCTTGCCCTTGTTATCCCAACTTCCCTTATTGCCGTTTTGAACATAGAAAGCATCTGCTTTTTCCCAAAAAACGTTATCTTTTTTGGGTTTCCAGATAATTTGCGGGTCCGGCCTAACCAGAATATACTTTCCAAACCGCTCCAATCTTTGACCGTTTCCGCTGTCTATAAGCTCGTAATCCGGGAAGCCTTTTGCCGGGAGAATATTCATAATAAAAATTATACAGTTATTTTTTTAATTTTGCTCTAAGAAACTTTTTAAAATCATCGATACTTTTTTTGCTGTAGATAGAGATTGTCAAAACCGGCTTTTCAAATTTTTTTAGTTTGTTTATATTTTTTTCTAATCCATTCACATCTACAAGATCCGTTTTGGTTAAAAGTATTATTTCCGGCTTGGCAATTAAAATTTTGTTGTATTTTTCAAACTCAGTTCTAACCGTTTTGTATGCTTTAACAACATCTTCCATTGTGGAATCTATGCAGTGAACAAGAAGTTCCGTTTTCTCAACGTGTTTAAGGAATTTTATCCCTAAGCCCCTGCCCTTTGACGCTCCTTCCATTAGTCCCGGGATATCGCCGAGAACAATTCCATCCCCGCCAAGGCCGGCAGGCAAAACTCCTAAATTTGGCTCAAGCGTTGTAAACGGATAGTTACCGATTTTAGGATGCGCGCGGGTCAAAGCTTTAAGCAAACTGCTTTTGCCCGCATTCGGAAATCCGATAAAGCCAACTTCAGCGATAAGCCGCAGTTCCAGGTGAACAACTTTTTCTTCACCAAGAGTTCCGTCTTCGGCTTGCATTGGAGCTTGATTAGTTGCGGATTTAAACTCGTTGTTGCCCCTGCCGCCCTTACCTCCTAAAGCTAACGCAACTTGTGTTGCTGTATCTGTAATTTCGTAGGTCTTGCCGGAAATTTCCGTAATCCTTGTCCCGACAGGCACTCTGACAACAATATTTTTCCCGTTTCTGCCGTATAGGTTTTGCTTTCTTCCCGAAACGCCATTTTCAGCCGCAATTTTTTTCTTATATCTAAATTCACCAAGGTCAAAAATATCCGTTGAGCCCTGAAAAAAAATATTACCGCCATTACCCCCATTTCCGCCGTCGGGACCGCCCTTTGCGGTTTTCGCATTCCTCATAAAAGAAACAGCGCCGTTTCCGCCGTCACCTCCCTTTATGGTTATAGTAATATCATCAATTAACATGCCTGTATTGTACCATTAACGGGGGATGAAAAATCATCACAAATATAGTAAAATAGCTTTTATGACAAAAAACTTTGCTTTCGGTATTCTTTTTATCGCTGTTTCCTTAGGCCTTGGCGCGCTTTTTATACAACAGCAAGGAAATCAAAAAAATCCCTTGGAAAATAATCAGATTACATCGGCAACACCCGCACCCTCGTCAAATGCGGCTGACGCAACACCGACTCCGTTTCTTCGACCCACTCAAACCCCAGAGATTGGGCAAAATAGTTCTCAAAGTGGTACTATGGTAACTATGTCGAACGGATTAAAAATTCTCGATCTTAAAGTAGGCGGGGGCACTGAAGCCAAAACAGGCGATACTGTTACGGTAAATTATCTTGGGACTTTGGAGAACGGAACCAAATTCGATAGTTCTTACGATAGGAATCAACCCTTCACAACCCAAATTGGGGTAGGAGCAGTTATTAAGGGCTGGGACGAAGGCATACCGGGAATGAAAGTTGGCGGAAAAAGAAAATTAATAATCCCGCCGGAATTAGGTTATGGAGCACAAGCCACCGGCCCAATTCCCCCAAACTCGACGCTTGTCTTTGAAGTGGAATTGGTCAGCATAAAATAGCGCTAATATTGACACAAAAATATAATTAATTTACGATTAATATATGAAAAGTTCTCAAGATACAGTCGGGAAAGCAATTACCCTAATAGTATTTTTCTTCGTTGTACTATTTGCCTACACCAAGCTTGCAGGCCCCATACCGTTTTACATAAATAGCGTCAATACAACCAAAACCGACCTTTTCAGCGTTGAGGGAACGGGAACCGCAACCGCTGTCCCAGACAGCGGAGTAGTAAACTTTGGCGTTACCCAAACCGCAACAACCGTAGCTCTTGCCCAGAGTAAAACTAATGAAATTGCCAATAAGCTTATCGCGGACATTAAGAACTTAGGCATCGCGGAAAAAGATATAAAAACCACTAATTATTCCGTTAATCCTAACTACGGTTCTAACCCAAGGCCGTTGGCGCCAAACGAACCCCAAACGATGATGTATCCCGTTCCTCCTACAGGAAGCGAACAGCAAATAATAGGTTATACCGTAACTCAAAACCTTGAGATTGACGTAAAGCAAATGGACAAAATAAATAAAGTCGTAGATACCGTAACTGGCGACGGAGCCAATTTGGTAAATCAGGTAAGCTTTAGTTTTAGCGATGAAATGAAAGCTAAATTGGAAAACAAAGCCAGGGCAGATGCGATAAAAGAAGCAAAACAAAAGGCGCAAAATTTGGCAAACCTATCGGGCATCCGTTTGGGAAGATTGGTTAACGTTGTCGAATCAAATCAGGTAAGGCCCTGGCCGATGCCGATGATGCAAGCTGGAAAAGCAACTGCCGATCAGAGCGCGCCTCCAACCAACATCACTCCAGGAGAAAGCACGGTATCTATTACTGTTACTCTATCCTACGAAACCTTTTAAACAGCTTTCTTTGAAGCAAAAGCCTAAGGCATTTTTCTATCGGAAAAAACTTTATCTATATTAACCCATCTATTGAACCGTTTTTGAGCTGAACCTTCGCTTCCTGCAAATAGTGAAAATGTATTAAATACCGCTTTTTTTATCCCAAGATCCTTGTATTTTTCCATATTCGGGCCCATAATTGCTCCTGCTCCTGCTATTTCTTGCGCATCGCCTTGATAATTTGTTGGAATTGCCTTTAGGTATTCCAAACCCGTAAACGCCTCTTTTACGAATTCGTCCGGCCAAGTTTCCTGATTCCTCTGCATTCCGCCGACATATGGATAAGTGCTCCCGTCAAATGCCTTGCTGCCTTTTGCCGAAGCTCCGCTTTCCATTTCATGAGTTATCCATAACATCTTCCAGTCTATTTCAAATTCCTCCGCCACCGCGATATAAATTGGACCATACATTTTAAGATCGTTTACCCATTTATCAGTAAATTTTCCTGATTCCTTAGCGATCTGAACGTACCTTGCGGTTTCATTTTGAAGATTTTGTATTTTTTGTTCATCGGAAGAAAGAGTCTGTTCAGGAGAAGGGGACGGGGAGGGAGGAAGAGTTTCCAAATCAGAATCAGTAGTTTCTACCGGTTTAAATTTTAGCAGGGAATAATCGAAAGGTTTAGACGGCGTTATGCCGGAAGTATCTTTTATTACAAAGGCGTTAACAACGCCAACGGCTACAGCAGCTTCGGCGATTTTTAAAAAATCTCTTCTTGTTATCGTTTGCTCTCTATCTTTCATAATATTAATTTTGATACTAGATACCTATTATGTTTGCGCTAAGCGCTTTTGATAAAATAAATCCGCCGGGGATATAACTATTATAGGATATCTACCAAACTATGTCAACCCTATTTGTTGCCGGAATGAAATGTTTTATGAATGTCCTTGAGTTGTCTGTTGGTAATATGGGTGTAAATTTGCGTTGTGGCAATATTTTTATGTCCGAGCATTTCCTGGACACTTCTGATATCGGCTCCGTTGGTTAAAAGATCTGTTGCAAATGAATGACGAAGCGTATGCACGGTTGCGTCAACCGGAATTCTGGCACTCCTTACATATTTTTTAACCAAGCGCTCGACACTTCGGGCTGTCAGCCTCATTTTTTCCCCTCCGTTTTCTTCGATAATCGCTCCCGAGTAACGGATAAAAAGAGGTTTAAAATTATCCTCCCGCTTATCAAGGTATCTTTTTATCCATTGCGCCGCCCTGTCGGAAACAAAAACCAGCCTTGACTTTCCGCCTTTTCCAATCACCCCGAATTCACGTCTTTCCAGATTTATTCTATCCCTGTTTAATCCGACAAGCTCCGAAACACGAAGGCCGGTGGAGAAAAGAAGTTCCATTATCGCCCTGTCCCGCAAGCCCTCTTCTTTTGAGGTATCGGCCTCCATTACCAGCCTGTCTACTTGTTCTTTTTCTAAAAATTTAAGGCTTCTGCTTTCGGTTCTTGGAAGATCAATTTTTGAAGGCTCAAGTGTTTTATGATCGTTTTTTATTAAAAACCTAAGAAATGAACGAAGAGCGATTACGTAGTAATTTTGAGTCACTCTTTTTAGAGTTAAACCTTTCTCATCGGCCCTATTTGCCAAAAAAACCCGATATTTTCTTACCGCTGCCAAATCCAAATCTTTAATTTCTTTGCCTTGTTGGGTAGAGGAGTACCACTGTTCAAAAACTTCAAGATAATGCCTGTAATCCCGGATAGTAAGCTTGGAACAATTTTTTTCGATTTCCAGATATTCCAAAAATTCGTCTATAAAAGTTGATAGCTCATTGTTTACTATTGGCTGCTCATTGCTCATAGATTATTGCTGATATCCGTCTTGGTACAATTAAGTTTATTTTGCGACGTGATAATCTTATTTTGCCCCATATAACTATCATTGTCAATATATCCCATAATAGTTGTGCGCTTTCCTGTTTTTTGCTATAATTATTATTCATATGCCACCTGACAGAAAAATAAAAGTAATCCCCGAAGAGCTTAGGGCTTATCATCAAGATCTCGCCAGAGATTATATTCATTCGTCAACTCAAGACGCTTATGAAGAAGCCAGGAAACAAGACAGAACAATGGTTTTACACCAATGGGATTTAGCTTCCGAAGCGGAACCAAGAATAATAAATTTCAGAGGACCAAATGGATCAATGATTATTCCTTATGCTGATCTGCATGAAAGAATCGTAGATTCTTTTGAAAAAGACAGAGACCCGGAGCTTTATGGTCCCACTTTTATTTGGGAGGATGTAAGTATTAGCGATGCTGAAGAGCTCGATAGCCTTCCTGAAGGCTTACGGGAATATTGGGAAGAATCGGTGTTGGCATTTGTGTTAACCTATAAACTGGCTACTCCCGGAAGAGGCGTAAAACAGATAACGTATTATTCAGGGGCACATTTTATGAAAATGCTTGCAGAAAGATGGATGTACGTAAACAGTGAAGAAGCACCTTTAAAAAATGACTGGAGTAAACCTTTTATCGCCAGCGGCAAAGCAGTTAATGAAGGACCAGCAAAGCTTAATGGGATATTTTTACCGGTTTTCCCAAAACCAATATTTAGCAGAAATTGACAACAAATGTCCCGCCGTGTTAATCTAATTATATGAACCCTAACAACAGAACTGAAATGGCACACCCGCAACCGCCGAGACCGGACGCAAGAAGCGAAAAAGCTCCTATTAGGCAAGCATATCTGCCTTTATCGCGCAGAATTAGAGGCGCTTTAGGACAACTTCGGGAAACACTTGTGGCAATAGACAGAGAAATTCCGTTGGAAGATATTACCGCACAAAGAACAGCAGATGTTATCAGCAGGTTTATCTCTCATCCCAGTAATGAAAGACGGGGACTGCGCCCTGAAGAATTACCCTTTGACATAACAGATATACTTGTTGAAATGGGTTATGATGCAACACTCTTTCGAACAGGGAACTTTATGAAAAAACACCCGGAAGCTTACGGCATAGCCAGAAGAAGACTGTTAGAAGTTTCCCAAATGGGAGGCGTTCAGATGGAAGAATTACCCGAACCATCTTCTCACGGGGAAATAATTGCTTATCGCGTTGCCGACCTTGAAACTCTTAGAAAAATTGCCTCGGGAGAAATTAAGCCCCAAAGCGATATTGCAAGTCCTGATACGACAAGCGTGGCTAGCAAACCCTAACTGTAAGCTCGTTTAGGCATTTTTATATAAACTTCTAGTCAGTTTGGGGGGGGGTTAAATACAAATAGCTTATAGTTTGATTTATTCCGCATAAAGTAGTATAATCCCCGGTACTATGAGTGCCATTGAAAGACGACCGGCCGCAAGAGAAACAGGCCCTATTCGTTCTGAAGAAAGCAGGGCTAGCTATGCTGCAAGATTTAAACCTCTTTTTTCGGAATACGATTTCGAAGTATTATTAATGGGCGCCTACGACAAAGCCAAAGCAGCCCACGATAGTGCTCCTACCGGAAGATTTAGACGCGGAGGGCAAAGACAATTTGACCACCCGAGAGCCTCATCAATTCTAGCTTTAGACGAAATCGGCATCGCCGACTTAAACGTCCACATCGGTATTTTAATGCACGACACCGGAGAAGACACCGATTTGCTAGGTCCTCATACCACAACCAATTCGCAATGGATAAAAGTAGCCAAACTCAGATTAGAAAAAGATTATAATCCGGAAGTTGCAGAAATAGTCCTTTCGTTAACCAGACCTTTTGTCGACGGCCAAGAAGTAAGATCCAAACAAGAGGCAGAAGAAATACACCGAGAAATGTTAAAAAAAGCGTCACCCGAAGCAATTCTGGCCGAAATGTCGGAAAAACTGCATAACTTAAGAACTCTCGGCTATATGACTCCTGAAAACCAGATGCGAAAAATGGCGGAAACAGAAGAGTTTTATTTTCCTATTTTTGAAGCGGTAGCAGCGGAAAAATACCCAAGAGAAACAGCGCTGCTTTTAAAATTAATGAAGGAAGCAATCGCCCAAAGACGAGACGAATTAGAAAAGATGGGTCCTTTGGCCGAAATACCCAAATTAGACGAATATCAAAAACTTATAATCACCCAGTTGGTTACCGGAGTTGACGATCATACAACCCGAAACGTTTACGGATACGATGAAGATCTTATGGCCCAAACAAGAGGAGATCTCCGTGCAAGATTAAACGCAGTAAATAATTTGGACTTGGTAAAAAAATTGCTGGAAAAAGGTTTGTTAACATTTGCCGAAGTAGACAGAGGATTCGATACCGAAGCTTATTTTGACCTTACCGGCAGAATGAGAAAAATTGTCGATTTTTTAATAGACCCCGAAAATGATTTGTTAAACCTAGAACAAAGAGCAAGACTTTTAAGAATACGGCGCCCTAAAGATTTAAGATCTTTAGAAGACTCCGTAATGAACAAGCTTAAGGTACGCAATAAATATCAGCTGCTGGTACTTGTTTATTACTGCAGAGTTCATCTAAAAGCGGCTAACCAACCCGATTTAGGTGCTAGTTAAATTAGGGTTATAATATTTAAAACATCTCCCTGTTGAAAATTTATAAAACAAATGAGACGATAGGGCTGATGGCTAAAAAATACAGAGAACCAAAAAGAGGATATTTTTTAACTGAAATTGTTATAGTTTTGGGAATTATGGCTCTTTTTGCAACAGTGGCGGCCATATTGGCTTCGCCCCAAATAACCAAAGCAAAAGACGCAAAAATAAAAGAGGATTTAATACAAATTAGAAACGCTCTTACCCAGTATTATGACGACACCGGATGCTTTCCCCAAAGCCTGCCGGCCTGCGGTCAGGATTTTCAAAAAGGAAGTGTAGTTTATTTTAAAAATTTTCCCTGCAGTCCGTACGGTACACCATATACATACCAAACCGACAGTAAAACCTGCAATACTTGGTACAAAGTTTTGACAAACCTCGGAAATAAAAATGATAAAAGCATAGAACAAATCGGGTGCGCGAATGGATGCGGATTGAAGTGTGATTATAATTACGGAATCACAAGCACAAACATTTCAATAAATCAGAATTGCCCGCAGACTCCGCAGAATAAATACGCCTGTACGCCAAGCGGACAATGCACGATTTTTGCAGACCCAAATATAAGCCGGTGCCCCGTCATATTCCTAAACGACCCCACGTGTCAGAATAAATGCTCTGATAAAGCCAGCCAATGCCATGACGAACGGGGAAAACAGAATTAAGGGATTTGGTTTTATGCGTCGGAAATCTCCACTTTTTTCAGCTGTAATTAATTTTGCCGCCGGATGGTTTACAGGGATAAAAGTTCAATTAGGAGAGGTTTTCATATAGGAAGCTCTATTCTATCACTAGTTTGAAGCAGGCCTGCCCGCCATCGGCTGTCGCCTCAGGCGACTTGCGGGCGGGAGAAGTAGAAAAATGGCAAAATTTAGCCTCAATTAGCCTCGGAAAATTAACATTCATTAGTCCTGTAGTAGGGGACAATCCAAACCCGTTAAAAATGGGGGCTTAATACAAGCAGAGTATATAAACAGATTGAAATGCTTTTAAATATCTGTTGAAAAATAAGACGCCGAAGGAGGTCTTCTCCCGAGTATTGAGCCTGAGTGGCGTCGTAAAAGTATTATTGTGCGACATAATCAACTGCCCTTACCCGGCTGCTTATAACACTAAATTTTGCCCCTAGCACCACCCGCCGGGGTACGATATTAGATACTAGATATTAGATACTAGATAGTTTGTGCTCTCTTCTAAATTGCACCCGAATTTTTGCAATACAGCGCCTTACAGAAGTCCTCCTCTCTTTAAATTGGAATAAGGTTGAATTTAGCCCGTCATCATAAGCTAATCGTCTAATTTTAGCTTCAGAATTGATTAGTTTAGCAATTATATATACGCTTTTGTTTGAGAGCAGAAGAACGGCCATAACAAGCATTCGTATTTTTTTCATTAGAAACAGTTTACGATCCGCCTTTGGGCGGGAGTAGTTACTGTTTCTTATGTCCGCCGATGATTCGCTCTTTACGCCGTGTACGAATAGTACTGAAAAGGCGTAAGGTAAGATTAGGCGGACTGAGCACAAAGTAAGCCCGGTACGGTGTGAAAAGTCGAACTATTCTTCGTGAAAATAAAAAGATATCCGCATTAACATATTAAATAAGTCCTATAATATTAAATTGTTTAACGTATCAAACTATATCACGTCGCAATTCGTGCACCGGTTGGAAAATTACATCACTCCTCTTCCCTGCTTACCCAGCCGTTAAAAAATTCCCGAAGCTAATTGAAGCTAAAATTGTACACAGTAGATGGTTCATACTATACGGGAGGATACGCGATAACAATGAGCTATTTTTAGCTATGAACTTTCTATCCGCACTTCCCTATTTCCTAACCCCAGGTGGTAAAAACTACAAGCACAATAAATACAACCAAAGCAACCCAGGCGTATTCGACGATTACACTTTTAAAAAGCCGTTTTTCAAACCAAGCCTGGGACAGTCCGACAATGCTGTAGAAAATCCCTGTTAGGAAATAGGGAAGTGCGGATAGAAAGTTCATAGCTAAAAATAGCTCATTGTTATCGCGTATCCTCCCGTATAGTATGAACCATCTACTGTGTACAATTTTAGCTTCAATTAGCTTCGGGAATTTTTTAACGGCTGGGTAAGCAGGGAAGAGGAGTGATGTAATTTTCCAACCGGTGCACGAATTGCGACGTGATATAGTTTGATACGTTAAACAATTTAATATTATAGGACTTATTTAATATGTTAATGCGGATATCTTTTTATTTTCACGAAGAATAGTTCGACTTTTCACACCGTACCGGGCTTACTTTGTGCTCAGTCCGCCTAATCTTACCTTACGCCTTTTCAGTACTATTCGTACACGGCGTAAAGAGCGAATCATCGGCGGACATAAGAAACAGTAACTACTCCCGCCCAAAGGCGGATCGTAAACTGTTTCTAATGAAAAAAATACGAATGCTTGTTATGGCCGTTCTTCTGCTCTCAAACAAAAGCGTATATATAATTGCTAAACTAATCAATTCTGAAGCTAAAATTGTACACAGTAGATGGTTCATACTATACGGGAGGATACGCGATAACAATGAGCTATTTTTAGCTATGAACTTTCTATCCGCACTTCCCTATTTCCTAACCCCAGGTGGTAAAAAC
>JAMCZC010000027.1 GCA_023485865.1 Patescibacteria group bacterium | reverse complement strand
TTTGAAAGAAGCTTTCTTTCAGGCAGCGTTAATTTCTTATGTGTTGCTATATATATTCACCTCCCAACTTTCATATCTCAGGAAGTGAATCTTACCTTAAAGGGGGCGATCGTTTCTAGAACTTGCTAAGTATATTCTAAGTTTATAAAAAATGCTATACTTTAGGGAAATGAGATATTCACAGGTTTTTCCTAAAACCCAGAGAGAGGCGCCAAGCGGAGCGCAGTCTATTAATCACAAACTTCTAGTTAGAGCTGGGTTTATAGATCAGTTAATGGCCGGTTCCTGGACGCTTTTGCCGTTAGGCTTAAGAGTAGTGCAGAAAATAAACGACATTATAAGAGAGGAATTAAATAAAACCGGTGCGCAGGAATTATTAATGCCGCTTTTGCACCCAAAAGAAATTTGGAACGAAACAGGCCGCTGGGAGGGGGCAAAAGAAATAATGTATCAGTTTAAAAAGGATGAAAAAGAGTTTGCACTTTCTTTTACCCACGAAGAAATAGTGGTTGATTTAATCAGAAAACATCAGGTTTCCCCAAAAGACTTCCCGATTAAAGTTTACCATTTTTCAACCAAATTCAGGCATGAATTACGGGCAAAATCCGGAATTTTAAGAGGGCGGGAATTTTTGATGAAGGATTTGTACAGTGCGCACCTAACAGAAAAAGACATGCTTAAATATTACCACGAAGTTATCGCTGCATATCTTAAAATCTTTAAAAGATTGGGTTTAGATGTAAAGGTAGTTGAGGCATCGGGGGGAGTTTTTACAGATAAACATAGCCACGAATTCCAGGTCTTAACACCTGTTGGCGAGGATACGGTTTTTTATTGCGATTCCTGCGATTTTGCCCAAAATGACGAAATTTCTAAGGTAAAAGAAGGGGATGCTTGTCCAAAATGTTCAAAAGGCAAGATTAAAACTTCAAAAGCAATTGAGGTCGGCAATATA
Source organism: Patescibacteria group bacterium (assembly GCA_023485865.1). GTDB lineage: Bacteria > Patescibacteriota > Microgenomatia > Levybacterales > UBA12049 > JAMCZC01. Next base: position 5,467 of record JAMCZC010000027.1, on the reverse strand, counting down.
TTTCCTCTGGGCACAATGTACGCGGAAAAAATGGGAGCTTTTTATACAGATAATGAGGGCAATAAAAAACCTCTTTGGCTTGCAAGCTACGGAATCGGTCCCACGCGTATCTTAGGAACATTGGTTGAAATGTTCCATGACGATAAGGGTATTATTTGGCCGGAAAGCGTTACGCCTTTTGATGCTCATCTTGTTGAAATTCAAAATTCAAATGTCAAAAGTCAAAATTACAACTCAAAACTCAAAAACTTGGCAAACGACGTTTACGAAAAACTTCAAAAAGCCGGAGTTGAAGTTCTTTACGATGACAGAGAAGCTACCGCGGGACAAAAATTCGCCGACGCAGACCTGATAGGAATTCCTCACCGTTTGGTAATTTCTGAAAAGACAAGCGGTAAAATTGAGTGGAAAGAAAGAACTAAAAATGAAACGGAGCTTTTGGGCTTGGAAGAAGCGATAAAAAGACTCAAAAAAGCTTAAAAACCTTGGCCCACACCACCGCGTAAACGGCAAAGAAAGCGAGTCCAACAATAAGAAAAATTACCGGCGATATTTTAGATTTTTTCTTGGTTGTTACAACTTGCTCTCCGTTTTGAGTGGTGGTCGTCGGAGAAATAACGCTTAAGGGCGGGTTCCCAACGGGCGGCGCGGGGTTATTAAAAGGGGTTGATGGCGGTATTGGACTTGCTGTTGGCAAAGGCGCGGGTTCTATTTTTGGAGCAGGATTAGGCGTTGCAGGCGCCGGCGGAGTAAAATTGCCTCCCATAACCCTGTCGTAGGCTTCCTTAAGCTTAGGATCTAAGTCTTGTGGAGTTTTTGGATTCATCCTGTTAGAAACACCTCCTTAAAATGTAATGTGTTTCGTTAAAACCTTTTCTATTTAAACACAAGTTTCTAACGGGATTCATAGGCAGTTATTATTATAGTGATTTATCGGAAAGTTTTTGTCAAGCCCCACGTCGTTAAGACTTTGCGGGGCGAGACCCCTCAATAGTCGCTCTTTGAGGCGTGAACGAATAGTTCTAAAAAAGCCGAAAAGCAAGATATGGGGGGTCAAGTGGGGTTATTTTGCAGATTTAATGAGGATTTCTATCATTTGATTAAAGCTTATCCCAGCAGCTTTTGCTTGTTTAGGTAGCAGGCTTCCCGGAGTCATGCCGGGGATAGTGTTCAATTCCAAAACATAAGGAATATCGTTTGAAACAATAAAATCAATTCGACAGTAGCTTCCGAGATCAAAAGACTTAAAAATTTTTAACGCAATTTTCTGGATTTTCTTTTGCAAATTTTTATCAAGCGATGGAGCAAAAGGAATCTCTTTGCTTGTATTCCAATACTTATTTTTATAATTAAACCAGCTTCCATTCGGAGGGACAATTTCTAAAAGAGGTAAAGTTTTATTATTAATTATTCCGCATGTAACCTCTATCCCCTTTTTGTATTTTTCCACAAAAACAGGAAGATTAAGCTTCATAATTTTTTTAAAATTACCTGTTTTTAAATCTTCTTTAGATTTTTAAATTACAACTTCTTTTGATGATCCTCCACTTGAAGTTTTTAAAACGCTTGGAAAACCAAATTTTAAAACATCTCGTTCAGACTTAACGATTTTCCAATCAGGAGTAAATATTTTATTTTTATCGCAAAATTTTTTAAAAGGAATTTTGTACCATGCTTTTTGCATCTCCTTGTAATTTCTTGTGCCGACAATTGGTTTTTCTATTTTTGAAATAAATTTATGAAGTACCCCTCCTTCTCCTTCTTCTCCATATAAAACAGGAAAGAGGACATCAAAACTTTTCGAAAGTTTCTTGATAGGGGAATAACCGTTTTTTAAATCATAAACTTTTACTTTATGACCGTTTTCAATTAAAGCTTTTTTAACTTGCATTGCAGACAAAAGAGAAATTTTTCGTTCGGAAGAATTGCCGCCTGTTAGAAGTAATACTTTCATGAGGTTAGGAAACTATATCAGAATTTTAATTTTTGTCAAAGCAGGGGTTTATTTTAAGTTCAAAAAAAGGTATACTTGTAAGGCAATTTCTAATTTCTAAAAAATAGGAAAATTTTATGCGTATTATTGTTGGTCACACATCACCAGATTTGGATGTAATTACAAGCGTATGGCTTATAAAAAAATTTTTGCCCGGATGGGAAAAAGCCGGCGTTCAGTTTGTTCCCGCAGGCGAAGCCGTTGGCAGGACTTCACAAGCCGGTTTAAAGCTTACAGACCCGGTTGAAAAAATGGGAAGAAATCTTGTTATCCAGGTTGATACAGGTTTAGGCCCTTTGGATCATCATCAGACTCAAAGCGATAAAGTTTGCGCCGCGAGCTTAACGCTAGATTACGTGATGAAAGAAATAGAAGGCAGCGATCAAGCCGTAAGCCAAGAAAAATTGGAAGCTTTGCAAAGAATAGTTAACGTTGTCTTGGAAGAGGACCATTTTAAGGAAATTTTCAGAAGCGACTCTCTTTCTGATTATCACGAATTTTTGCTTGGCGGAATTTTAGACGGTTTAAGATTGGAAAAACCCGATAATGATGAATTTCAGGTTGATTTTATCACGCAAGCTCTGGATGCGGTTTTGCATCAATTTGAAAATAGAATCTGGGCCGAAAGAGAAATAAAAGAAAACGGAATAGAATTTAACACCCGTTTTGGTAAAGGGATTGCGTTTGAAGTAATTAACGATTCGGTTATAAAGCTGGCTCAAAAAATGGGCTACTACGTGGTTGTCAGGAAAGATCCGAGAAAAGGCTATGTAAGAATAAAAGGCAGGCCGGCGGGTCCTTCTGAAAAAGCTATAGATTTGACACTTGCTTTCGAGAAATTAAGGAAAATAGACCCTGGCGCAACCTGGTTTTTGCATGTTTCCAAAAAAATGCTTTTAAACGGAACCGTTAAAAATCCAAAAATGAAGCCGACAAAATTATCTCTCAATGATATAATAGAAGTACTGAAAACAATTTAAAATTTCAAATTTAAAATTTTAAAAATTAATATGGAGTGTGTTTTTTGCAAAATAAGAGACAGGGAGATTCCAAAAGAATTTACCTACGAAGACGATGAGGTTATGGTTTTTCCGGATATACATCCGATTAAGCCTGTTCATTTTTTGGTTGTATTAAAAAAACACGTTGAAGATTTCTTGGACGTTGAGCCGGAGGATTTAGAAAAACTTGCAAAAATAATAAAAAAAATTGTAAAAGATAAAGAGCTCGGAGACAAAGGTTATCGTTTGGGAATAAACGGCGGCGGAGCACAAATTATAGAACATTTACACGTTCACTTAATGAGTCCGTTTGGAAAACAAGAAAGATAACCAGCGGTTCGTTAAGAGTTTCTAAAAGGAGGTGTTTTATTATGGTAGTAGTTAAAAAAATGCCCGGAGACAGCGATGACGCTTTGATTAGGAAATTTTCAAGGAAAGTAATGTCGGAGGGAATTTTACAGGAAGCTAAAAGAAGAGAGTTTTATCTTAAACCCTCTTTGGCCAGGAAACAAAAAGCGGAAGATGCCAGGAAGGCAAAAAAAGTCTGGACAACATAATTTATGACCAAAGTTAATGTTTTAATTTTTGTTGAAAGCAGGTATAAAATCAATAGAATTAGAATTAAACAAACTGTTGAAAGAACAATAGACAGGAATGAGATTGCCTCGGCAGTTGAAGTTTCTATCGCTGTTGTGGGCGATAGGAAAATGCGTGAGCTTTCTAAAAAATACAAAGGAGAGGATAAAACAAGAAATATTTTATCCTTTTCCCAGGCAGAAGGCGAGCCGGTTCAAATGCCAAACGACACCTTACGCTTAGGAGACATAGTTATTTCTTTTCCTCAAGTGATTAGAGATGCTTCAAGAGACGAAATGCTGGTTGACGACAAAGTGGATGAATTGATTGAGCACGGGTTAATGCACCTTTTAGGATTACATCATGAGTAAAAAAATTTTCAATTTTCAGTTCTCAATTTTCATTGAATGACGCAATGAATCATTGAAAAATTTATTGTAAATTGTCAATTGTAAATTGTAAATTGCAAATTGGAGCAAAGCGACATTATGGTTTTTTATAGAAAATACAGACCGCAGAAAATTGAAGATCTGGATAGCCAGGCGGTTAGGGAAGAATTGTTTAGGGTTTTATCTAAAGCTTCTTTTCCTCACGCATTTCTTTTTACGGGACCAAAAGGTTTAGGAAAAACCTCAACCGCAAGGATTGTTGCCAAAGTAATTAACTGCGAAGGAAAAAAATCAAAAATAGAGCCCTGCAATAAATGCGAACAGTGTTTGTCAATTACCAACGGAACAAACATGGATGTTTTGGAAATCGACGGAGCTTCAAATAGGGGAATTGATGAGATCAGAGATTTGCGGGATAAGGTAAAGCTGGCGCCTTTTAAAGCTGCAAAGAAAGTTTACATTATTGACGAAGTCCACATGTTGACAACGGAAGCTTTTAACGCGCTTTTAAAGACTTTGGAAGAGCCGCCAAGTCACGTTGTTTTTATTCTTTGCACAACCGAGCCGCATAAGGTGCCCGCAACAATTCTTTCACGCTGTTTTAGGGTAGCTTTCAAAACTGCAACGGAAGATGAATTGGTTAGGTCTTTTCAAAGAATTGTAAAGAGTGAAAAGCTGCTAGCAGATACGGACGGATTAAAAGCAATCGCGCGTCTTTCCGATGGAAGTTTCAGGGACGGAGTTAAAGTTTTAGAGGAAATTTCCGTTATTGCCAACGGAAAAAAAATTACCAAGGAATTGGTTGAGAAAAAATATAAATTAACAAACGTTGAAAAACAAATTAGCGACTTACTTTCTTTCTTAAAACAAAAAAACTCGCAAAAAGCTTTTAAGCTTGTTTCGGAAATGGTGGAAACAGGAGTTGATGTAAAATATTTTTTAGAACAATTAATAGGTAAGCTCCATTTGATTTTACTGGAAAAAGTCGGAGTTGAAGAGAAAAATAGTTCCGGTCTTTCCTTGGAAATTTCCGAAATTAAAAAAATGGCTGAATTATTTTCTAAAGCCTATTTGGATACAAAATATGCGGTTTTAGAGCAGCTGCCTTTGGAACTGGCGATTGTGGAGTGGGTAAGTGAAGAGGAAAATGCTTTAAGTCGGCAGCCACACGTTTTAGGTGACGCTCGCCAAAATAATACAGATAATCAATCAAAACCCCGCTCGCTAAGCGAAAGCCTTTCTACAAGTTCTGATAATAAACAAAATTCAAAAAGGGCGGCTTTCGGTTCACCTAAAAGTGGACTGCCTCCTTCAGCAAATGCTACAAATTTAGATAAATTATTTGAAGAATTGATTGAAAAAGTTAAAGCTCATAACCACTCAATCGCGGGAGTATTAAGAGGGTGTTCGATAAAAAGTTATAAAGATAAAAAGCTTATAATAGAAACAAGCTATAAATTTCACAAAGAGAGATTGGAAGAGGCAAAAACCAGAAGGATAATAGAAGG
>JAMCZC010000039.1 GCA_023485865.1 Patescibacteria group bacterium | reverse complement strand
CTCCCAAAGAAATAAAAATAGCCCAGAATAGATTAAAGGAATATCAGATTCGAAAAAAGAATTAATAAGAAGATATTGGATATTGTGTATATCACAATATTGTGATATATTACATTTACTATGTTAGACTGGAATACATATAAAAAACAATTAATGAAAAATCCCGCTTTTAAAAAAGCTTATGAGGAATCTGAAGTTGAATATCAGATAGCAAGAGTTATTATTAAAGCTAGAATAGAAAACGGATATACTCAAAAACAGCTCGCAAAAAAACTCAATACGAAGCAGTCTGTAATTTCAAGAGTTGAAAACGCAAAAACAATTCCTTCAATCTCTTTTCTAAAAAGAGTCGCTGGTGTATTAGATACCTCGCTTCAAGTTCAATTCCGCTGATAAGCCTATAAACGAAAGAGGGATAAGTCTAAGATTGAAAATTTTGAATTGTAGTTTTGATTTTTGAGATTTGAGTTTTGAGTTGAGGCCTACATTCTAATCTCGATATTAACTCCGGCTGGGAGTTCCAAATGGGTTAATGAATCAATAGTTTTATCTGTTGGGGAAACAATATCGATTAATCTTTTGTGGACTTTAATCTGAAAGTGGTCTCTGGCGTTTTTATCGATAAACGGAGACTTATTAACTGCGTAGACTGTTCTTTTTGTGGGGAGGGGTATGGGTCCAACAACTTTAGCTCCGGTCCTGATAGCCGTATCTAAAATTTGCTGACACGTAGAGTCGATTACTCTTGCGTCATAACTTTTTAAACGTACTCTGATTCTTCCTTTTGGCATATTTTAATGTCCTGCTGGAATAAAAAAAATGACCTTACGGTCATTGATTTTAACATTTACTGAAGCTTTAGGCAATAATTTTTGAGATTACTCCTGCTCCAACTGTCTTTCCGCCTTCTCTTACAGCAAACCTTAATCCTTCTTCCATGGCAACCGGGACGATAAGTTTAACTGTCATCTTTGTGTTATCTCCGGGCATTATCATTTCAACACCCGTTGGAAGAGTAGCTTCCCCTGTTACGTCTGTTGTTCTAATAAAGAACTGCGGTCTGTAGCCTGTGAAAAACGGTGTGTGGCGTCCTCCTTCTTCTTTAGTAAGTATATAAACTTCCGCTTCAAATTCTTTATGAGGCGTAATGCTCCCCGGTTTGGCAATAACCTGACCTCTTTCAACGTCTGCTTTTTCAATACCTCTAAGGAGCAGCCCAACATTGTCTCCTGCCTGACCGTCTTCAAGCTGTTTTTTAAACATCTCAACACCTGTTACAACCGATTGCTTTGTGGCTTTAATTCCGACTATTTCGACAGCATCGTTAATCTTAATCTTGCCTCTTTCAATTCTTCCTGTTACAACTGTTCCTCTTCCTTTGATTGAAAAAACATCTTCAACCGGCATTAGGAATGGTTTTTCCAAATCTCTTACCGGTGTTGGAATATAATTATCGACTGCATCCATTAAAGCTAATATTTGTTTTTCTGCTTCGGGGTCGCCTTCCATAGCTTTGAGCGCTGAACCGCGGATAATCGGCACATCTGCTCCCGGATATTGATATTTTGTTAAAAGTTCCCTGACTTCCATTTCAACTAAATCCAAGAGCTCCGCGTCGGAAACCATATCGCATTTATTAAGGAAAACAACAATTGCCGGAACTCCGACTTGTCTGGCTAGTAAAATGTGTTCTCTTGTTTGTGGCATGGGGCCGTCGGGGGCTGAAACTACGAGGATTGCGCCGTCCATTTGGGCGGCTCCCGTAATCATGTTCTTAATGTAATCTGCGTGTCCTGGTGCGTCGATGTGGGCGTAGTGTCTTTTGTCTGTTTCGTATTCGATGTGGGCAATGTTGATGGTAACTCCTCTGGCTTTTTCTTCAGGGGCATTATCGATATCTTCGTACTTCATGGCCTTGGCCATTCCCTTTTGGGAAAGCACGGTAGCAATGGCCGCCGTTGTGGTTGTCTTACCGTGATCAACGTGACCGATTGTTCCGATATTTACGTGTGGCTTTGTTCTTTTATATACGTCTGCCATAAATTAAATCAAAAAATGACCCCTTGGAAGGTCAAGAACTAATATACAGTATTTCCCTAAATCCGTCAAGGGGGAAAATTATAAATTTTCACGTTCTTTACCGCGTACTTCTACCCCTTTAGTTTCTTTTATAAAGAATTTATCTCCGTCTGACTCAAGCTTTATGTAACCGGTATTTTTTAACGATCCCGCAGGTAAATCTCTAAAACTACAATACCCAAGACTTACAAGCAAAGCCCTCATTACCGTACCATGTGCAACAATTAATATTTTCTTACCTAAATATGCATTAACAATCTCCCGCAAGACTTTTGAGAATCTTGTCAAAGCCTCTTGAGCACTTTCCATATCGTCAACTATTTTCAATTTCCAATGTTCTTTATCCGGCTTGTTTTTAACAGCGTCAAATAAATGAATATACTCTGCAACAGGCTGACCATCTATTTTCCCAAAATGTCTTTCTCTTAAATTCTCTACTTTATGAACACTTAAACCCCTTCCTTCGATAATTAATTGTGCCGTTTGTTCCGCTCTTAGGAGCTTTGATGAAAAAACAGCGGAAAAGTCTATGTTCTTAAATTCTTTGCCTAATTCCAAAGCCTGAAGTTTGCCTTTGGATGTTAGCTGGGTATCTCCTCCCAATCTATCTACCGTATTACCCTCGCATTCCCCGTGTCTGACCAAATAAATCGTGCAGTAGTTATTCTTTTTCACTTTATATTTTCGTACATTAAGATTGCGTCTTCAAAAGTGTTGTCCCGCATTATTCCGTTTGGCAATAGCCCATATTCCTTAAAACCGAATCCTTCATATACTCTTCTTGCGATTGAATTTTTTTGATAAACTTCTAAAGTCACAATTTTTAATTGTGGGATTTCTTTTTTTGCTTCTTCAAAAACCTTTTCCATTAATAGTTTTCCAATTCCTTCACCCCTGAAGTTTTTTGCAACAGAAATTCCAAAAATCCCGACGTGTTTTTCCGTTTTATCCTTCATATTTATGCCTGAAATAGCAACTAATTTCTCACTCCAAAAAACTAGAAGGGTAATAGATTTTTTCTCTTCGATTTGCTTAAGCAAAGAGCTTAGATATTTTTTTTCGTCCTCAAACAATATTTCCTCGCCTTGAAATCTGACAAAAGTTTTTTCTTTCGATAATTCATTTATATATCTCCACATCTCTTTTTCGTCGCCAATTTGAGGATAGCGAATAATAATTTCTTTTCCGGTTTTAGTTTTCCCTTGATAAACAATTTTCATAAATTATACTTTCTTTGCAATCAAAACAACTCTGTGCCTTAACAAATTAATTCCTCTTTCTTTTTGAAATTTTTTTACGTATGCTTCTAAAAATTTCCTATCCCTTTCGCTGTCATAGTCTTCAAAAATGGGGACCCCCTGCAAAAACCTATCCAAATCCTCAAAAGATAAATAGTATTCATTGTAAGAAAAATCTTTTGCATAAACTATTTCAAAACCCAGTTTTTTAATTTCTCTTATGTCTTTTTTCAATTCTGATATGTCCCATTTTCCGTAATTTTGTCCTCTTCCAAAAACCATCTTAAGATCTTTTGTATCTTTTTCCCCAATATCAACTTGTAAAAAAAATCCGCCCGGTTTTAATTGTTCATAAAAAAGAGGATAGTCATCGGGGCCCCTCCTGTCGTAAATAACATCAAAAAAATCTTTAGGAAAATTAATTTTATGAACGTCTTGATACACAAAATCTACATTTTTTACTTTTGCTGCTTTTTTATTTCTTTCCGCAGCTTTAAGCATTCCTTTAGAAGTATCAATTGCAATTATTTTTTTAAAATTTGGCGCAATGGAAAGAGTAAATCTTCCGTCTGCACAGCCAACATCCAATACCACTTTATTTTTACCGCTTGCTTTTAAAAGCTTTTCTTTAAAAATTTTCTCCGGTTCTCCATTTGGAAATTCATATACAATTCTTGCAGCAGTGTGGTAATTTCCAAACTTTTTCGCTACTTTATCGTAAAAATCTTGTGTCATATTGGAAATTATAACACTTTTGCCTCAATCTGCTAAAATATAAATTATGAAACCGATATTAATTGCGCATCGCGGGGACACTGTAAATTTTCCGGAGAATACCATTGCGGCTTTCGAATCTGCTTTTGAAAAAGGCGCCGGCGGGGTAGAATTGGATATTCATTTAGACAGAGATGGCAATGTAATCGTTGTCCACGATTATTTATTTGACGAAAATAAACAATATCCGTTTTTAGAAGAAGTCTTAAAACAATTCGGACAAAAAGGAAGACTGGAGATAGAAATAAAAGCTCTGGATCCAAAATGTATTATTCAGACCGAAAGATTGATTAGAAAATATAAACCTAAAGACTTCGAAATTACTTCCAGCATTTTACCACTTTTCCCCTACATAAAAAAAGAATTCCCTAACGAAAAAGTAGGTTTAATTTTTGATGAAAAACTCCTCTCCGATTGGATGACAAGAGAATTTATCGAAGAATTATTCGTTTCTTATGCAAAATTAACCGGAGCAAACGTTTTTCATATTGCTTTGGATTATTGGTCGGATAACCTTGTAAAAATTATGCACGAAAATAATTTTCTAACACATACTCACCTAAAGGATACTAAATTAGAAAAATATAAAAAAGTCTTGGAGCTAAAAATTGATCAATGCACTTTTGATGATATTACTTTGTTAGAGAAGATTTAGGCTTGTTTTCTAACAAAAACCCAGAGCCGACAGCAATAATCAGATAGAGTAAATAACCAATACCAATTTCTTTAATATAGGCATCAAGCGGCATTTTAATTGGTCCCCAGATAAAGAAGAGAAAATCAAAAAACCAGCTGATAACTGAAAGTGTAAACCCTAAAAAAATCCCCTCCCTTAAATTACCTTGGGTTTTACGAAAATAATGAATAGTAAGTATTACTGCTAATGTAATTGAGAAAACACCTAATAAAGATTGGAAAAAAGCGGGGTCGGTTTTTTTAAGCGGGAAAATTGCAATAGAAATAACAAAAGGAATTATCCAAAGTAAAAACCCGTATATTAAAGCAGTCTTTAAAAATTTCATTATTACAGAGGTATTAAGACTATACCGTCAAGTTTTTTTAAATAACCTTCTACCTATTATCCCCACGTAATTTTCATTACCAACAGCCTTTTTTAAAATACTTAGTGCTTCTGCCGATGCATTCCTAACCCTTATGTTTATCTTAGGATTTGTTGCTATATCGTAATGGCGACCTATCTGTGCTTCTCTATCTCTTTGTTCTGATGTAATTTGTTCCGATGTAGACTCACCGCTCATAAACTTAATATAACTCTTGATAAAAACAATGTCAATTACTTGTTCTGGCTGACCACATCGGTAAGACTTGAAAAAAGTTTTCTTGAGCATACTCTAAAGGAGTTTTGTAATCAAGGGCTTGATGAGGACGGTAGGAATTGTATTTCATAAGCCATTTAGTTAAATCTTTGTTTGCTTCATTAACATCATCAAGCCCTACCTCTGATAAAGCCAGCCATTCTCTTTGAATTGTGGCGTTGAACTTCTCAAGGGAAGGGTTGTCTTTGGGAGTATGTGGTCTTGAGTAGATTTGCAGGATTCCAAGGGTTTCACATGCTCTTTCAAACGCTCCCTGGAATTCACCCCCGTTATCCTGGTGCATAATGTTAATCTTGCCTTCGGTTAAATACATAAGGCGCTTTAGGAAATCCTCCGAAAACCCGCTGGTATTGGTTTTGTAAACTCTGGCAAAAGCAATCTTTGTGATATCCTCAACCGCGGTGAAGATAACTCTTCTTTGTCCATACCACCAGATGATAATTGCATCTATGTGCCAGAGGAAGCCAAACTCCCTAATTTGTTTTAACTGCTCTTTAACTGTATTGATTCTGATTTTAGCCTTAAGGTTCTTTCTTTTTTCAACCTGATAATCATGTTTTACCTTATCCGGATAAAGGTTGTATTTTCTAATTACTCTCTCAATCTTCCAGGTTGAGACACTCCTGCCGTATTCTCTTTTGTATAAAACCTTAAGTTTTTTCTTGCCATATTCCATGTTCTTTTTGCGCAGTGCAATAATATTTGCTTCTTCTTCTTTAGTTACCATCCAACCTCTGAGTTTTTGTGGCCTACGGGATTGTTCCTCAAGAGAATACAAACTCTTCTCATTAAATCTGCCAATCCATTTATGCAGGGTTTTGGGACTGATGCCAAAATAGATGGCTGTATACAAAGCGTTCTTTTTGGCAATGGTCTGGTAGAAAATTATCCATTCAAGTTTTTCCTGTGCTTTTAAAGACAGAGTATCCTTACAGATACTTCTTAGAAGAATCCATTTCTTAGGAATCTCTATTGGTTTTGTTGGAAAGAAATAGTTTTTCCATTTCTCTTTGTACATCGGTTATTCACCTCCTCTTGAACTTACTATTCTAGTTCAAAAGTGTTACCGATGTATCTCAGCCTACTCA
>JAMCZC010000024.1 GCA_023485865.1 Patescibacteria group bacterium | reverse complement strand
CAATCGCGGGAGTATTAAGAGGGTGTTCGATAAAAAGTTATAAAGATAAAAAGCTTATAATAGAAACAAGCTATAAATTTCACAAAGAGAGATTGGAAGAGGCAAAAACCAGAAGGATAATAGAAGGTGTTATGTCGGAAATTACCGGAGATAGAGCTATAATATCAGTAGTGCTAAGATCTTAAGCACTAATTTCTAAATTCTAAATAATATCAAAATTCAAATATCAAAAATTTTAAATATTTAAGTAATTAGAATTTATGATTTAACTTGGAGGAGGTGAATGTGTTATGAATAATCCATTTTCACAGTTGGGTGATTTAAAAAAGATGCGGGATCAGGCAATGCAAATTCAAAGAGAACTGCAAGGAGAAGAGGTAAACGTTGAGAAAAACGGCGTTGAAATTGTTATAACCGGAGACCAAAAAATTAAGGAGATAAAAGTTAACGGAAAAGGCGACAACGACGTAAAAGAAGCAGTTAATGAAGCAATTAAGAAATCGCAAGAAGTTGCGGCCAAAAAACTTTCGCAAATGCAGGGAGGGTTGGGAGGCCTTTTGGGCGGAGGTCAATAAATTTATTCATCCTGTAAATAATTTATGAAGATTTTCAGCGGCAGTTCAAATAAACCATTAGCCGAAAGAACGGCAAAAGAATTGGGGATTGAGGTGTCTCCATTGGAAATTTCCGTTTTTCCCGACGGCGAAAGACGGATAAGGGTTGTTGACAAAGTTGTAGATGAGAAAGTTGTTGTTTTGCAATCAACAAGTACTCCTCCCGACCAAAATTACATGGAGCTTTTCTTTATTATAGACGCTTTAATAAGAAGCGGAGCTTCCGAAATTACGGCGGTTGTTCCTTATTTAGGCTATGAAAGGCAGGACCATATTTTCAGGGATGGGGAAGCGGTATCTTTGGAAGTTATTGCCCAAACTTTGCAAAGGGTTGGAGCCGATAAGCTTGTTGCTTTTGATCTGCATTCCATAAAAGTTCCGGAGCTTTTTACAATTCCGGTTTTGCATCTGTCTGCATTAGATTTATTTGCAGATAAAATAAGAGAAATCGTCAGTCGGCAGTCACGCTTTTCGAATGACGTTCTTTCCAGTTCGGCGCTGAGGTCGTCTTCCCGACTCGATGAGTTTTCAGATGCAAGCACCCCTGCGTCCCGATGGACATCGGGACTCGGGGCACGGTCGCCTGCGGCGACTCTAATGAAAACATCCTCTCGCGGAAAAACTCCCCGCGCCTTTGATACTGTCGTAAATCATAAACCTGCCCGCAATGCTAGCGCAAGCGTTGCAGGCGGGTCGTCAATCATAAATCGTCAATCATTCGTTTTGGTTTCTCCCGATATGGGCGGAATAAGAAGGATAAAAATGCTGTCGGAAAGTTTAGACAATATGCCCTATGCGACTATTGAAAAAAACAGGGATTTGCAAACGGGGGATATCAGCGATTCCTCAATGGAGGGGGACGTTAGCGGAAAGACGGCAATTATTGTTGACGATATGATTTCAACCGGCAGAACAATAGTTGCGGCAGAGAAAATTTTGCTTAAAAACGGAGCAAAAAAGATTTTTGTTTTTGCAACACACGCTGTTTTTTCGGAAAATGCAAAAGAACTTTTAGAAAATTTAGAAGCGGAAAAAGTTTTTGTTACGGACACAATCTTTATTCCTAAAGATAAACACTTTAGTAAACTCGAAATAATATCTGTCAGTAAAGTAATTGCAGAGGGTTTAAAAAATTTCTAATTTCTAATTCTTAATTTCTAATTAAATCCAAAGCTCAAATTTTTAAAATTAAAACATTAAATATTCATTTAAAATTTAAAATTAAAATATGATTATTCCTAAGGCAATACAAAATTTAATAGAGTCTTTTGAAAGGCTGCCGGGCGTTGGGCAAAAAACCGCCCAAAGACTGACTTTTTATCTTTTGCACGTTCCACAAGGCGAATTGGATAGGTTTGCCAGTGCGCTACAAAACCTAAAAAAAGATACAATTTTATGTTCAAATTGTTTTATGATTGGGGAGACTAACCCCTGCGATATTTGCAGTAATTTGGAAAGAGACCATTCGGTTGTTTGCGTTGTAGAACAGCCTTTAGACGTTATTGCGCTTGAAAAAGGCGGCAGATATAAGGGAATTTATCACGTTTTACACGGTAAGATTGACCCTCTAAACAATATCGGCCCTGACGAAATTTACATAAGCCAACTTATCTCAAAACTCAAAACTCAAAACTCCCGCCTGCCAAAGCCTGGCACTGGCGGGCAGGCAAAAGTAAAAGAAGTGATACTGGCCACAAATCCGACGATGGAAGGGGAGGCAACTGCAATGTACATTGCAAAACAACTCAAAACTCAAAACTCAAATGTCAAAATTACGAGGATCGGCAGGGGTCTTCCGATAGGAGCGGATTTGGAGTATGCTGATGAGGTAACTTTGCAAAGGGCAATGGAAGGAAGGAGTAGTTATTAAATTTCTAATTTCTAATTCTTAATTTCTAATTAATTTATGAATCCGAATGATATTTTAGGAGAAACAATAGAGAAAGGGCAAAAGACCGCTAAGCAAGCGGTTTCTACTGTTACGGGAGTTGTAAAAACTGCGGTAGGGCAAATTGCGGGAGATTCGGGGAACCAAACCGGCGCAAATGAAGCTAATGCCGCTGTTTCCGACCAACAGCAAACCGTAAGTGATAAAGCCCAAACAGAAGAATTGGTAAAAGAGCTATACGCTCCATCCAAACCTCAAAACGCAAAAAATCCTCAATCTTCTCAAAATCCTCAAAATCCCGCATCAGCCAAGTCTCACCCTAAGCCTGAAGAACAAGCAAAGTTGGCAAGCATAAGGCAAAAATTGCACGACGAGGTTTATTACCAGCCTCTGATTCAGGGTCAAAAAGCTAAGCGAGAAGAACGGCCGGCGGAAAAAGTCGAAAAAGAGAAAAAACAGGAGACGCGGGATTTGCAGCAAAAAGAGGCTAAAAAGCCGGCGCCAATAGCTGTCCAAAGAGCCCAGCAAACAGCGGAAAAATTTAGAGGAGTAAGCGGATAATGTTAAGAATTTTTAATACTTTATCAAAACAAATAGAAGAATTTGAACCTCAAAATCCGCCAAAAGTTACTATGTATACCTGCGGACCGACGGTTTATGACTATATGCATATAGGGAATTTAAGAACTTTTGTTTTTTCCGATATTTTGCAAAGAGTGCTAAAATACAACGGCTTCCAAGTTCAAACAGTCCAAAATATTACAGATATTGACGACAAAATTATCAAAAGAGCAAAAGAAAAGGGGGCAACTATCGGACAAATCTCTGAAGAATTTACAGAATATTTTCTTGAGGATACGCAAAAATTAAATATAGAAAAACCGCAAGTTCAGCCAAAAGCTACGGAATACGTTAAGAAAATGATTGAATACGTTCAGGATTTAGTTCGAAAAGGGTTTGCGTACGCGGAAGAAGACGGCTCGGTTTATTTTGATATCTCAAAATTCAAAGGTTACGGTAAGCTTTCCGGAGTTGAAAAGCGGGAATTAAAAACCGGTACCAGAATTTTATCCGACGAATATACGAAAGAAGACGTCCAGGATTTTGCTTTGTGGAAAACTGTCGGAGAAGACGAGGTTGGCTTTGATTCTTCCTGGGGAAAAGGGCGGCCGGGCTGGCATATCGAGTGCTCGGTTATGTCGCAGTCAATTTTAGGAAATAAGATTGACTTGCATCTTGGCGGAGTAGATTTAATTTTTCCTCACCACGAAAACGAAATTGCGCAAAGTGAGGCTAAAACAGGGGAAAGCCCATTTGTAAAATACTGGGTGCACGGCGCGCACGTTCTTGTCAACGGCAAAAAAATGAGCAAATCTTTACACAATTTTTTTACACTTTCCGAACTGGAAAAACAGGAATTTGAACCCCTTTCATTAAGATATCTTTATTTACAGACCCATTACAGGCAGGAGATGAATTTTACCTTGGACGCTTTGGAAGGAGCGCAGAATGCTTTGAATAACTTAAAGGAAGAGGTTTCAACTTGGGATAAGCCGGAAGTCGGTTGCGCGGAGTTTGAAGAAAGATTTCTCGAAGCCATAAATGAGGATTTGAATATGCCAAAAGCGCTGGCTGTGATGTGGGAATTGGTAAAATCCGATTATCCGACTTCTGCCAAAGCAGAAAGTCTTTTTAAGTTCGATAAGGTTTTAGGGCTTAAGCTTTCAGGAGCTAAGAAAAAACTAACGGCAGACGAAATTCCGCCACAAGTTTTAGAATTGGTAAAAGAAAGAGACGAACTAAGAAAGCAAAAAAGATTCCATCTTGCCGACCAGCTCCGCGGCAAAATTAAGAAATTAGGCTATGACGTGGAGGATAAAGAGGATAAAACAGAGATAAAAAGAGTCATTTAATAAGCTACGAGGTGGGGTGTTTTCGGGTAAGCTCTGCAAATCTTCGTCTTCTAGTAAATGCTACACTGTTATCCGCGTCAACAGAATGTCTAACGGGCCTATGTTCAGTCCTGCCGGCTCCAACTAAAGCTACGAGAGGTTGTCGTATTAATTCTTTAATAGCCACATCTATCAGCGTAGAGCTTTAATATAGTATTTGTCAAGCGGTTTATATAGGGGGCCTTTCTATAAATAAACACTACAAGCAGTCCCGGCGGTTTACTTCTAGCTTAGAAATTTTTGCGAAATCCCTGCTTCTTAACAAGTTTTATTTGGTATAATAAACCTAATGAGTAAAGACGGCAGAATTTGGCTTTCCCACACCGGGCTTGAGGTTTTGGAAAGATGCCCCAAGTGTTTTTGGCTTCAGTACAAAAAGGGAGTAAGACAGCCCGAGGGAATTGTTTCGCGTTTGGCTAACAGGTTTGACGCCGTAATTAAGAATTATTTTGAAAAATATCGGGTTTTAGGCCAATTCCCTCCGATAGTTGAGGGCAAGTTCCAGGGAAAACTGCAAAGCCCATTTGTCGAAAAGTATTATTTTAGGGTTAATGACAAATATGGGTTTTGGGGAAGATTAGATGAATGTTTGGAAAACGAAAAAGGCGAGTTAACCCCCATTGATTTTAAAACCGCAAGTTCGGATCCGCGCGAAAAAGAAGTACTGGAAGCATATCAGTCGCAAATTGACGATTACGTATTTTTAATCCGGGAAAATAAGTATAAAGTAACAGGCGTTGGCTTTTTGCTTTACTTTTTTCCCGATTTAAGCGAGGAGCTCCACGACGGTTTTCCGATGATAATGCATGTTCAAAAACTTACGGGAAATCCCGAAAACACGGCTAAAAGAATCGAAAAAGCCATAGCAGTTTTGGAAAAAGATATGCCCGACTCAAGCCCAACTTGTCCGTTTTGTCTTTACAGAAGCCAAGTGAATAAAATAGAAGGAGTATAATAGTTTTATATCGGTTTATGAAGACAATTATTCAGGATTACCGCATTAACGCTTCGATAGAAAAAGTTTGGGAAGCTTTGGTTAATCCTCGAAATATTAATAATTGGGGAGGCGGACCGGCAAAAATGGACGATAAAGAGGGGACAAAATTTTCCCTTTGGGGAGGGGATATTCACGGCACAAACATCGAGGTAGAGAGATTTAAAAAACTGGTTCAGGAATGGTACGGGGGGAAGTGGGAAGAGCCTTCGATTGTCACATTTAAACTTCAAAAACTGGGAAATTCCACAAAACTTAGCTTGCTGCACGAAAATGTTCCGGACAATGAATACGACGATATAGATAAAGGCTGGAAAGAGTATTATCTTGGCCCTCTAAAAGAATACGCCGAAGGCAAATAGGAAAAGCGATACCCTCTCTTATTTTTGATAATAAGCGTAAACGTGAAACAGCAACGCTAAAACCAATAACGCCAGTCCGTATCTTACTGGATGGGGATTTAAGAAGCTGTTTGTTATTAAAGCCCCTATTCCTATACCGCCTATTAAATGAGCCAAAGAGTTAAAATAGACGTGTTTTGCAAAGTATTTTTCTATTTTTTTCAATTTCCTCACCCCCCTTCGCTAAAGCTTCGGGAGGGCAAGCCCCCTTATTAGCTCCATAAAATTAGCATTGCAGATTCATACTTGTTTTGTCAAACTTCTAGCCCCCATTGTCTATCGTCAAATGTCTATCATCAAAAAATTTTTGCTGTCTTGACAATATAAAACAAAAGGAGTAGTTTTTGCTTATAACTTTTGCCCGCTTATTCGTAATTCATAATTCATGACTCTTAATTCTTAAAACAGGAAGGAGGTGAATATAATGTTTAAAAAATTTTTAGTAGGAAGCGCAGCAGGAGTATTAATACTAGGAGCAGTTGCTGTTTCCGCCTTCGCAGCTGGAAAATCCATGCCAAAAACAACTGGTGAAGTTGGATACACTGCGTATGGCTTACAGCGCTATGCTGAATTTAATGCCATAGCAACGTCAGACACTTGTTCAGTAAACTTAGCAGGTTCCTACCTTTTTAGTTTATATGGGGGGACATATGTCCACGATATAACTCTTACCCAGACAGGTTCAGATTTAACTGTAATTGGGGGATATCCAGCTGGTGCGTCACCATATATCTATAATGAAACAGGCACTGGAACTGTAACTGGAAATACTTTTACTTTTACGGCTACTTATGCTGAAACTAGTTATAGCTATACAGTTATTGGAACAGTTAATCCAGATGGGAGCTTAACAATTACTGGTGGAACATTCGGAGCTTCAGATTGGACTGTTT
>JAMCZC010000012.1 GCA_023485865.1 Patescibacteria group bacterium | reverse complement strand
ATAATTTCCGCCTCTACACCTTCTTTTTTAGCCTCCTCAATTGTCCAACGCGCTTCTCCCGATTCTTCTATTGAACCTACAATTCCCGAAAGCTCGGGATTTTCACTCAGTACCTCTACAGCCCTATCCAGCATAAAACCCGATACCAAAGTTCCCTTTTGCCAAAGTCGCGCAACTTTTAACAGATCAAATTTATATTTGGATTTTTCTAAAACCTCAAAGCCCTCACCTAAAGACTGCATTGTTCCGTACTCGATTCCGTTATGCACCATTTTTACAAAATGTCCCGCTCCGCCCGTTCCAAAATATTCGTGCCCACCGTTAGGCTTTGCCAACGAATCAAGAATTGGTTTTATATATTCATAAGCTGCTTTTGCTCCGCCAGCCATTAACGGAAATCCATTTTTTTCCGCTGAAATTCCTCCGCTTACACCAATTCCCAAAAATTCAACTCCAATTTTTCCAAATTCTTCAAATCTTTTTTGGGTATCGCGAAAATGCGCATTACCTCCGTCAATAACAATATCTCCTTTTTTAAGATATTTTGAGATTTTATCAAGAACGGCTTGTGTTGCTTCACCCGCGGGCAGCATTAACCAGATTACTCGTGGACTTCTTAACCTGCTTACTAAATCTTCTATATTTTCCGCTATTCTGAAGTTTTGATCTGTAATTTTCAATTTTGCCCGCCCCGCTTCGCTTGTCGAGGCTGGGGAATTTTTAATTTTTAATTCAAGCTCCTCGATAGGAGTTTTTGATCTGTTCCACACAAATACTTTGTGTCCCTCTTCATAAAGTTTTTGAGCAATTCGGCTGCCCATCTTTCCTAAACCTAAAATGGCTATCTTCATTTATTACCTCCTCGCCTGTCCGCTTCGCTTGCAGGCGAACTCCCTTCGGTCCGTTCCTAGTCCCAATACTGCAATAGTCATGCTATACAAGCCACTTTCTCCCGTCTTTTTCTATCAACTCGTTTGCCTCCCCGGGCCCCCAAGCCCCTTGGCTGTAAACCTGAATCCCGTCTTTTTCCTGCTTCCATTTATCCAAAATTCCTGTTATCAATTCCCACGAACTTTCCAACTCATCACTTCTATTAAAAAGCATCTGGTCGCCCGCAAAAATATCCAAAAGAACCTTCTCATACGCTTCTAACCCGCTTGTCCCAAAATCATCTTTGTAGCCAAATTTCATGTTCACAGGCTGCAAACTAAGCTTTGAACCCGGAGTTTTTGCAATAAAGCGTAAATCTATCCCCTCGTTTGGCTGAATTCTAAAAGTTAAAACATTGCCGATTTCCGGACATCCGTACTCTTTAAAGAGGATATGGCAAGTCTGAATAAAAACAACCGAAATTTCAACCAAATTCTTCTTCATCTTCTTGCCTGCCCTAACATAAAACGGCACTCCTTCCAGCTTTGGCGTATTTATAAAAAGCTTTGTGGCTATAAAAGTTTCCGTTTTTGAATCAGGCGAAACGTCTTTTTCGCTTCTGTATCCCTTGTACTGCCCTTTTACAATTGGCTTTTCTTCATTAGCGTATGTAATTGCACCAATAACGTTTGCCCTCGCACCCCTTAAGTCTTCTTTTGTAAAGCTTTTCGGCTGTTCCATTGCGACTGCGGCGATAAGCTGCATTAGATGATTTTGAAAAACATCCCGCAAAATTCCAACCCCATCGAAAAACTTTCCGCGTTTTCCAATCCCGCTCTCTTCTGCCCACGTAATCTGCACATGATCTATGAGGTTTTTGTTCCAAACAGGTTCGAATATTCCGTTGGCAAATCTGAACGCCAACATATTCTGAACCGTTTCTTTGCCTAAATAATGGTCTACTCTAAAAATTTGTTTTTCCTCAAAAATTTCCGCTAATTTTTTATCAAGATTTCTTGCGGTTTCCAAATCTTTCCCAAAAGGCTTTTCAATAATAATCCTTGTCCAGCTGTTCGCTTGTCCTGAGCTTGCCGAAGGATGCCCGCAGCCTTCCGATAACTTAGTAGAAACCAGATTGTTTAATATTGTTTGGTAATGATCGGGAGGCGTTGCCAAATAGAAAAATCTGGTAACGCATGCTCCGATTTGTTTATCTATCTGCAAAAGTTTCTTATCAAGCTCCTTATATCCTTTTTCATCCTCAAAACTTCCCGATTGATACAAAAGATGGCTTGAAAATTCTTTCCAAGCCTTATTGTTTTTTTGCTCTTGAAAATAATCATGGAATGCTTCTTTTGTAAATTCCCGCCTTGAGAAACCGATTATAAAAAAATCTTCCGGCAAACTTTTATTTTTGTAAAGAGAAAAAAGCGCGGGGATTAATTTGTTTTGGGCCAGATCACCTGTAGCGCCAAAGATTGCCATTATAAAAGGACTTGTGCCGGGTAAAATTGAAGTAGCCATGAAAACATTATAAAACTCTGAGTTTAAAATATAAAGTACTATCTTGACTCCGATTAAATCGGGGGGTACAGAAGATGCGCCGGAAGATATTAAAGACAGTTATGAACCTACCCCCGGGCAATTTGTAAGACATTCTCCTCTTCCGGAAGGCAATCATTGCTGGCGCGTTGCTTCAAAAACTATCAACTGTACGTTATGTATCGGGTCCTAGACAACTTAAAATTAAATGCTCCGGTCGGTGATTAAAATTGTTTTTTCGGCAATCCCTTTTTGCAGTAAAAATCTTGCCGGAACTTCTTCAACCGAACCTTCTTTGAATGTTAGCTTAAGCGCTTTATTTTTTTCTTTACCGAAAGCCAAGACTATTATTAAATCTAATTTTGAAAGCCCCAGGAAAGTTAAGGTGATGCGTTCTTTATATTCTCCGGGGAAATTATTTAAACTCGTCACAAGGTCGCTTTTATTTTGAATTATGAACTCTGAATTATCAATTCCGGCCGATAAGCCGGCCGTATGCCCGTCTGCTCCAATCCCTAAAATTCCAACGCTTTTTCGGAAATAATTGAACAAATACCTGACTGTATCATCATACCGTAAAGCGGTACCTTCAATATTTTCGTTTTTTTGAAGAATTGGATAAAATCGCGCGTGATTCTCAATATAAGAAACGAGTCCCGTATCGCTTATCATTTTTTCGTTCGTTCCTTCCAATGAACCGCCGATTTTTGATTTTTGTCCCGATTTAATCGGGATGATTTTTGAACTGGTAATGTACCGCTCGTCGACCATTGCAACGGCGCCAACGCTTAGTTTTTGTTCTTTGGCCAAGATTTCGTAAAGAAATTTGGGAGTTGAACCGCCGGAAAGAAAAAGGACCGAAGTTTTGGAAACATTTTTGTAGAGAAGATTCTTGCAGACCTCAAACCCTTCTTTTGGATTTTTAACCTTTATAATGTTTATTCCCTGCTTAAGCATTATTACTTCGGAAGTATCGGCTGGCCGGTAAAAACCCTGATTAAATCATGAAGCGTTATTAGTGCAATGAGCCCGAGTAAAACTGCCATCCCAACCGCGTGCGCATAACCTTCTACTTTTTGATTAACTTTTCTTCTGGTTACCGCTTCAATTATTATAAAAAACAACCTTCCCCCGTCAAGCGCGGGAATAGGTAAAACATTAAGAATTGCCAAATTTAAAGAAAGCATTCCTGCAAATGACAAACAGCTGTTGATGTTTGAACAAAATATTCCGGTTAATTGCGCTATTCCGACCGGCCCTGCCACTCCCTGCGGAACAGCTCCCTTGGTAAATAAATTAACAACCAGGCTTCCAAGACCTAAAACAATTGCGTAAGACTGTTTCAGCGCCTCCCAAGTCCCCACAAACGGTGCTTTATACCAGGGATACTTAACTATCGAATAGCTTTGCGAGATTGCAACTCCCATCGGCCCCTGATTTACAGGATATTCCTTTCTAGGCGTAACCTCAATGCTTTTGATTTCTGATTTCTGATTTCTGATTTTGAGAGTGAGCTTTTCCCCCAGGTGTTCTTTAGTGTAAGAAATAAGCTGGCTGGAACTTGTAATCTTAATGCTGTTTATAGACTCGATTGTATCCCCGGGCTTTAACCCGGAAATTTCTGCGGGTGAACCTTTTACGATTTCGGAAACGCTTACTTTATCTCCGGGGACGGGAACTCCGACAACCGAAAATAAATAGGAAATAATTACAACTGCCAGAGCAAAGTTCATAAAAACTCCGGCGGCAACAACTAAAGCCCTTTGCCAAACAGGTCTTGCAAAAAAAGTTCTATCCAGGTTTTTGACTTTTAACTTTTGACTTTTGACTTGCGGCCTGCCGCTTCCCGCTTCGTCTTCGCCGTAAAGCTTGACAAATCCGCCAATCGGAAGCCAATTTATGGAATAAACCGTTTCTCCTCTTTTGATGCCAAAAGCCCGTGGCGGAAGGCCAAATCCGAATTCTTCAACTTTAATTTTTAGCAGTTTTGCGACAATAAAATGTCCCAACTCATGAATCAGAACAAGTACGCTTAGAATTATCAAAAAGATAATTATTGTTAACGGCATAGGGGTATAGCTTACATTAATCCGGGATAATTTTCAATTCACAATTTCTAATTTACAATGAATTTTCAATGAATTAATCATCAAACATTTGAAAATAGAAGAATTGATGCTTGATTGAAAATTGAAAATTAAAAACTGAAAATTGCAAGTTATACTTGCATTAGTTCTTCTTCTTTTTTCTTGCCCAAGAGGTCAATGTCTAGAATTACATCATCGGTTAATTTTTGCACTTCTTTCTCTAAACGGACCGAGTCATCTTCGGAAATTTCTTTGTCGCCCAGCTGTTTTTTTATCTGCTCCATTGCTTCGTGTCTTATTTGCCTCACTTGAATTTTTCCGCCTTCCAACTTTTGATTTACCAAATGAACCAATTCCTGCCTTCTTTCTTCGGACAAAAGCGGTATGGAAATCCTAATAACGTTTCCGTCAATACTTGGAGTAAAACCAATATTTGCCTCCTGTATGCCTTTTTGAATCTCACCGATGATTGTGCTGTCAAATGGGGTAACAAGAAGCGTTTGGGAATCGGAAACGCTAACGTGGGCCAACTCAACAACTCTCATTTTTGCGGTTCCGGCGTAAGCATTAATTGTTATATTTTCAACAAGGGAAGGTGTGGCTCTGCCTGTTCTGACGGTGGAAAGATCGGTTTTTAAAACCTCAATAACCTTTGCCATCTGCTGCTTCGCAATATCCAAATTCATATGCTTATTATATAGATTTCTAGATGTTAGAAGTGATATATCCTTGAACTTGAATTCTCGATTTCAAGATTTCTTGATTTCAAAGAGTCAAAATCCAACTTCTCATTTCCAACTTCAAAAATTCCGAAATTAAATTTCAAATCTTATAAACTGTTTTATCATTATATTCTCACCAAACTTTGCAATGCTTTGTTTTACCAAATCTTCGATTGTAAGAGAACTATCCCTAATATACTCTTGTTTTAAAAGAGTTTCAACGTTTTTTGGATTCATTGCGGCAACCTGCATTGCCACCTCGTGGCATAAACTTTTAAATTCATCCGTCCTTGCGACAAAATCCGTTTCGCATAAAACCTCGACTAGAACTCCCACTTTGCCATTTTGGTGAACATAAGCTTCAACTAACCCCTGCGAAGTAACCCTGTCTGCTTTTTTTTCGGCTTTTTCAATGCCTCTTTTTTTAAGCCACGCTAATGCTTTTTTATAATCGCCGCCCGACTCTTCCAAAGCAATTTTACAATCTGCAATACTTGCGGATGTCTCTTTTCTTAATTGTTTAAGTAATTTAATGTCCGGCATAAATTAATTTTAAATTCTAAATTTTTAATTTTTATTCAAATCTAAACGCTTTAAATTTAAAACATTAATCATTAAAAATTGATTAGAAATTAAGAATTAGAAATTAGAAATTTACTTTTTCTTTGCTTTTGTTTCTTTTTTGAGTTTTGACTTATTCTTGGTTTTCTCCGGAGCTTTTGCTTCCGTTTTTTTATCTTTTCCGCCGGAGGCGGATTTCGCTTCGCTCAATTTAGTTTCTTTTTCCGCCTGTTTCCGGGTATTTGCTTCAAAAACTTTTCTCCCCTCAATCCAGGCATCGATTATGTAGGCAGAAATAAGCTCTATAGAACCTACGGCATCATCATTGGCAGGAATCGGATAATCAATTATGTGCGGGTCGGCATTGGTATCAACAATCGCAACCGTTGTAACCCCCATATTTCTTGCTTCCTTAACTGCCGGGTCTTCCAAATGCGAATCAATAATAAACATTGCGTCGGGTTTTTCTTTTAATTCTGCGACACCGCCATATAAAGCTTCCAATCTTTGTTTTTCTTTTTCCCATAAACCTATTTCTCTTTTTGTATATTTCGCTTTTTCTTCCGGACTTACCAATTTTTCTTTTAAGTCGCTTAGCTTTTGATAGTTTTTGGAGACTTCGGAAAGGTTGGTTAAAACTCCGCCAATCCACCTATTTGTAACATAGAATAGGCCATCATTTGGGGCTTTTCCTACAGTATTGAACATATCCTTTACTCTTTTTATCTGGTCTTGTATAATTCCTTGAGCTTGTCTTTTTGTAGCTACTATTAATAGATTTCCGCCCTTTTGCGCCAATTCCTTAATAAAAACGCCGGCTTCTTCCAGACCCTCTTTTGTTTTGGCTAAATCAATAATATGGATGTTGTCGCGGGCTTCGAATACAAAATCCCTGGCCTTTGGGTTACTGCGAGTTACCTGATGGCCAAAATGACATCCTGCTTCTAAAAGCTCTTCAAGTGTTATTTCTCTCATAAATTTATCCCTTATTCCGCCATTCGGATGAGGCTTTATTACTCAGGGATAATATCCGAATGTGTGTAATTGCTACATTATAATAGAACCTTTCTTTGAAAGCAAGAGATTTAAAAACTTTAAGGTTAGACGCTAGATGCTGGAAATTAGAACTTGAAATTAGAAGATAGAAGTTGGATTCTATTGACAAAAATATTTATACTTCTTACCATAAAGTTAGTGACCAAAATAATTTATTACACCACTTCCCAAAGAG
>JAMCZC010000041.1 GCA_023485865.1 Patescibacteria group bacterium | reverse complement strand
GACAAAGAACTGTCGGAAAAGAAAAAAGGCGTAAAAGGAGTTAAGGTAAAAGGAGAGCAAAAAAATTTAATTACGCAGGAATTGGAGCTTCAAAAAAGACAAAAAGTCGCAAGGCTCAATGAAAGATTTGAGGCAGAAAGCAAAAAAATAGATGAAATATCTGATGCTCTTTCTAAACTGCTAAAAAGCTTAAAAATCGGAAGCGTTTTGTCCGAAGACGAATATTACAAAATTTTGGAATACGACATTCCCGTCTTTTTTAAAATTAAAACCGGCGCGGAAGGGCTTTTGGAATTGGTAAGTAAAATTGACTTGGCAGCTCTTATTCTTACTCTTCGCCATGAAGCGGATAAATCAAAAGGCCAAAAATACTTAAAAGTTATAAAAAGATTAAGGCTTATTGAATCAATGAGAGAGGCCGGAGTTTCACCAAGCAATATGGTTCTTACCGTATTACCGGTTATTCCTCCGGATTTAAGGCCAATGGTTCAGCTTGCCGGCGGACGTTTTGCCACTTCCGATTTAAATGATTTATATAGACGGGTAATTAACAGAAATAACCGTCTTAAACATTTAATTTTCTTGGGAGCTCCCGAGATAATTTTAAGAAACGAGAAAAGAATGCTTCAGGAATCTGTCGATTCATTAATAGATGCTTCCCAGAGAACGGGCCAGTTTGTCGCGTCTCCTCTTCGCTCGCTTTCCGACATGCTAAGGGGAAAACAGGGAAGATTCAGACAGAATCTTTTGGGAAAAAGAGTTGATTATTCGGGACGAAGCGTAATAGTTGTAGGGCCCCAGCTTAATATCTCCCAATGCGGACTGCCAAAGGAAATGGCCTTGGAAATGTTTAAGCCTTTTGTTCTGCGTGAAGTAATTGTTAGAGGTTTTGCTCCAAACATAAAAAGCGCCAAAAGATTTATAGAAAAAAGACCGCCGGAAGTTTTTGATATCTTGGAAGAAATAACCAAGAATCACCCGGTTCTTCTAAACCGCGCACCCACACTTCACAAGCTTGGTATCCAGGCATTTTACCCGA
Organism: Patescibacteria group bacterium; assembly: GCA_023485865.1. GTDB lineage: Bacteria > Patescibacteriota > Microgenomatia > Levybacterales > UBA12049 > JAMCZC01. Next base: position 6,233 of record JAMCZC010000041.1, on the reverse strand, counting down.
TACTAACCGAAGGAAGCGCAATTTCTTTACATCCTTGCGTTTGCGCAGGTTACAACGCGGATTTTGACGGAGATCAGATGGCAGTTCATATTCCATTATCTGCTAAGGCCCAGGAAGAGGCAATTACTCTTATGATGCCAAGGAGTAATTTGTTAAAACCGGCCGACGGAAGTCCGATTACTCTCCCGAATAAAGAAATGGCCGTTGGAGTATTTTACTTAACGAGCATTGATGAGTCTATGAGAGACAAACCACAGCTTTCGGTTTTCACCGGTTTCCACGAAGCGCTTTTGGCATATCAATTTAAGAAAATAGAATTAAGGGAATTAGTACAGGTTTGTGTCAACGGTAGGGTTATCGAAACTACAGTCGGAAGGTTAATGTTTAACGAGCATTTACCCGAAGTTCTAGGATTTGTTAACGAAGTTGTAAAAGCATCCAGTATTAAAAAACTTATTACCAAAGCAATTTCTCTTTGCACATCTGATGAAGTTGCCAATCTTATTGACAACATCAAGTCTCTTGGATTTTACGGTTCGACAATTTCGGGAATCTCCGTTTCGGTTTTTGACAACGTAACGGCTAAAGAAAAAGACGGAATGATTAGTGAGGCGGAAGAAAAAGTCTCCGGAGTTGAAAAAGATTATCAAGACGGTCTTATTACAATTGACGAAAGAAAAAGATTATCTAACGAAATCTGGATTAAAGTAACGGATGAATTGGCAAATATTACCTGGAATAACTTAACTTCCGAAAACATGATTAGGGTTATTATTGATTCCGAAGGAGCAAGAGCAGGGAAAGAACAGCTAAAACAGCTGTCCGCCATGAGAGGATTAATTCTTGATCCGTTAGGTAAAATCGTTGAGCTTCCGATAAAATCTAACTTTAGGCAAGGGCTTTCAATCTTTGAATACGTTGCGAGTGCTCGCGGCTCAAGAAAAGGACTTACAGACTCTGCTTTAAAAACAGCAAATGCGGGTTATTTAACCAGAAGATTGGTTGATGTTTCTCATGATGTAATCGTAAGGGCCGAAGATTGCGGCACAACCGACGGAATAGTTATTTCGAAAAACGAACCGGAAAGAACAGCGGCATTTGGTGATAGAATTTTGGGAAGATTTGCGGCAACGCATATAGTTTCTAGGAAAAGCAAAAAGGAAATTGTTAAGACAGGGGAAGAAATAACAGAAGAAAAAGTAAAGCAAATATTAGACGCAGAGGTCGAGGAGGCCACGGTTAGGAGTACGATTACCTGTAAGCTTGAGTACGGTATTTGTATGAAGTGTTATGGTTGGGATTTTTCAACCAAGAAAAACGTAGAAAAGGGAGTTCCTGTCGGGGTAATTGCGGCTCAAAGTATAGGCGAGCCGGGAACGCAGCTGACCATGCGTGTTAAGCATTTCGGCGGAGTTGTAATGGCTGACGTTACGCAAGGATTGCCCCGCGTTGAAGAGCTTTTCGAAATGCGGACTCCCAAAAATCTTTCGCCAATTTCGGATACCGCAGGAAAAGTTGGTATTGAAACAACAGACGACGGCTACATTATTAAAGTTAAAAACCAAAGAGTAAAACCCGTTGAGGAAAGAGAGTATTTTGTTCCACTTGCTTCAACCTTAAGCGTTTCGGATGGGGACGAAATAGGGGTTGGAACACAGCTTGCGCAAGGATACCTAGATCCAAAAGAAATAATTAAGATTAAAGACTTGCTTTCGGCCCAGCGCTATATAATAAACGAAGCTCAAAAAGTTTATGAATCCCAGGGAATCGGCATTAACGATAAGCATTTTGAAACAATTTTAAGAAAAATGTCGGATAAGGTTATTATTGAAACAGTCGGAGATACGGCTTTTATTCCCGGAGACTTTATAACCAGGACTAAATTTGAAGAAATGAATGCTGATGTTTTGTCTCAAGGCGGAGAGCCGGCAACCGCAAGGCAAATAATTTTGGGAATAACCAAATCGTCACTGTTTTCCGATTCATGGCTTTCGGCTTCTTCTTTCCAGGAGACAACAAAAGTCTTAACCGAGGCGGCTTTGCATGGGTCGGAAGACAAGCTTGTAGGGCTTAAGGAAAATGTTATTATCGGGCGTCTTATTCCGGTTGAAAGCACCGAAGCTATTGAGGTATAATAAACCACTATGCCAACATTATCACAACTTGCTAAAAAAGGCAGACATAAAAAGAGTAAAAAAACTAGATCAACAGGTCTTAGGCGTTTGTTTAATGCAAAAGACAGGATTTACACAAACGTTCCCGCTCCTCAAAAAAGAGGAGTTGTAACGCTGGTTAAAACAATGACACCGAAAAAACCAAACTCGGCTCTTCGAAAAGTGGCAAGGGTAAAGCTTTCAAACCGCACGGAAGTTACGGCTTACATTCAGGGAGTGGGTCATAGTCTTTCCGAGCACGGAATTGTTTTGATAAGAGGAGGAAGGGTTAAGGATTTGCCCGGAGTCAAGTATCACATTGTACGCGGAAAGTTTGATTTAATGGGAGTTGAAGGAAGAAAATCTTCAAGAAGCAAGTACGGAGCTAAAAAATCAGGGGCTATCGGAACTCCAAGAGTTGTAGCGGGAGCTACGGCAGAAGCTTCTGCGGCACCGGCACCGGTAGAAGCGGAAGGAGGAGCAAGCGCCTAGAATCTGGAAACTGGAAACTGGAAGCTCGATATCTATATTCAAACTTCCAGCTTCAATATCCAACATCCAGTATCTAGCGTCTAGCATCAAAAATATAATATGCGTCATAAAAAAGTACAAAAAAGAGCAACAGAAATCGACAAAATTCACCAAAGCGCGCTGGTTACCAAATTCATCAATAGTTTGATGAAAGACGGCAAAAAAACCATTGCTCAAAAAGTTTTTTACGATTCTTTCAAATTATTGGAAAGTAAAGGGAAAAATCCTTTGGAAACTTTTGATTTGGCAATCCAAAACGTAGGTCCGAAAACTGAAGTAAAGTCAAGAAGAGTCGGAGGAGCTAATTATCAGGTTCCGCAAGAGGTAAGAGGGGAAAGAAGAGTATCTCTGGCAATAAGATGGATTTTGGAGGCCGCCAGAGCACGTTCTAACAAGGATTACCATACTTTCCCGGAAAAATTGGCAGCTGAATTTTTAGATGCAGCAGAAAACGAAGGCTCAGCTGTTAAGAAAAGAGACGCAGTTCTTCGCATGGCAGAAGCAAACCGCGCATTTTCGCACTTCAGATTTTAATTCACTAGATTCACATTCAGATTTATGCTATACTTATTTAGCTTCCGAGTGCGGCCCGCCTAAGCTTGCCTTAAGGCTTTTCAGTTCTATCCGAACACGCCTTAAGGAGCGCTTTAGCGGCGGACGAGGGAGTTTTTTTGAGTCCAATCTCAAAACTAATAACTAGTATCTAGCAACTAATAACTAAATTATTATGGCGGAAGACAGACAAAAAACATTAGATAAAGTAAGAAATATTGGCATTATTGCCCATATTGACGCGGGTAAAACCACAACTACCGAGCGCATTCTTTTTTATACCGGAAAAACCTACAAAATAGGGGATATTGACGAAGGAACAACTGTAATGGACTGGATGGAACAGGAAAAGGAAAGAGGAATAACTATTGTTAGCGCCGCAACAACTGCATTTTGGACCCATTCGTCACTTCGCTCCTCAGGGCAAGAAGATCCTTATCGAATAAATATTATTGACACTCCGGGTCACGTTGATTTTACCGCAGAAGTTGAGCGTTCTTTAAGAGTTCTCGATGGTGGCATCACAGTTTTAGACGCGGAAGAAGGAGTTCAGTCCCAATCAGAAACCGTTTGGAGACAAGCTGATAAATACAATGTTCCAAGACTCTGTTTTGTTAACAAAATGGATAAATTGGGAGCAGATTTCTTGGCAACGGTAAAGTCAATCGAAGACAGGCTCGGCGCGAATACCCTGATTATGGTTTTACCAATAGGAGTAGAGTCTTCGTTTAAGGGAATTGTTCACTTAATGGAAATGAAAGCTTATATTTGGGGCGGAGACGAATTGGGAGCAAAATTTGAAATTACGGATATTCCCGAAGACATGAAGGCGGAAGCTGAAAAATACAGGCATAAATTAATTGAAAAGATTTCTGAAACAGATGATGCTCTTACGGATAAATATCTTCACGGCCATAAAATTTCCGACGATGAATTAAAGGCCGCTTTAAGAAGAGCGGTTATTGCTTATAAATTGGTGCCTATTTTTGCGGGTTCTTCCCTTCGAAACAAAGGCGTTCAGCCTCTTTTGGATGCCGTTATTGATTATCTTCCTTCGCCTTTAGATGTCGGGCAAGTAACAGGATACAATCCAAAAACAGGCGAAGAAGAAAAAAGAGGACCAGATTTAGAACAGCCTTTAGCAGGCTTAGCTTTTAAAATACAAATTGACCCTCACGTTGGGAAATTAACCTATTTTAGAGTTTATTCGGGAAAGGTGGTCGCCGGTTCTTATATTTACAATAGCGTTAAAAATCAGACGGAAAGAGTCGGACGTATTCTTTTGATGCATGCAAACCACAGAGAAGAGATAAAAGAAGCATACGCCGGAGAAATTGTTGCCTTGGTCGGGTTAAAAGATACGGGTACGGGAGATACTCTTTGCGATGAAAAATCGCCCATAATTTTGGAAAAAATTACTTTTCCGGAACCGGTTATTTCTTTAGCAATTGAGCCAAAAACCAAAGTAGACCAGGAAAAGCTGGGATTTGCCCTCAAGAGATTATCCGAAGAAGACCCTACATTCTCAATCAAAGCCAACCACGAAACAGGACAAACTATAATTTCGGGAATGGGAGAACTTCAATTGGAAGTTATGGTAGACAGAATGAAAAGAGAATTTGGGGTTTTGGCAAACGTCGGAGCGCCCCAGGTTGCCTATAAAGAAACAGTTAAAAGTGAGGCCGAAGGAGAAGGAAAGTATATCAGACAGTCCGGAGGACGCGGTCAATACGGACACTGCTGGCTTCGGGTTAAACCAAAACCAAGAGGGGAAGGTTATGAATTTGTGGATGCAATTAAAGGAGGAGCAATTCCCGCAGAATTTATAAGCTCTATTCAAAAAGGTGTTAAAGAAACCATGGAAAACGGAATTTTACTTGGATATCCAATGGTTGACATGGAAGTAACTGTTTATGACGGGTCTTTTCATGAGGTTGATTCAAGTGACGTAGCTTTTAAAATTGCGGCATCCCAGGCATTGCAGGCGGCAACCAGAAAAGCGGAAATCGCGCTTTTAGAGCCTATTATGAAGGTTGAAGTTACAACGCCAAGCGAATTTATGGGAGACGTAATTGGCGATTTATCAGCTAAAAGATCTCAAGTTATGGGAACGGAAGAAAAAGGAAAAGCAACAGTAATCTTGGCAATGGTTCCTTTGGCAGAACTTTCTGGTTATTCAACAACTCTTCGTTCGATGTCGCAGGGAAGAGCGTCTTACTATATGGAACCTTCCCACTACGAAGAAGTTCCAAAAAATATAGTCGAACAAATGCTTGCCAAATCCACCTTCACCGGAAGAGTTGAGTAAAGTTTAAGCTTCTAAATTTGCATATTTTTTGCTAAATTCATATAATATCGTTATGAGAAAAGCTAAATTAGATTTCGTAAAACTTCTTAAAAACTATAAATCCGGTTGGGTTGCCGTTTCTTCGGATTTTAAGAAAGTGGTTTTTTCCGGTAAAACCTTAGAAGAAGCAATGAGAAAAGCAAAGGATTCTAAGGAAAAGGTATATTATTTTCCAGCCGGAGAATCATATTCTAATTTCATTGGATAAAATGACAGTTCAATACAGTCCGCTTCCCGACATTACCAGCAAGGTTGTTTTAGCTCCATTAGTTCCTATTACTTTATGCAATGGCAAATACGAATTTTCTACGTTTGCACTAATTGATTCCGGCGCAAGCGGAGCTGTTATTTCTACTGTAATTGCAGATGTTCTCAATATAAAGTGGGACAAGATATCTGCGGAAGGCGGATTTTCTGTCGGTGGGAATTTCAAATTCCATAAGTTCGATAATCTTAAAGCCGATGTTTTTGATCACGAATTCTTTTTAAATGTAAGTATTGTTGAGGGAATATCTCCATATAAATGCATCTTGGGTCAAGCAGATATTTTTAAGAGGGCAAAAATTACTTTTGAAGCTTATAAAAATCAATTTGAAATTGAATTTAGAGATTTTAATTAATGCTTGCGAAATCCACATTTACAGGAAGAG
>JAMCZC010000026.1 GCA_023485865.1 Patescibacteria group bacterium | reverse complement strand
GTGAAGAAAAACTTGAAGAATATGTCTGTGAATTTTACTGTAGATTTTCCAGACCGGAAATGTTTGATTCTCCTTATGAATACTTGAAAAGCACGCTACATGCTTTACCAACAGGGTAGGAGAACCCCAATTTAAGCTAAATTTTACTGTATTGATGATATCAAGCTATAAATTGGCGTGATAACGGATATAATCAGAAAAGCAACCGCGATACCCAAGATTATCATAATAAAAGGCTCCATCGCGGTAGTTAGGGTTTTAACCGTTTGATCAACTTCTCTCTCAAAGTATTCGGACGCTTTTGCCAAAGATTCATCCACTTTTCCCGTTTGTTCTCCGATTTTTACAAGCTGGATAAGAATCGGAGGAAAAATAGGGTAAACCGACATTGCTTCTCCTATGGTCACTCCTTTCTCTACCTGTTTTGAGACATCTTTGATTGCGTTTCTATAATGTATATTTCCCGCAGTATCGGCAGTTTTTAATAGGGCATCGACAACTAAAGTTCCTGTTCCGACTAAGAGACCGAAAGTTCTTGAAAACTCGGCCAGTATCGTTTGCTTTATAAGTTTTCCAAAAACCGGAAGGTTTAAAATCAAACTATCTATTATTAATTGTCCCTCAAGTGTTTTGTGCCAACGTCTAAACAAAGATATCCCGCCAACAAGGAGTATTAATATAATCGGCCAGAAAGTTTTAAAAAAACCAGACAATCCTATTATAATGCGGGTTGGTAAAGGAAGGGGAACGTTAAGATTTTGGTATAAAGCCGTAAGCTGGGGAATAACAAAAATCATCATAATAAACATAACTACAACCATAAGAATTATTACTATAATAGGGTACATGAGAGCAGATTTTATTGTCCCTTTTAATTTAACTTCCTTCTCCAGATTATCGGCAAGTCTTGCGAGAACTTTGTCCAAAAGCCCGGAAGATTCTCCCGCTTTAATAAGCGATATATAGATGTCTGAAAAAACAGCGGGATATTTTGATATCGAAGAAGAGAACGGCTTACCCTCTTCAACATCGTTAATTACACTGTTTACGATTTCCTGCATGGCAGTACTTTGCACCTGATCTTTTAAAATGGACAAAGCGCGCATTAAAGTAAGACCCGAAGAAAGCATTGACGAAAGCTGTCTTGTAAAAATAACCAGGTCCGAAGGTTTAACCTTGCTTAGCATTGGCAAAATCTTGGACAGGGGATTTTCCTGTTCTTTTAAGATATGGATGGGCATAAGCTCTTTACTTCGCAGATATTGAGCAGCCGCATCTATGTCGTTTGCGTCAATTAAGCCTTGCTCTATCTTACCCTCTTTTGTAGCAGCTTTGTAATGAAGTTTCATCCCGTTAGAAAAATCTCCCTCCTAAAAGATTCATTAAATTTAATGTAGTCTAGTTTAAGCATATTTTCTAACGGGATCATAATTTAGCCTACCAAACGCAGTAAGTCATCGGGGCGCAAAGAATAGCTTTTCGCCGTCTCAAGACTTATGCTGCCTGACAAAACCAAAGACGCAAGAGAGGACTCAAGCGTAATCATTCCGGCGTCCTGGGAGGTTTGGATAATTGAATCAATAAGATGCGTTTTTCCTTCTCTTATGGTACTTGCAATTGCCGATGTGCCAAGCAAAACTTCAACTGCAGGAATTCGTCCGCCATTTATTTGAGGCAAAAGCCTTTGCGAAACTATACCCTTAAGCGTTGAGGCAAGTTGGGTTTTTATCTGATCCTGCTGGGTCGAAGGAAAAGCGTCTATAACTCTGTCTACGGTTTGCGCTGCCGAATTAGTGTGAAGTGTCGAAAAAACCAAGTGGCCCGTTTCCGCAATCGTTATTGCCGCGGCAATTGTTTCAGGATCTCTCATTTCCCCAACCAAAACAACGTCAGGGTCTTCCCTTAAAGCCGACTTTAGAGCAAGAGACCAGGAATGGGTATCGATATCCATCTCTCTTTGGGAGATTATACTTTTTCCGGCAGGATAAACATACTCAACCGGGTCTTCTATTGTTAATATATGGGCTGAACGCTTGATGTTTATTTCATTAATAATTGCGGCTAACGTAGTTGATTTTCCATGGCCGGTTGGACCCGTAAGCAAAATAAATCCCTGTTTTAAATCGGCAAAAGAATGAAGAATTTTTGGCAGACCAAGCTCCTCGACCGTTCTGACGTTGGGCATAAGAAAACGAAAAGCGGCGCTTGCAAAACCTCTTTGGTAATAAATATTTACCCTGAACCTGCCCAGGTTTCCATAGTCACCGCCGCCAAAACCAAAAGAAAAATCAAGTTCCTTATTGTTAACGAAAAGTTCTTTTTGTTGCGGGGTGAGCAAAGCAAAAAGCATATTTTCTACAATTTCATGCGTCAGCGCGGCATAATTTGACAGATACCGCAAAGAACCATCCACTCGGATAACGGGGGGGATACCCGGCAAAATATGTAAATCCGATGCGTTATTTTTTATCGTTAAATTTAACAGTTCGTTAATATCCATGCTCTTAAAAGCTCTAAGTCCTAATTTCTAATTTCTAAACAAATTTTTATTCTTTATTCTTTAATCTTTAATCATCATTCTTGCGCAACGCGCAGAACTTCTTCTACGGTTGTTATTCCCTGTAAAACCTTGATGTACCCATCCTGTTTCATCGTAATCATTCCTTCCGCAATGGCTTCTTTCTCTATTGAGCTGCTATCCGGATTAGACAAAACAAGTGCCGCAATTTTATCGGAAACGGGAAGAGTTTCGAAAATTCCTATTCTTCCGAGGTAACCCGAGTCGGCACACTCTTGACAGCCTTTTCCCTTATAAAGCTTTAGTTCACCGTTTACGGGAGGAAAAAGATTGCCTAAAACAGCTTTCATTTCTGTAACTATCTGGGGGAGGGGCGGATATGCGACTTTGCAATGCTCACAAATTTTCCTGACAATCCTTTGTCCTAAAATAGCAGTCATGGTAGAAGCAAGCAGGAATCTTTCTGCTCCCAAGTCGATGAGGCGGGGAAGAGCGCCTGCCGCGTTTGAGGTATGAAGAGTTGAAAATACCAAATGTCCTGTTAAAGCAGCTTGGATTGCCAATTCTGTTGTTTCCTGGTCGCGGATTTCTCCGACAAGAATAATATTTGGGTCCTGTCTTAAAAAAGACCTTAGCCCCGTTGCAAAAGTAAGCCCAACCGCGGGATTTATCTGCACCTGGTTAATTCCGGGCATCTGGTATTCAACCGGGTCTTCCAAAGTCATAATGTTTACCCTTGTTGTGTTAAGTTTGTTTAAAACAGAATAAAGGGTCGTTGTTTTACCCGAGCCTGTCGGACCTACAACCGTAACAATGCCGTGGGGTCTTAACATTGCCTGCTCAAGGTTTTTTAAAGAAACTCCTGTTAAGCCAAGCTCCTGGAGTGAAGGGACTCCCCCTGATTTTCTTAAAAGCCTCATGACTATTTTTTCACCAAAGACGGTAGGCAAAACCGAAATACGAAGGTCAACTTCTTTATCCTCAACTCTAAAATTAAAACGTCCGTCCTGGGGGGTACGGTGTTCGTCTATCTTCATTTCGGACAAAATTTTTATCCTGGACAAAACCGCTTCCTGAACGCTTTTGGGAAGAGAAAGTCTGTCGTATAAAATTCCGTCAATTCTGTAACGCACCCTGACTCTGTCTTCCTGCGGCTCAATGTGAACGTCGGAAGCCCTGCTGGTTACCGCATACTCTAAGATTGTAGACACAATTTTTGCAACAGGGGCTTCTTTTATAATTTGCGCTATATCTTTGCTGTCAACGGTCCTAATTTTGTCGTATTGTTCCCGTTCTTTTATTGCCGCTCCGACCTCGCCGACTATTTCCTGCCTATATTGCTGATTAATGGCTTTTGCTACATCATCCTCTGCTGCCGCAAAAGATTTCACCGTTAAGCCTGTTTTTTGGCGGACAAAAGAAAGAGCTTCTAAATCAACAGGATTACCCATTGCGATGGAAAGAGTTTTTGTTTTGTCGTCATACATAAAAGGTACGACTGAAAATCTTTCGGCAACGGCTCTTGGAACAAATTCCAAAGCCTGGGGCGAAAAAGAGGTGCTTCCCAAATCTATAAACGGGATTCCCAAAAGCTTTGCTTTAGCTTCAGCCAAGCTTTGCTCGGAAACATACTTTAGAGAAGCTAGAATAGACTCGTCGGGTAAATTTTGGGCCGCACTTTTTACCTTTACATCGTTATACTGTTCTTCGGTCAGCAATTTCTCCGCGAATAGGATATCGCTTAGCGTTTGATTTTTTGTTGGAGTCTTAGTATCGCCGGGCATTACTATTATAGTAAGGTAAAATATGATATAAAGTCAATATAAAACATAATTTTCAATTCTTAATTTTTAATTATTACTTAATTTTTAATTATTAAATGTTTTAAATTTTAGACATTGAGATTTCATTAGAAATTTAAAATTAGAAATTAGAAATTTTAAACTTATGCAGAGTTTTTTAATAATCGGCAAGCCTTTTGAAAAAGTAAAAGATTATGCTTTTGACTTTTGTTTAAAAAATAAGATTGATAAACTTGACATAAGTTTTATTGAATCCGAAAAAGCTGTGGGAATTGCGCAAGTCAGAGATTTTCAGAAAAGAATTTTCCTTAAACCGTTTAAAAGTAATCAGAAGGCCGTAATTCTTTCCGCTCAAAATGGCATTACGACCGAATCGCAAAACGCGCTTCTAAAAGTATTGGAAGAGCCACCGGAGAATACTATTATAGTGCTTCTTTGCGAATCTTCCGAAAGTTTTTTACCAACCATTATTTCAAGATGCAAAATTATCGCTCTTGATAAAGAAAGCTTTAGGGTTGATTTAAAAGAGTACGAAAAAATTTTATTGTCTTTAAAAAATGCGGGAGTAGGGGAGAAGCTAAAGCTTGCGCAGGATAATTCAAAATATAAAGAGACTGCTTTGCGTTTCGTTGAGGGTTTGATTTTGGCATCCGAAGTTCCTCTTAGAGGTTCGAAAGATAAAGAACTTGCGTCGGCAATTCAGCTTATGCAAAAAACCTATACCGGAATAAAAACCACTAACGCTAATCTTCGTTTATCAATGGAAAACCTACTTTTGAATTTATTCTCTTAATATTATATAATCCTTTTATGTCAGCAGAAATTCCAAGACCTGAAGGCACAGGACCTGCGTCAACACCATCGAAGGATTCGCAATGGAGATTCAGTGGTGTCCCTTGGCAACCAATACTACCACCAGAATCTACCGCAGAGGAAGAAAGACAGGATACGCAGGATACGGTAGTATGGACAAAAAGACCTGTGGAGATTTCTCTAAGGAAAATCGTTAGCAGAGTTGCGCATTCTTTGCTTCCGACAGAATTTTCAGTTTTCGGTCAGATTGATGAGTCTTCATTTGACTTACCTCCTCAAGAGCCGGCTGGTGCAAGAAAAAGATAATCTGCGGAATGATTTAAATATATTTATACCTCACTGCAAAAACCTCGCGGGGAAAATTTGGATTTAGCTTTACTTTTTAAGAGGAGAGCGTCGAAGTTGTTCTGCGACTTGAGCATTATTAGCAGGATCACCTACCAACTCTGCCAGCAATTTTAATTCTTCAAGATTCTCAGGTGAAAGATTATTTCTTTTGGCAGACCTCGCGCTCGTCGGATTCACTCTTGTAACTGACCCGTTTTCGAAAAAATAACTCATTTTCCTTGTTGGGGAAAGTTTTAAATACCAGATGCTAAACACGGTATTATCAAACCCGGGGCTAAAGGTTTCTACAAACTTATAGCGCCCGGCGTCTATACTTGCAATCATTGTCCCCGATGCTCTACCTGAAGATTGGGCAAAAACTCTATTTTGTATTGTCCGGCAAATTTCCCCTGCCAGGACTGCATATTCTTCGGCTCTTTGTTTTTCTGGATTGTCCTTATCCGGCATAACAATCTGGAATTATATACCCCAGTGAAACAAATTACAAACCCCGGCCGCAGATGCCCCGAGGGGTAAAAATTTGGTTTTGAATGTTATTTTGGTATAAAATACGCCCCTATGGAAATAAACCGAGGGTCAATAAGAGATGTGAACTGGCATCCAAGAAGATTGCCGGCCCAACCCGGTAATGTCCCGGCAGAGGCCGCTTACGAAGAAGAGCCAACGATTGACCCCGAGACACGGGCAGAAATCGAAACAAGAATAATAGCCCATTTTCCTCCGGAGAAGAGAGCAGAGCTTTTTAGGCAGGAAGGAGTAAGCCCAAACGATTATCTAAGCCGTTCGTTTATGAGAAGAGTAAAAGATTTCCTGCAGATCTAAATTTGTTTTGAAATTTGGGTTTGTTCCTTTTAGCATTTGTTATAACGTACTATAACGCCAAAATAATTAAGTAGAATTTTATTTTGTTATACTGTGTAAACATATAAGCAACATTCAAAGTGTTTGAGTTGAGAAAACAAATTTGACAGGTGGGGCCGCAGATGCCCCGAGGGGTAAAAATTGGATTTAAAACCCGTTTTGATATAATCACTTCATGAAAATGGCGGTTTATTATTTAACCTGCGCTAATAACAGGGAAGCGGATAAAATTTCTAAAGTTTTACTTGAGAAAAGATTAATCGCCTGTGCTAAAAAAGTTCCCGCTTCCTCAATGTTCCGCTGGAAAGGGAAAATTGATAATGCAAAAGAGATTGTCTTAATGCTGGAAAGTGTTGAGGAAAACTTTGACAAGATAAACGCGGAAGTTAAAAAACTTTCTTCTTACGAGACTTATATTTTATTTTCTATCCCAGTTAGTAAAACTACAAAAGGGGTGGAGGACTGGCTCAAAAAAGAACTTAAGTAAAAATTTGGATTTGCTTATCTTGTCAATCCTTTTAGGGGTTCAACCCCTAAAATAGGTTGATAATTCGGCAAAAACTCATCTTAAGAAATTTTGTTGGGGAAAATTTGGTTTTAAAACCCGAAATTTCTTTTTTTAGGCGTCCTAGCTAATCCACCTCTAAGGTGTATTAAAATCACCAGTATACTTGTATACTAGTGGTAAACCTATCCGATATCAATAGAATGCAGTAATTGATAATTATAAGATCAACAAACTTGCGGGGAAAATTTGGTTTTGAAGCCCCAAAGTAATATAATTCCCTCATGATAATTAATTTTTATCCTGAATACGACAATGCCGAATTTGAAAAAGCCACAAAAGAATACGCAAAAATCTGGACCGAAGAAGGGGATAGGATTACAAAAACGATTGAAAAAGTAAGCGGATTAAAATTCAAAGAAAAAATTATAAACGCAATTATTTATGGAAGAATTTCTTTATCGCACCCGTTACAGCTTCAGTCAGGACTTTCCCTTGAAGAGAAGAGAGGAACAATAACTCACGAACTTTGCCATCGATTGTTGTGGAAAAATAAAATTAAATGGGAAAAAATTAAAGGAAAAAATGGTTTTTATTTACTCACTCACAGACCTGTTGATTTAATACTCTATGACATTTGGGTTGAATTATATGAAGAAGATTTTGCCAAAAAACACGTAAAGCATGAAATCAACCTCTGGAACGAAAAGGGAATAAGTCCGTATAAGGCCGCATGGGATTGGGCTTTATCAATGACAAAAGAGCAAAGACAAAAGCTTTGGAGAAAATACTTAAAAAAATAGCCCCGGAAAAT
>JAMCZC010000040.1 GCA_023485865.1 Patescibacteria group bacterium | reverse complement strand
GGTGCTTGTCAAAAGAGCTGTTCTTATTCCAAGAGTATTTTTAGAAGGAATTTTATATTCAATTTTAGTGTTTCCTTTGCCGTCGGAAAACATATTTGTCATTTCTCCTTTTCTCATTCCCATTTCGGAAGTTATTACTCCTAAGAATTCATCGGGAACATCAATCATTGCCGTTTCAACCGGTTCCATAACTTGCCCATTAACGTTTTTTGTAATAACTTGCGGTTTTTCTACCTGAAATTCATATCCTTCCCTTCTTAAAGTTTCTATTAGTATGGAAAGGTGAAGTTCGCCTCTGCCCGAAACAACCATTTTTTCACCTACTTTTTCGAGTCTTAAACTGATATTTGTTTCAAGTTCCTTAACGAGTCTTTCTAAGATTTGTCTTGAATTAGTAAATTTTCCTTCTCTTCCGGCAAAGGGAGAAGTGTTGGCGGATATGCCAATTTTTATAGTTGGTTCTTCAACTTGTATTCTCGGAAGACTCTCCGGGTTTGTGGAGTCTGCGATAGTGTCGCCAATAGCAACTTCGGGAAAACCGGTAATATCAATGATATCCCCTTCAAATGCCTCATCAACTTCTATTTTCTTAAGGCCGTGACTTACCCTGATACTTTCTGCTCTTCCGGGTATTTTTTGCCCCGCCTCATTGATTAGAACAAGGCTTTGACCTTTTTTTACAATTCCCCTTTTTACTTTTCCAATAGAATGTTTTCCCTTATGAGCATCATAATCGAGTGCGCTTACGACCATCTGAAAAGCCCCTTCTTCGACTTTGGGAGCAGGAATGTATTCTATAATTTCATTTAGAATCGGTTCCAGATTCGGTGCGTTTTGTACGTCTTGAAGTTTTGACGAAGCTTTCCCCTCCCTGCCTATTGCGTAAAATACGGGAAAATCCAGATGGTGAGTATGTGTCGCCAATTCTAAAAATAAATCGTTGGTTTTTTCAACGCTTTTATTTACGTCTGCCAATTGTTTGTCTATTTTATTAACAACGACTATAATTTTTAATCCTAATTCCAATGCCTTTTTTAAAACAAATTTTGTTTGAGGCATTGGCCCTTCCTGGGCGTCAATTATTAAAAGAGCCCCGTCTGCCATATTTAAAGTCCGCTCAACTTCACCTGAAAAATCTGCATGGCCCGGAGTATCTATTATATTAATTTTATAATCCTTATAATAAATAGCTGTATTTTTTGCCAAAATTGTGATACCTCTTTCTCTTTCAAGAGGATTGGAATCAAGGATTGTTGTTTGCGTCATTTCCGCTTCGTTTTCCCGGAAGGTATGCGATTGCTTAAGCATAAAATCGACAAGCGTTGTTTTACCGTGGTCAACATGTGCAATTACTGCGACGTTTCTGATATTTTGTGATTTAAATTCGTTATTCATAAATAAACCCGCCCTGCTTACTTCTCGCCTTTTCAATTTTATTCGAAAACGGCTCGAAGAGCGCTTTTCGGCGGGTTGTAGGCCATTTAAAAATTTAATATGTCTACAAAAAACACCCTTACCAATACTCTCAGCTGCCTAATCATTATAGCACAGATTAGGTTTACATGCTTGCGAATATTTTGGTATACTTAAAATCTGATGAAAAAAAACAAAAAAAACTTAAATAAATTTAATCTTTTTAAAATTCTTCCATTTTTAGTTATTTTAGCAGCAGCTTTATTTTTAGCATCTTCTTTCTATTTTTTGGGGAATAAAATTCAAGGTAAAAATAATTACATAAAAGCATCTAAGCTTTCACCGACAAGTCAAGAAATTTCTTCCGAATCGTCACGTTTAACCACTAAGAAAACTGTTCCCTCACCTACTACTTTATCTTATTCAAACGCAACTCCCCGTGCTCAGCCCAACAGCGGTTATTGTTTAAGAGTTCCGGTTTTGGTTTATCATCATATCCAGCCTGAGGCTGAAGCGAAACAGCTTGGTCAAACATCTTTAACTGTGGACAATGGTTTATTTGACCAACAAATGGCTTATTTGGCAGGCAGCGGATATACAACTCTTTGGGCGCCGGATTTAATTAATGCTTTAAGAAGCCACACAGGACTTCCGCCGAAAAGCATTTTAATAACTATGGATGACGGGTACGCAGATAACGATACCTATGCCCTGCCCGTTCTTAAGAAATATAATATTAAGGCAAATTTAATGCTTGCTACAGGTCTGGTCGGAAGTAATCCCGACATGCTTACCTGGAATCAGGTTGCAGATATGAAAAACAGCGGACTTTATTACTTTACTAACCATACTTGGTCGCATTATGCTATAACTAACGGTCCGCAAAGCAAGATTGACAGTGAAATCGACACAGCCGCATCTCAAATTAAGCAATACACAGGCCAAGACGTTAATACCTTCACTTATCCCTATGGATCTGTTAACGCTAATGCCATTCAGACCTTGCAAAGAAAAGGGTATATCGGCGGATTTTCCACAATCCCCGGGCAATATCAGTGCGACAGTTTTATTATGACACTTCACAGAATACGTATTGGTAATGCCCCACTTTCTGCATACGGACTGTAATTCACCCCGTCAAATTGCCTTGCGCCAGCTCCGCTGGATTTGACAGGCTAAATTTGACATCTCCTTGTTAATTTAACTAAAGTTATATTATGAGCGATGAAGATCTTTTGGAAATAGAATCGAGTAAAAGCCGCTTCAGCTTTAAAAATGTGTTTACAGCAAGAAAGCTGATGATGCTTTTCTTTACATTTTTATTTTTAAATGTAATTTACATAGATTTGCTTTTAATTCAAGGTACAAATAAACAAACAATTATCCAAAGATTTGAAAGCATTACGAATCAGGTTCCGGAAAAAACCGTGGCTTCACCTAGTCCGGATATTTGTCCGCAAAGCTGTGTTTCCCAAATTCAACAGGCAATAAACTTGACTAAGCCTAGCGCAACAGTTTCTCCAACACCAACCTCCGTTAACAACTCATCTTCTCAAACGACATCTTCTTCGCAGACAAAAGAATATTATGTTCCTTTTGGCTCAGGTTCCGGCTCTTCCGGCGATTGGGCGGATGTACCGGGACTTTCCGCATCAGTTGACAGCGGTTCTTACGGAGCTATAAAAAATGTGGTTTTTGAGGCGTCTTTACATATTCCTACGGGCAACGAAACGGTAAGCGTAAGGCTTTACAATGCAACAGATGGACATCCTGTATGGAATTCGGAGCTTAACTTTAACGGCAACACGAATTCGGTGCTAGGGGTTTCTCCTTCGGTAAGTCTTGACAGCGGAAATAAGCTTTATAAAGTTCAAATGAAAACCCAGCTCCAATTTACTGCTATTTTAGATCAATCAAGGCTTCATATAACCACCAGATAATCGTCGATAATTAAATAGTTCATGGCTCATAGCAAGTTGATATAGATTGTCGTATTTTTTTCTATTGATTTTCTACTTTTATTCTACTATTGTTAAGTTATGCCCAAGATTATTCTTCACATCGACTTTGATTCATACTTTGCCTCTTGCGAGCAGCAATTCGATTCAAAACTAAGAGGAAAACCCATAGGCGTTACCGCACATAATGGAAGAACATGCATAATAGCGGCTTCAAGGGAAGCAAAAGCTTTGGGAATTAAATCTCCAAGCCGAACTTTCGAGGCTTTGGAAAAAATTCCCAGTATGATTTTCGTACCTGCCCATTTTGAAAAATATTGGGAAATAACTCAAAAATTCTTAAATATCTGCAAAGATTATTCTCCATTCGTTGAATTGTTTTCCCTTGACGAAGTCTTTATTGACATTACCGCAACGCAAAATCTGCATGGAGATAAATACCAACTTATAAGTAAAATAAGAGAGCGTATTAAAAACGAAATCGGAGAATACATAACGGTATCGGTTGGAATTTCCTACAATAAACTCTTGAGTAAACTTGCTTCCGGACTCAATAAACCAAACGGATTTTTTGAACTAACGCCCCAAAACTTGGATGAAATTTACGAGAAAGCAAAGCTTACGGACATCTGCGGTATAGGTGAAAGAATCGCGGCAAGACTTAACGAATTGGGTATTTATAATCTTTTGGATTTGAGAAAGACAAGTAAGTACACCTTAGAGGTGGGATTTGGGAAAGCTGAGGCTAATTTTCTTGAAGATTTGTCTTTGGGAATAGATAATAGCGCCATTGTTCCCTATACCGTTAGTCCTTCTGTCAAATCCGTGGGCAGGAATTATTGTCTGCCGTATAACGAATATGATAAAAGAGTGGTTTTGCAAAATGTTTACGAGCTTTGCGAGGAGGTGGCGATAAAATTAAGAAGACTTAATAAAAAAGCAAGAACGGTATGGTTTTATTTAGGCGGTTCGTCAAGTACCCATGCAAGAAAAACAACAGGCGAGTATTTTGATTCCGGAGCTGAAATTTTTAATATCTGCATGAACATTTTAAAGCAAGACAATTTTCAATTTGGAGACAAAGATTATGTAAGAAGAATAAGTGTTGGCGCCTCCTCCCTTGAAGATGTCTCCAATATCAGTCTTTCTTTGTTTTCTTACGATGTTAAGAAACAGAAGCTTTTGGGAACGGTTGACAAGCTAAACGAAAAGTACGGAGACCATACGATAAGAAACGGTTTTTTGCTTTACGCGGACAAACTCAAAACAGTACCAAATGGTTGGATGGCGGATAAATACGAACGGACAAAATTATCTTTATTGGAATTTTGAGCCGCACACTGCTTTTATCTCTTCCAAAACTTCTTTTTTCCTATCTTCGGGTATGTCTATCAAGTTCAAAGCCGACGGCTGTTCTAATATTTCCCTGCATAAAACGACGTGGTTTTCCAAAAGCTGCTGTTTTTGATTATTTGACAAAGTTGTGAGAACGGTCATTGGGTGAAGGTTAAATTTTTCAATTAAATCCCTTAAGCCTTCCTTTTCAGGGTAACTCCAGCTTATAATTTTTACATTCGCACACAAAGCGTAAGCCAGGGCATCGGAAGTTACTTTTGTATTGGTCACAATCCAGGCTTGCGATAGATTGTATTTATTTTTTACATCATCGAATCTTGCCTTGGTGTATAAAGCAACGTGAACCTCGGTTCTGGTACCTGCTTCATTGTGAAACTTTGCTTCGACCATTACTCTTTCGTTTTGTTTCTGGGCAATAACGTCAATTTCGTGGTTTACACAAGCGCCCGACAAAAGAGACCGGGTTTTTGTGGTGAAGCCTTCTTTCTTAAGAATTTCGGCAACAAAATCTTCAAAGGGATAGCCCGTAGGGCCTAAATCCATAATTGCCTGCTTGAGGCTGTATTTTGCCTTTTCGTATAAAGGAGCTTTCTCCAAAAATTCCATTATATGGCGATAAATTTCCGAGGTTTGGATGTTTTCGTAAAGTTTGCTTCTGACGTGTTCAATAACTTGGGACTCAAGGTCTTTAGATATGCCGGCGCGTTGAATGGAAATTTTTAGTTTGTCTTCGCTAAAAGGTTCCTTTTCTCCCGTTGCTTTAATAACATTAACCACCATAAATATATGTTAGCGCGGAGAATTTTTTTTTACAACTAGAGTTAATATCTTTTGAAAAAACTTAAGGAATTTGCGGCGGCTTTGCTCCATGACCGTACTAAATTATGATCATTATCCGGATAAATCAAAAGCTCTGCGGTTTTATTTAAGCTTATCAAATTGTCATATAACTCGATAGACGAGTGGTATGCAACCGTTCCGTCAGAAACCCCGTGATTAATTTGAATCGGCGTCTGAATATCCGAGAGATAATTTATCGGAGAAACGCTTTGCCAAAGTATTGGATTTTCTTCCGGGGTTTTCATGATTTTAAAAGTTTCTAAGTAATAATTTTTATTGTTTTTTGTTTCCTGTAACCAGGGAACGTGAGATTTGCTAAACCAATCGGAAAGATTAGTAACCGGTGCCCACAAAACAGCGGCTTTTATTTTTGCTAAAGTTTCCGGCTTTTTCCCTGCGATCTCAAGAACCTTAAGCACGATTTCTCCTCCCATTGAGTGTCCGTAAAGATAAATCTGATTTGAATTTGCTTGGGGAATATTTTTTAAAGATTCAATTAAATTTAAAACGTCAACCGGATAAGCAAAACGCATTAGCGTCGAATCTTGCGTTTCCGAAACTCCGTTTCCCCGGTAATCGGGCTTTAATACTAAATATCCTTTTTCCGAAAAATAATCGGTTATACTTTTGTATGAATTTATTGTGTTGTAATCTTTAGGTTCAATAAAACCGTGATTTATAATTACAACAGGAAATCCATTTTCCGGTTTTTTGGTATTTGGAACATTCATTAAAGCATAAAGCTTAAGACCATCCGATAGGTATGAAATAACATAGCTGGAAAAATTTTTTGAGGAAAAAATTTTTCTCTCAACTGTAATTTCACTCTCTGTATACTCTCTATCTTGCAAAGAAATAATAGACCACGGAAAAAGATTTATTTGTTTTCCGTTGGGCTTTTTTCTAAATAAAGATTTTTTTTCTCAAAAACAACGAAGTCCCCGTGTTTAAAAACTTGGACGTAATTTTTATCCCGCCTCAACCTATCCACAATTTCAATTTGGGCGGCTAAAGAAGGCTGGGCGAATTTATCGTTAAGTAAAAACAAAATCACATCAGCTTCTCCTATGCCAACGGGAATGGTGTATATTTTTTGTCTGCGGGAAAGATGAGAGCCAAGATTGTTGGTAGCGGCAATTGAGTACCTGGCACCGATATGTTCTATGTAGTTATTAATAATGTCCTTTTCAGGAACCGGGTTATTAAACATTTGAATGCTTTGTCTTAGGGTTCCGGGCAAGGGGCCAATTGTATAAGCGGAATAAAAAACGGTAAAAGATAAAAATATAATGTAAAAACTCAAAGGAATTTTAGGAAAAAATTTATTCAGTCTTTTTACTCCGTAAATTGCCGAAATAAAGACAAAAGGGGTGATTGTTGCGGTATATTGATAATATATCTGACTAAGCTGTGAGTTATTGCTCAAAGTATTAATTAGTAAATCAGGAAGGGCAAAAATAAGAAAAAGAGGAGAGAAAAACGATAAAAAACCAAGATGGGCAAACATCTGGTATAGATAGTAAATTTTAGATGGGGAAAAAATAATAAAAATAGTTTTACCCGGTTCCAAAATAATGTTTTTAATGATGGAGGTTGGGGAATTTCCAAAATCGGAGTAATAAGATAGAGCAAAATGTTCAGCTCCCCTGGCGTTGGGGATTGCGTATGAAACTAAATAGTAAAAAATTCCAACACAAAGAACAAAAATAAGCGTCCCAAACGCAGCCTTTAAAAATAAGGCTTGTTTTTTAAGTTCTTTACTTGTTATTAAATCTTTAAAGGCAGAAAAGGCGAATATTAAGCCAAAGATTGAAATAATCACCCAAACCTGTTCTTTGGTAAGAGCAGCTAAAAGTGCAAAGAAGATAAAAAACAAATACTTCCTCTTTATGAAAAAATAAGTAGTTGCGAGTAAAAAAGTAGTTGCCAGAGTTACGGGATGGAAATCGTAAAGATTTGAATAAGAAACCGCGGGGCTCAGTAAAAAAGCAATTGCAAATACAAGTGAAATATTTTTCTTTTTTAAAATCTCAAGCGACAGAAGGTAAACAAAAATTGCTCCAAATCCCAAAACAATCGACTGTAAAAGTAAAAGAGTCTCAGCATTGGCCCAAAGTTTATATAGTGGAGCAATTTTTGTTTACCTTCTGTCGCTTGAGATTTTAAAAAAGAAAAATATTTCACTTGTATTTGCAATTGCTTTTTTACTGAGCCCCGCGGTTTCTTATTCAAATCTTTACGATTTCCATCCC
>JAMCZC010000019.1 GCA_023485865.1 Patescibacteria group bacterium | reverse complement strand
AATACTTTTACTTTTACGGCTACTTATGCTGAAACTAGTTATAGCTATACAGTTATTGGAACAGTTAATCCAGATGGGAGCTTAACAATTACTGGTGGAACATTCGGAGCTTCAGATTGGACTGTTTCAGGCAACGCTACTACTGTTGTAACGGGATGTACAGCCAAAGGCACTTTCTACTACTCTGATGTCAATGGAGATTGGTATTACGCCAATGTTCAATACGTCAATGTAGATGGAACAGATGCTTACTTTGCAGGTTTGGTAACATCAGCGAGCCAACCAAGTTGGATCGGAAATTGGGTTCAAGTTGCCGATCACGACGGTGGTGAGCCGGCGTATTTGGTAGATCATATTTGGGGAATCTTCACAGATTACAGTACTGCGAAATACAACGTTGCCAACAAAGTAAAACCTGATGGAGATTTTGTTATAACAAGTGGTAACTTACAGGTTCATTAAGCATTGTTGTTTTAATGCGGTTAGGTAAAAATTAAACAGTCCATGCGGCACTCGGGTTTTACTCTTGCCGGGGGGTTGCTTTTTGTGGGGAAAATAGCTTTAGATTATCTCTTGACAACCCATAATATTCCCTTATAAAATAAATTAATATTAATGAAAGGCTTTAATAATAAAGTCGGATTGGCAGTAGTAGCAGTCCTCGCGGTAGGCGCAATTCTGGCGATTAATGTCTCCAGGCAGTCCACGGAAAACAGGCAGGGTGCATCGGAAATCATCAACATAAATACAGGTGAGAAGGTAGCAGATTCAAGAAATTATGACGGGTCTATGGGACCTGCAAACTGGTATAGTAATTTTTCCAACTCTCTTGCTCCAGATAGCGTAGGCTCGCTTATTTTTAGCGTTACCGATCCTGTTCAAGGTCAGCCAAGCGGAACACCCCCCTACGGAAACGCTTTAGGAAAGAAACTCTCTCCTACCCCAACCTGCCAGCCAAGGCCTGCTTGTTTAGATGCTACTCCGCCTTGCATGCTGCCCATTACTTCGGATATGTGCCCAAAATCAAGTCCGATAAACTCGCCTTCCGGCGGACAGCCATCGGTTAGCCCGCAGGCAGGATTGAATGGTTCCCAAACAGTAACGTCATTAATACTCAAAATCACAAAAGTTGAGGTTCACTTGGCATATCTTGGAACTCCGGGAAGTCAGCGACCTAACGTTAGTCCGCAGGCAGGTAAACCTTCGTCAACGCCGGGAGCAAAGCCAAGCGGAACGCCTGTTGACCATTGGGAAACCCTCAACGTTCCTTCGCCCACATCGGTTGACTTGGTTGAGTTGGCAAAAGGCGGAGTTACGGCCTTGGGACTGACAAAGCTTGCGGCAGGACAATATACGCAAGTCAGACTTTATGTTTCAAACGCTACGGCCAAGCTTAGCGATGGAACAAATGTAACATTAACAATAGTTGGTAAAAATAATATCGTAAGAATAGTTCAGCCGTTTACAATTGTTGCGGGTAAAACAACCAGTTTAACAATGGATTTTGACGCACAACGCAGTGTTGTCGCTAGGGGAAACGGCGATTATCTCCTCAAACCGGTGGTTGCAAGACTTCTTGAGACAAGGTAAGCTAGATATTAGATGGAAAATTTGGGATACACGGAACCTTTATATATTCTTCCTTTTGATCACAGAGCTACCTTTGCGCAAAAAATTTTCAATAAAAACTCAATAGCAGATTTAACCAGCAAGGAGCATCAGCTAATTACGGAATATAAGCAAATTATTTATGAGGGGTTTAAAAAAGCGGTTCAGACAGGAATTCCAAAAGAAAATGCGGCAATTTTAATAGATGAAGAGTTTGGAGACGAAATCGTAAGAAACGCTAAAGAAGAAGGGTATGTAATTCTTTTGACAACCGAAAAAAGCGGGCAGGAGGAGTTTGAATTTCAATATAACGGAGATTTTCCGGCTCATATCGAAAAATATAGCCCGCAGTTTGTAAAAGTTTTAATAAAATATAACCCAAAAGACGGCGAAGATTTAAAAGCCCGCCAGCTGGAAAAGTTAAAATTAGTAACGGATTTTTGCCAGGTTAAAGGTTATAAATTTTTACTCGAGGTTTTGCTTATTGCAACTAAAGAGCAGAAAGAAAGCGTAAGTAGCTCAAAAGAGGTATTCGATAAAACCATGCGCCCCGATTTAACCGTCAAAATGATAAAGGAGCTTCAAAATGCCGGTGTTGAGCCGGATGTGTGGAAACTGGAGGGATTTGATACGGCGGAGGAATATAAAGAAATTATTGAGGCGGCAAGAGCTAACGGGCGAAGTAACGTTAGTCTGGTAATTTTGGGAAGGGGAGAAAACGAGGAAAAAGTCGATGAATGGCTAGAGGTGGGAAAAAGCGTTACCGGCGTTATTGGTTTTGCGGTTGGCAGAACGGTTTTTTGGCAGGCAATTTCGGATTTTAGAAGCGGTACGAAAACTCGGGAAGAAACTGTGTCTTTAATCAGTGAAAACTTCACCAATTTCTACAGAATTTTTACCGCAAAGTAATTCAGCTTGAAGAAATTCGGCAAGTAGGCTATAATTACAGCCTATTATGGGAGGACAACAGGAAAGAGATAGAAGATCACATTCAATTCGTCCAGTGGAAGGAACAGAGGTAGCAAAAGTAGTTAGAAAAAGAAGAGGAAGTGTTTTTGAAAGTAGAGAAGTTTTTGGACACGAAGGAGTGTCTGTACTAATGAAACCCAATTCCACTACAGACATCCCAGTGGCAGCTGTCGACGAGCTTTTGCCAATAGCAATACAGCTTAAGCAAGAAGACGCATTGTTAAAAACTCATGAAGACGCAAGGGAAGCTTTACGCACGAAAGTTATGCCTATTTTCAAACAATATGAGGACTGGGTAGGTGTCGAATCATCGGGCGACGACGTTAGATTAACAGACGTTGAAAGAGAAGAAAATATTGTTTACGACGCAATGCTTTTAAGGGCGTCAATGTCCAGAGAAAAACATCGAAAAGTTGTAAGAAGAGAAAGAGTAATAGTCGAGTTTAGTTTAGCCAGAGGTTTATCTCCAGAAGTCGCAGTTTATGAAGCAGGTCAGATGCTGCGTAGTTTAGGAAGATATGCAAGAAACAGTGGTAGAGTAACTATTAAACCAGAAGTAGATGAAGAAGTATTAGCGCAAGAAGTCAATGCTGGAAGAATTAGCTTGGAGCCCGGTGCCAGAAAATCGACCAAGAAGGACTATGTCACTGCTACCCCATACTTAAAAAATCCTCCAAAAAAAGGCGAGCCTGCAAGTTCGTAAAAAAGGGCAAATTTTTATTGACTAATCATCCAAAGCGCACTAAACTAAAATTAATGCCGTTAATTGCTAATTTCAAGAGTCTTGCGACTACCCCCAAGCGGGAAATTGTCCTAAAAGTAATAGAAGCTGGTCTCGAAGCAATACAGCCCAAAAAAGTTCTTAGGAAATCGTTCTTAGTTGATGGTTCATCGGTGACGGTAAAAGATAAAGAATTTAACCTCAAAGATTACAACAGGATATTTCTAGTAGGCTTTGGCAAGGGTTCGGGGGGGATTTCAAAAATCATTGAAAATACGCTGCAAGATTTTCTAACTGAAGGGTACGTTATCGACAATATCCCGCAAAAATTTTCAAAAATAAACTTTACCCCGGGAAGCCATCCCTTGCCGTCTGCGGAAAATATAGGGTTTACGGAAAATGTCCTTTCAAAAATAAAAAACCTTACCGAAAAAGATTTAGTTTTGGTAGTTATTTGCGGTGGGGGAAGCGCGATGTTTGAGGCACCATTTAGAATTGACCTTCAGACCTTAGTTAAAATTTCAAAGTTACTGCTAAGAAGCGGTGCGACAATCTCGGAAATGAACGTAGTACGAAAGCATTTGTCAAAAGTTAAAGGCGGCCAGTTTGCCAAACATTTATATCCGGCAACCGTTGCGAGCCTAATTTTTTCCGATGTTCCGGGCAATGAATTATCAACAATTGCTTCTGGGCCGACAGTTCAGGATAAAACTACACTAAACGATGCTTTCGGGATAATCAAAAAATATGATCTTCAAAAAAACATTGCTATTTCGCCGGATTTTTTTACAGAACTTCCTAAAGATAAGAAATATTTCAAAAATGTTCACAATAATATAATTATCAGTAACGAAACCGCGCTTTCGGCAATGAAAGATAAGGCGAGTTCCTTGGGCTACGAAACGGATTTGTATTCCGACAGACTCCAGGGAGACGCTAAATTAATAGGAAAACAATTAATTCAAGTTGCAAAAATGGAGAGAATTCTTCTGGCAGGCGGGGAGACAACGGTAAAAGTGGCGGGAAAAGGAAAAGGAGGAAGAAACCAGACTTTGGTTTTGGCGGCGCTGCCGTTTATTGATGAAAAAACAGTTATCGCTTCTTTTGATTCGGACGGAGTTGATTTTTATCATTTCGCAGGGGCAATAGGAGACTTGGGAACTCTCAATAAAGCACAAAAACTAAAACT
The DNA here is from genome assembly GCA_023485865.1 of Patescibacteria group bacterium. GTDB lineage: Bacteria > Patescibacteriota > Microgenomatia > Levybacterales > UBA12049 > JAMCZC01. The sequence continues at coordinate 28,208 of JAMCZC010000019.1, read as the reverse complement.
TGACCGGCAAAAATATTTGAGCGATGATAATAGTTATGAGTTCTTCCAAAAAACGGGGGACGGGATTTTTACAGGTAAACTTGCATCCAACGTTTCGGATTTAATGGTTGTTTTAAAAGCAAATGTTTGAATTAAACGACGCAAAAATTATAGAGCTTGAGGAAAAGGCAAATAAGATAAGGGAGCTAACTATCTCAAGTTTGCTTGAAGCCGGTTCCGGACATTCGGCGGGGTCTTTGGGAATGGCTGATATTTTTGCCGCATTTTATTTTCACCTGTTAAACCACGACCCAAAAAACCCCGAATGGGACGAGCGCGACAGGCTGGTTTTATCAAACGGTCATATTTGTCCGGTAAGATACGCGGCAATGGCCTTATCAGGATATTTTCCCATCGAAGAATTAAAGACTTTAAGGAAGATTAATTCAAGGCTTCAGGGACATCCCCACAGGACTTCGCTTCCGGGGGTAGAAACAACATCAGGGCCTTTGGGCGAAGGCGTATCGCAAAGCATAGGAATTGCTTTGGCCGCACGGCTGGATAAGAAAAAATACCATATCTATTGCGTATCTTCAGACGGGGAGCATCAGGAAGGAAACACCTGGGAAGCGGTAATGTTTGCCGGAAAACAAAAACTGGATAACCTAACGCTTATAATTGACAGAAATAATATCCAGATAGACGGATTTACCGAAGACGTAATGCCTTTAGAGCCTCTTAAAGAAAAATATGAAGCGTTTAACTGGCATGTTTTGGAAGTTGACGGAAATAACATCAGGGCGTTTATAGACGCCTCAGCGCAGGCAAAATCCATACATGAAAAGCCGACGGTTATAATCGCCCATACAATTCCCGGCAAAGGCGTTGACTTTATGGAAAATGATTTTACCTGGCATGGAAAAACGCCCGACAAAGACCAGGCAAAAAAAGCGCTTTCGGAATTAAGAACGTTGGAGGGAAAAATTGAAAGTGAGTCTCAATAAATGATTTAAGATATAAGATTTATGATTTACGAATTCATTGAAAATTGAAAATTAATCTCTTATGCTTAATCCTTATTTACATTTAAATTCCAAGCTTTTTGACAAAGAGGCGGAGGCTAAGCCAACCAGAGACGGCTACGGGGAAGGATTGGTTTTTTTAGGAACAACAAATCCTAACGTTGTTGTTTTAACTGCGGATTTATCCGACAGCACAAGATGCGAAGAATTTGCCAAAAGATTCCCGGAACGTTTTTTTGAATGCGGGGTAGCGGAGCAAAATATGGCTGCTATTGCGGCCGGGATGGGAGTAACGGGTAAAATTCCTTTTGTTTCTTCATATGCAACTTTTTCTCCCGGAAAAAATTGGGAAACAATACGCACAACTATTGTTTATAACGAGGCTAATGTAAAAATTGCAGGACATCATTCAGGGATAGTAACCGGCCCTGACGGAGCAACGCACCAGGCAACAGAAGATATCGCCATAACCAGAGCCTGGCCCGGAATCCGGGTAATTGTTCCCTGCGATGCTATTGAAGCTAAAAAAGCCACGATTTTAGCGGCAGAAACCAAGGGGCCTGTTTATCTTCGTTTCACAAGAGACAAAACACCAATCATAACAACAGATAAAACCCCTTATACGCCTGGGAAAGCCCAAACCTTCTGGGTATCGGATAATCCGGAAGTTACAATTTTTGCAACCGGACATCTTTTATACTACGCGCTTTTGGCGGCCAAAAATTTAGAAAAAAACGGAATAAATGTTTTAGTTGCAAATGTTTCCTGCATAAAACCGCTGGACGGGGAAAGCGTACTGGAATTAGCTAAAACCGGTGCAGTTGTCAGCGTTGAAGACCATCAGGTTACGGGAGGATTGGGAGGTGCTTTATCCGAGTTTTTTGCCAGAAACAAACCGCTTCCGATGGAATTTGTGGGACTCCAGGATACATTTGCAGAATCGGGTAAGGCTTTAGAATTAATTAAAAAATACGGAATGGATGAAGTTGCGATTGAAAAAGCAGTTAAAAAAGTGCTCACCAGAAAAAAATAAGCAAATAAGCAAATACTAAATAAGCAAATTAATAATTAAATGATTCAATGATTTAGGCATTAAGTAATTCATTTAAAATTTGCATATTTGAAATTATTTAATTTATGGACGATGGACTACTTAATGAATTAAAAAAACAAGTTAAAGGAGATGTTGCGTCAGACGAGGAGACGCTCAATACTTTTAGCCACGACGCGTCGCTTTTTGAAGTAAAACCGCAAGCTGTTGTGTATCCAAAAGACGGCGAAGACGTTCAAGCTTTAGTTAAATTTGTTGCCAAACATAAAAAAGCTTATCCAAAGCTTTCCTTAACCGGAAGAAGCGCGGGGACGGATATGGGAGGCGGTTCAATAAACGAATCAATAATCGTTGCCTTCGGCAAATATTTCAATCATACCCCAACTGTCAAAAATGAAACCGCAACGACCCAACCCGGAGTTTTCTACCGCGATTTTGAAAAAGAAACTCTAAAACATGGTCTTATTTTTCCGTCTTATCCTGCATCCCGGGAAATTTGCGCCATGGGAGGAATTGTTAACAATAATTCGGGCGGGGAAAAATCTTTGCAATACGGGAAAACCGAAAAATACGTAAAAAGAGTTAGGGTTGTTCTTTCCGACGGCAATCAATATGAAATAAAACCCTTAACGGAACAAGAGCTTAAAGAAAAAATGCAATTAAAAACATTGGAAGGAGAAATTTATATAAAAATGTATGAACTTGTCTCCAAAAATTACGACGAGATCATCAATGCAAAACCAAATGTCAGTAAAAACTCCGCCGGTTATTATTTATGGAATGTGTATGATAAAAAAACCGGTATTTTCGACCTCACAAAGTTGTGGGTTGGGGCGCAGGGCACGCTTGGACTGCTTCTTGAGGCGGACATTCAATTGGTGCCGGTGCATAAACACCGGGAAATGGAAATTATTTTCCTTCGCGACATGAGCCACCTGGGGCAAATTATAGACGCGGTGCTTCCTCTTAAGCCTGAAAGTTTTGAAAGCTACGATGACAACACGCTTAAGTTAGCGCTTAGATATTTTCCGGAATTTGCTCGTAAGCTAGGCGTTGGCAGCCTTATCCAGGCGGGCTTGGCATTTTTGCCCGCATTTTTACAGATGTTTACGGGGCATTTGCCAAAACTTATTTTACAAATCGATTTTACAGGCGATGATCCCGAGGAATTAAAACAAAAAATTGCCGCTTTAAGGGAAAAATTAAAACCGTTCCATCCCAAAACCCGTATTGCAATTGAAGACCAGGAGAAAAAGTATTGGCTGGTAAGACGGGAGAGTTTTAACCTCCTGCGAAACAAGATCCGCGACAAACATACGGCGCCTTTTGTTGACGACTTTGTTATTAATCCAAAAGATATTGCAGAAGTTATCCCCCAGGTAACTGCGATTTTAAAACGCCACCCGGAATTTATTTTTACCGTTGCGGGACACGTGGGCGATGGAAATTTCCATATTATTCCGCTGGTTGATATTACCAATCCAAAAGTCAGAACGGCAATTCCGCAAATTTTCCAAGAAGTATACGGAATTATTAATAAGTATCACGGTTCGATAACGGGAGAGCATAACGACGGAATTATCAGGACGCCGTATCTTGAAGGAATGTACGGGGGGAAAATAGTAGAGCTTTTTAAAGAAACGAAGCGTGTTTTTGACCCCGATAATATTTTTAACCCCGGCAAAAAGGTGGGCGGGAGCATGGACTTTGCAATGAGCCACATTAGGGTAAACTGGTAATTATTCTCCTATTTTCAGGAAATTTTCAGCGCGGATTTGACAAAATACTTCTTATTATGCTTATAATAGAGTATGGAAAGAAAAAAGATTAGTGTCCATGCTTTTACGGTCCATATTTACCAAATTGCCATCGTAATTTTGCTTATTCTTCTTGCCGTTTTAGGCGTTAAATATGCTCATCTTAAGTGGTCTTTGGTAAAATACACCCAGTCTACTATTTGGATGAATTCCCAAGGAAAGCCAACGGGACAGATTAGTGATTACGGCGTGATTATTGCTCAATCTGTTTCGGATATTCCGTCCGTCGGGTTACAAAATTATGTCACAGCTCTTTCCAAACAGTTAAAAAGAGACATCGTTGTAATTGACAAATCTGATAAAATTTTGGCGGATACAATTCCGGTAAACAACGGAAGAAATTACGGTTATGATACTAATAATGAGGTCAAAATGACTATTGAAGACGGACAGACACGTTCGTTTGAGGAAAGAAGTGCGGACTATCCAAACGGCATTTTAGAAATTGTCGTGCCGGTAAAAAACGCTAAGGGGGACATTACCGGTGCCGTTATTATATCCGATTCACAAGTAAAATAACCGCTTTAGCTAATTTCAAATAGTTTATTTCTTGATTTTTCCCCTGAAATAAACACCACGGAGCTTTTCTTTACCTTAAAATGTTCAGCCAAAGCCTCAACTATTGCCTTGTTTGCTTTTCCTTCCAAAGGCGGCTGGCTCACGTAAACATGTAAAGTTCCTAAAAGGTCCTTTTCAATTTTTGGCTTCTTTGAATTAGGATGGGCTATAACGTTTATCTTCATATTTTAAGTATAGCATTATAAAACACGATAAGAGGAGGAGTTGAAGAATTTTCTTACAGCCAATATATCTTGCTTCATTTGGCTAATAAGTTTCTCTTCCGAGTTAAATTTTTTATTTCCCCGAAGAAATTTAAAAAGCGTTACGGTGATAGGCTTTCCGTAGATGTTTTTATCAAAGTCTAAAATATAACTTTCCGCTTTGTAATCGGTCTCGTTAAAAGTTTTCGCAGAACCGATAAATGTTGCGGCAAAGTATTCTTTATTGTCAATTTTTACAATAGAGGCATAAATTCCTTCAGGAATGTTTTTGCGAAGAGCAATATTTGCCGTTGGAAAACCTAAGACTTTTCCTCTTTCTTTTCCTTTTTTAACTTTCCCCCGGAACGTAAACAAGGGTTTCATTAAACTAATATAACATTTTTCCGCAAAAATAAAATTGACAAAGGGGAGAGGGACTATCTTCTTTCTCCGGGAAGTCTGCCTATTGGATAAGACTCTCCGGCGCCAAGGGAAGAAATTTCCAGCGCAGATTTTGGAAAAAGAGCTTCTTCAACCAAGCTATGCGTTTGGTCTTTTGTTCCTTCCCCGGAGATTTCCAAAATTCTTCCTCTTGCCCTTAGCTCATCAACAACAGGTAAGGTATCCGAAATAAATACTTCCAATCTTTTTCGTGCCGCCGTTTCGGTATCATCACTTCGCACGGATTTTCCAAGCGCAGCATATTCTGCGGGTCTGCCAAGTATTCTTTTTAAAGATGTTTCATCGCTAACATCAAAATAAAAATGTTCGTCAGTAACGTCGTAACCTTGTTGGCCAAGTTTTTTTAGATACGCATCAAGTGCATCCAGCTGTTCGTGAGTCCTCGGAAATCCCGTAGAGATAATTGCGGATATACCTTTTTCTATTTCGCCCGCGATAAATGAGGGAATTATACTTTTTTCAGGAACCTCAGGGTTAATTATCACCGTCATCGGAAGATTTATCCCCTGGTCAATTAAATATTCGTAAGGTGCAATAACCGAGTGAAGTTCGTCATTAGGATTGCGGGCTTGTTTGATTCTGTCACCGGTTGAAATAATTGCCCAGCCGGGGTTATCCCTGACAATTCTTTCTGCTTCGGTATCTTTCCCCGCGCCGCCCTTTCCGTAAAAAAAGATAAGTCTTAAGGCAGGACGTTGCTGTTTCATAGAAAGAGCAGTTGAGAAAATTATAACTTATTTTAAGTAATAATCAATCCTCATTTGACAAGAGGAAGGGAGGAACAGCAAGGAATGTTTATGTTGGAGTAGGGGTAGCGGATGGACTTGGGGTGGGAGTGGGGGTACCAGACGGCGACGGTGTGGGTGTGGGCGAACCGCTCGGACTCGGGGTTGGAGTAGCGCTCGGTGCGGGAGTCGGTATTGGTGACGAACCGCTAAAAACAATGCTCGGATTATGGTTGTTGGCGTCGGTGACAGTAAAATTACTGGTAGTATCCTGAATGGTAAAAGTGTCTGTTCCGGCATTTTGGGAGGTAACATTAAAAGTCGCCACTCCGTTTTGGGCTTGAACAGTAATTGGCGGAGCATGCCCGTTAACAGTCAGGCTCGAATCGTTTGAAGTTTGGGAAAAAGTTAAATTATCGGACGAGACATTGTTTTTGTTACAGTCTTTTATATTAACTGTCAGTATTACCGTCGAGCCGGTGTTGGCCGGAATGGGAGATGCAGGAGAAACCTCGGAATACCAAAAATTCGCAACGCCCGAAGCGGTGGTGCAGTTGGAATTACCGGTAGAATTTCCCGAAACCGTGGTATTGGTAAACGTGATGCTGGGATTATTATTATAAATATTGGTTACGGTAAAGTTACTGGTGGCGTCTTGTACTACTAAAGTGACGATTCCGGAAACTTGAGAGCTGACGGTAAAGGAAGCTATCCCGTTTTGCGTAGTTACGGAATAAGGAAGACTGTGTTCATTAATTTGCGTGTTGGAATCACCGGAACTTAAAGAAATGTTCAGTTTGTCTGACACCGGGGCTGTATTTTTATTGCAGTCGCGGATGTAGACGTACAAAGTTATAGAGCCGGTATTGGTCGATGAAGCCGAAGGATTTGGATAGACATCGGAGTACCAGGAATTTGGTACACCCGCGCCGGTGGTGCAGTTAGGATTTGCAGGGGTGTTATTGCCGGAAGAAGTATTTGTTGTGGTTGTGATTGGCAAGGGGGCGATTGTCGGCAGAGGAGCAAAAGTCGGAAAAGGCGTCGGTAATGTTAACGGTACATTGTTATAAGAAGCGGAATTTTTAGTGGAAGTACCTAAGACATCGGTAGTATCAGGAGTGTCAGAGGGGGTTGGGGAAGTAGAATTGGTCGGGAGCGGACTGTCAGACTTTAAGGAATAGGAACTTTCACTGCTGGCATTGTCCGGTACAGCATTCATCTTAGAAATAAGATAACCGCGGTACCACAGCGCCACCGCAATAAAGGCAATCACAAAAACTAAGCCTGTGGCCGGAATTTTATGTTTAATCAGAAAAGCCATTATTTTTCTTACCGGTTCTATATTAAATCGGGGTAAGCGGGTAAATTTAGGAAATTTTGGCAGTTTAAATTTCATAACAAAATTATACCACGCAATTGACTCCGATTGAATCGGAGTTGACAACAGGCAAAAAGGGGATTCTGCTATAATCTTTTCATGAGTATAAGCAAAGAAGATATAGATTATATTGAAAGTATTCTTAAGTCAGCGGGTAAAGTGCTTTTAAGGCATTTTAAAAGCAGGGTGGATTTTAAAGAAAAAACGAGCGTTAGAGATTTGCTTACAAAAGCCGATTTAGAAAGCAACAATATTATTGTTTCCAAATTAAGAGAAAAGTATCCAGATGTCGATATTTATTCCGAAGAAAAATCAGACAAAAGAACAAATAGCGCTTACCGCTTTATTGTTGACCCTCTTGAAGGAACTTCAAATTTTACATTAAACATTCCTGTTTTTGTAATCGCAATTGCGCTGGCTGATAAAGAAAAATGTCTTTTTTCCATGGTTTATAACCCGATAACAGATGTAACGTACTACGCAGTAGAAGGGAAGGGCGCTTTTAAAAATGGACAGCAAATTAAAGTGAATAGTAACAACGATGTTAATCGAAGCAACGTTCATACAAACTATTCGTATAACACCCCCTCGGATATAAGGAACAAAATTGATAAAGCGCTATACGATTTACGCATCCGCAGAAAGCTAGATGATTGGTGCGGAATCTATTATTATTGCTTGTTGGCTGAGGGGGAAATTGAAGCAATGCTAAATGATGAAACAAACGAATACGATGCCATACCGGGGGCATTTATAGCAAAAGAAGCAGGAGCAAAGGTTACCGATTGGAGTGGTATGGGAATAGAAAATTTATCTGTTGGAAGAAACATTGCCAGTAATGGCTTATCGCTTCATCAGGAATTAGTTAATATTCTTTCAAAAATATGAATTTAAGTATTGAGATAGCACGAATACAACACGACATTTCCCCTTTGAAATTAAAGTAAAACTCCCAAAACCACGAAAAGAAAGAGAAATTATAGAAAGAGATCAATGGGGAAAGATAGTTCATTCAGCGGCATCTTGACGGCGCTTATAAAAGTAGCCTATTGACATTTCATATGAAATGTCATATTATAGGCGTAATGAAATATATCGATTGGGATGAGAAGAAGAATGAGCAACTAAAACAAGAAAGAGAAATTTCATTTGAGGACATACTAAATGCAATAGAAGAAAGTAACTTGTTAGATATCGTCGAACATCCAAACAAAAATCGATATCCAAATCAAAAGATTTTTATCGTTACTATTAATGATTATGCATATTTAGTGCCATTTGTTGAAGATGAAGAAAAAATTTTCTTAAAGACAATTATTCCAAGTAGAAAAGCAACAAAACAATATATTATAGAAAGGAGGGGAAAATAAATGAAATATTTTGATTTAGATAAGGAAGAGAAACAATTACTTGAAGACTTTGAGAGGGGAGAGCTTGTTTCTATCGGTAAAAATAAAATAAAGCAATATCAAGCATATGCTGCTGCAACATTAAATAAAACAAAAAATATTAACATTCGTTTATCTGAAAAGGACGTCTTAAAACTGAAGACAAAGGCAATTGAAACAGGTATCCCTTATCAAACATTAGTAAGTTCGATACTTCATCGTTTTGTAAGTAGATAAAAATTTATCTTTATAGAGCTACCTCTCGTGTTATAATATTAAAATATGTCGCTCTCGATTGGTATTATAGGACTTCCGAATGTTGGCAAATCTACTCTTTTTAATGCGCTGTTGAAGAAGCAGCAGGCGTTTGTTGCTAATTATCCCTTTGCCACTATTGAGCCGAATGTCGGGATAGTTCCTGTTCCGGACGAAAGATTGGAAAGATTAGCGCAGATTGTTCAGGAATCGGATTCGCGCGGATTGAAACCGCCCATAAAGCCGGCGGTTGTCAATTTTGTTGATATTGCGGGGCTTGTTAAGGGTGCAAGCGAGGGTGCGGGATTGGGTAATAAATTTTTGTCGCACATTCGCGAAGTTAGTGTTATTGCCCACGTTGTCAGGGCGTTTGAGGATGAAAATATCTTGAAAGAAGGGGCGGTTGACCCAAAAAGCGACTACGATACAATCAGGACAGAGTTGCAAATTGCCGATTTGCAAACTATCCAAAACTCAAAACTCAAAACTCAAAAGGCAAAAATGCAACTCAAAAATCAAAATTTCTTGGATTTGATTGAGCAAAAACTAAATCAGGGAATTTCGATTTCAGACATGGTGCTTGATGAACAGGAGAAGGAAGCAATAAAAGAGCTTAATTTCTTAACCGCAAAACAAGAAATTGTTGTCTTAAATGTTTCGGAAGACCAGTACTTAAAAGATAATATAGAACCACTAGTATACAAGTATACTAATATATTAGGAATTAAGAAAGAGAAAATAGTTGTAATTTGTGCCAAAATAGAGGCTGATTTAGCGGTTTTATCGGAAGATGAACAAAAACAGTACCTAAAAGATCTGGGTTTTGAAACATCGGGCTTGGAAAGACTTATCAAAAAAGCCTACGAGGAGCTTGGTTTAATTTCATTTCTTACGGCGGGAGAGAAAGAGGTCAGGGCATGGACTATCAAAAAGGGTGCAAATGCGCTTTTGGCCAGCGGCGAAATCCATACCGATTTTATGAAAAAATTTATTAAAGCGGAAGTTGTCAGCTTTCCAGATTTTGTTCAATACAACGGCTGGAAAGGGAGCAGGGAACACGGAAAAGACAGGCTTGAAGGCCGGGATTATATTGTAAGAGATGGAGACGTAATAGAGTTTAAAATCGGGAATTAATATTCTGTTGTCATTCCCACTGGCGGACTGGATGTATCTCGGAACCCGTAAGGATCCAGACGTTTCTCCAGCGCATCTATAGTGCGTCTCATTTCTACTTGTCCCCTAAAAAATTTAGCTTCTTCAAAGGACAATAGGCTGGATGCCAGGCTAAGAGTGCCTCCTACGACTTCCACTCCTCTTATAAAATCTACGTCATTGTTTACGATAAGAGCGCGGCCGATTAAAACTACTCCGACAGATGCAAGGAAGTATCCTAATCTTTGCATTTTTGTTGCTTGAGCCTCGACTTTGTCCTGACTTCTTGGGATTTCCGCTGACATCCAACAGATTCTATCCCGTCAATAGCATTCTTGTCAAGTTCAAAAATTTTAGTATTGAATTTGTATTTTGGGGTCGGGAAATAATGTTTGTGGTTGTGGCCGATGCATCATTTCTTCGGCAATTACACGAGCTTTAACTAGTTCATCGCTGTCTCTCAAAAGGAGCCTCACGTTTTCGTTTCTAAAATTTTCCGCCTCAACCGAGTCTTTCCCTTCTCGTATCACCAAAGATATCCTACTTGAGTCATCATTAGCTCTTGCTAAAACTAGGCCATCAGGGTCTAGGGATATTCTTTGGGCAACTTCGGATAAAGTATTTCCGGGATAATTGTAGGGATTGTCTAATGCGCCCAATAATTTTCTTGCACTAATTCTTAAGCTGTCTTGGCCTCCCCGGCCCATCCAAATCGTGTAAACGCCGTCTGTCATCAAATGAAGTTTTAATCCGCCTTCAGCTGGAATTTCTATGGTGTCGGAGTAAATTAAGTCGTTTTGCACTAATTCCGGCTGACCGTTAAGTATCCCCGTGCCTATTGGAAGAGTATTAATCTTGGCTCTAAAAGTTTCTTCTAAATGGGTTTTTACCCTTGGATCTTCTTTTGCTGTGACTCTTGTAGTGTGAGTACCCAGTTTTTCACTTTCCGCAACTACATCATCTATCAGTCTTCGTTTTCTTTCATCCCATTGGTAGTTTTTATCGTCTGTCAAAACTGCAAAATCCGTATCATATTCTGCCACAGCCATTGTATCTGCCACATGGGCAATACTTACTATCCGCCTATTGTAATCAACGAGTGCGATAGTTGCCGCCATTCCCGGAATCGATAGAACATCGCTATAGTTAACTCCTTCTATTTTTTCAAGCTCATTCTTTAACCAACCGTTAAGACTTATCATAACATCTTTTGCGGTTATGTCGGGCGCAGTCAGTAACGCTATGTATTCTTTTGAATATGGAAATTTCAAGGAAGCAATATGGGAAATATACCATGATCCTGTTACTCCAAATTCGGCGAGTCCGCTTATTGGTCTTCGGCTGCTAGCGCCATCAAGCATAACAGCTAAAAGCCTGCCGTATCCAAAAGGCGCCACAAGAGTTGCGTCTTCGTTTAGTTTTCCTTCATACCTATGTGTTCTTCTTATATCTGCTCCCCAGGTATTTGCCTGGACAAGCATGAAGCCTGATTCTCCTCCTGCTTCGGCTCCTGGAACTTGGATGAGGCTTACGGGATCGGAGTTGAATTGCACTTTTGCGAGCCTGTCTGTGTGTAGAGGACCATAGAAAGCCTCGATTACTGGGTCCGTAGTTTTCTGGACATCGTTTAGAAAGCTGAACGTTGGTATTCCCCGGGTTTCTGCTTGAGTAAGCTCGTGAAGTTTTCTGATTGCGGGGTCGGATGAATGATGAACTTCCGTCGTTAGGCCTCCTACGGTTCGTAGGGGTAAAGAAATAGACCTGGCTGTTGATTCTACCATACCAAGGACGTTGGAGTTATTCTATCAGCAATTCGCCATGAGGTCAAACCGTACAAAAAGCTTTCATTTTGGTCTTGCTTTAGAATCTTTCATATGGTAGGATAAAAGGCATCACGTCAAACGTGAGTAAACAATGAGAAATTATCAATTGGTACTAGTTCTAAGGGCGTCTTTGTCGGAAATTCAAAGAAAAAAACTGTTAGCAACCATTAAAACTTGGCTAAAAGATGTTAAAATAGCAAAGGAAGAAGAATGGGGACAAAAACCCTTAGCTCATTCTATAAAAAAAGAAACGGCGGGTTTTTATCTTAATTATCTGTTAGAAGCAAAAGATGTTCCCCCTTTGGATTTTGAGAAAAAACTTATGGCACAAGAGGAAATCCTTAGACATCTTTTTTTAAGAAGATGAATTTTCAAGTAACAATTTTCAATTTTCATTGAATTTTCATTTGAACATTGAATCATTGATTGAAAATTAGAAATTAAAAATTTAAAATTAATAAGGTATGGCACGAAGTTTAAACAGAGTTCAATTAATTGGAAATTTAACCAGAGACCCGGAATTAAGGTACACGCCGCAAGGCACTGCGGTTTGTTCTTTTTCTATTGCGACAAACAGAAGCTGGACAACCGATACGGGCGAGAAAAAAGAAGAGGTTGAGTTCCATAGAATTATTGCCTGGAATAAGCTGGCCGAATTATGCTCACAATTTTTGGTAAAAGGAAGAAAAGTATTTGTTGAGGGAAGACTTACAACTAGGTCCTGGACGGCTCAGGACGGAAACCAAAAGCAGACAACCGAAATTGTAATTTCGGATATGATTTTACTCGATTCCAAAAGACCAGACGCTCCTAATCAGGTTTCGGAATCACCGGAACCGGAACATTCCGAAAAAGAAGAGGAAAAAACTCCTGCAAAACAAAGTTCTAAAACTAAAAAAGAAGAGAAAGCAGAGGAGTCTAAAGAATCTCCGGAAGAGGAAGAAATAGTTCCTGACGATATACCGTTCTAAAATTCGAAGCACGAAACTCGAAATTCGAAAATTTCGGATTTCGATATTAGGATTTCGGATTTGCGACTAAAAGTAGGATTATGGCAAAATCAAAACCAAAACGAAGAATTCAAAAAACAAACGCCCCTAAAAAGTGCTATTTTTGCGATGAGAAAAAAGAACCGACGTTCGCAGACACGGCAGTTTTGCAAAGATTTATTACCGAAAGAGGGAAAATTATTCCAAGGTCAAGGTCGGGACTTTGCTCTAAGCATCAAAAAGCTTTAGGGATTGCAGTAAAACACGCAAGGCATTTAGCTCTTTTGCCTTTTATAGTAAGGTAATTAAAACAATGACTTTGCTGCCTATTCTTCTTCCAGAAGGCTTTACCACGAAAGTATCCGTGAATGATAAGTTAACGGCAGGCCAGATTATTGCAGAAAAATCCCAAAAGGGGATAGAAGAGGTTATTCACGTTTCCCAGATTTTTGCTATTTCTCCAAAGCATATGGCAAAAACCCTAAGGAAAAATTTGGGAGACAGCGTTTCCAAAGGAGATGTTTTGGCGGTTAAAAAGGGACGCTTGGGCTTGGGCGCAAAAAAAATTATCAGCGAATTTTCGGGGACTATAATTAGGATAGATGAAGAAAACGGCGATGTTCTAATTCATACAGGGTCAAAAGATAAGAATTTAATCACGCTTATTTCCCCTGTTGATGGAACTGTTGATTTCTGTAATAATGATAAAATCGTCGTAAAAACCGACAAGGAGACTCTCGTTGCAGAAAAAGCTGTCGGAGAAGAAGCAAGAGGACAGCTATTTGTAATAGAGGATAAAGATATAGATTTTAGTGAGGTACCAAAAGAGGTAGCAAAGAAAATAGTTTTAGGAGGAAAGTTCGAAAAAGGTTCGATTTTTAAAGCTTTGGGCCTTGGAGCGTTAGGGGTAATAGGAGTAGAAATAAGGGAAAGTGATTTTGAGGATTTGGAAGAAAAAGGAATAAAATCACCAGTTTTTCAAATAGAAGAAAAAGACTTTTTAAAATTGGCAAAACATAAAAAAGGGCAGGTTTATCTAGACCCGGAAAACAAATCGATAGTTGTTTTATGAAAAACAGAATTTTTAAACTGCAAATAGTTTTGATAATCGCGATATCAGTTTTGGCCGGTTATTTCTTTGGGGTTAATAAAGTAAATGTTGAGTGGAAAAACTACAAACCACAGTTTCAGATTATAAGCAAAGAGCCTCCGACGGGTGTCATTGCAATTGACGCAACGCCTTTCTGGGCGGTTTGGGAAAAGCTCCAGACTAATTATTATGACAAGTCAAAGCTTGATACCCAAAAAATGCTAAACGGCGCAATTACGGGGATGGTCGGGGCGTTAGGCGATCCGTTCACTATTTATCTTCCCCCGATTCAAAATAATAATTTCAAGCAGGGCTTGGCCGGACAATTCTCCGGAATCGGAGCAGAACTTGGAACAAAAGACAAGCAAATCATTGTCATTGCTCCTTTAACCGGAAGTCCCGCGGAAAAAGCGGGAATAAAACCGGGGGATTCAATACTTGGAGTTAACGGAGAGTCAACTAACGGCTGGAGCCTAAACCAGGCGGTAGAAAAAATAAGAGGTCCGAAAGGCACGCAGGTTAGCTTAACAATTTTACATAAAGATGAGAACGCTCCCAAGGAAATAAAAATCACCAGAGACACGATAACGGTTAAAAGCGTTGACGGCTGGGTCAAGCCGGTTGATTGCAGCAATAAATGCGTAGCAGTTGATTTGTCAAAAGCCAAAACAAATTCCAGTGAAATCGTCTACATAAGGCTGTCCCAATTTGGCGACAACACCAATCAGGAATGGTTAGCTCTTGTTAACAAGCTAAACGCTCAAGTAAAGTCGGGTAAAAATGTAAAAGGTTTAATTTTGGATTTGAGAAATAATCCCGGCGGTTATTTAACGGATGCTACTTTTATTGCTTCGGAATTTGTAAGCCAAGGATTGCCTGTAGTTTCACAAGAAGACGGAATCCCGGGAGACAAAAAAACCCTTTACGCAGAAAGGCGGGGGACATTTGTAAATCTTCCGATAGTGGTACTTATTAATAAAGGAAGTGCTTCGGCAAGCGAAATAGTCGCCGGAGCTTTAAGGGATAATAACAGGGCAAAGCTGGTTGGGGAAACCTCTTTTGGCAAAGGGACCATTCAGGAGGCGGAGGACTTAGGAGGAGGAGCGGGGCTGCATGTAACAATTGCAAAATGGCTTACTCCCAACGGTACTTGGGTTAACGGAAAAGGTTTAGCGCCTGATGTGTCTGTTAACTCAAATCCAAAAGATCCAAGCGAAGATACCCAACTTGAAAAAGCGATAGAAGTGCTGGTAAAATAAAACCTCTATGAGAAAACTTATTATTTTAGTTATAATACTTTTAGCATTTTTAGGCATTTGGAATATAGCATCCTCTTATTTACCCGTAACGTTGCAGGGTATAAATGGCGCTAAACCCAAAGAAGCCGTAAAAGTCGTAACAGAGGAGTCAGTTGTTATAAATGACGTTAAGCAAATTGGCCCTTCGGTGGTAACTGTCGAAAAAGAGGCTTTGCCCGAGAGGAATAATTTACCTTTTAACCAAAGCCCTTTTCAGATTTTTGGGCTTCCTCAGCCTGAGCCTAACCAGACACCGTCTCCTGCAAGCATCGGATCGGGTTTTGTAGTCTCGGCGGACGGGTTAATCGTTACCAACAAGCACGTTGTAGCTGACATTGGGGCGAAATATAACGTTATTACAAGTAATAATAAAAAATATGCCGTACAGCAAATTTACAGGGATCCTTTAAATGATATTGCTCTTCTAAAAGTTAATCCCGGGGAGAATTCTAATCAGACTCTCCGGCCTGCAATCCTAGGTAATTCCTCTAATCTTGAAGTCGGGCAATTTGTGGTGGCAATCGGAACAGCGCTTGGTCAATTTAGGAATACGGTGACAACCGGTGTTATTTCAGGGCTTGGCAGGGGAGTAACCGCGGGAAATGAATTCCAGGGTTTTGTAGAAAGATTAGACAACGTTATACAGACAGACGCTGCGATAAACCCTGGGAATTCAGGCGGACCGCTGGTTGATTCATCCGGAAAGGTTATTGGCATAACTTCCGCAATCGCCCAAAACGGACAAAATATCGGTTTTGCCTTACCAATAAACCTTCTTAAAGACTCTTTGGTAAGTTTTAACAAGCACGGACAATTTAACAGACCATATCTTGGAGTTGCCTATAAAATGATAACTAAAGACGTGGCACTTCTAAATAATGTTGCCGCCGGAGCTTACGTTCAAAGTGTGGTTACTTCCTCTCCTGCGGAAAAAGCGGGAATTGCCACAGGCGATATAATTGTTAA
The DNA here is from genome assembly GCA_023485865.1 of Patescibacteria group bacterium. Taxonomy (GTDB): domain Bacteria; phylum Patescibacteriota; class Microgenomatia; order Levybacterales; family UBA12049; genus JAMCZC01. The sequence goes on along the minus strand of JAMCZC010000019.1, from coordinate 12,052 downwards.
GCTGGATGATAAGGCAGTTTTACCAGACACCGGCGAATTGGCCGGTTTAATTGCGGATAAAAAAGCAGGCGACACGATTTCAATTACTGTTTGGAGAAATAGCAAGACTCTTGATTTTAAGGCAACATTAACAACAGCCCCAAATCAATAACCCAATAAGCAAATAAGCAAATTTCAAATTAATGAATTAATCATTAAATCATTTAAATATTCATTTGCTTATTAGTCATTTATCATTAGTCATTATCTTTGTGGTAGAATCAGAATATGATTAGACGAGACGTTCCTCTTAAAGATTACAGTAATTATAAAATAGGCGGACCTGCAGCTTATTTTCTAGAAGTTTCTACAAGGGAAGAGTTACTGCAGGGTTTAAAAGAGTGGCAGGGGATTTCGTCAAGTTTTCCGAAAGATAAAAAAAACATTTTTGTATTGGGAAAAGGCACAAATATTTTAATTAGCGACAAAGGATTTAACGGCCTTATTATTCACAATAACATCCCGGGGATAGAAAGAAGGGGAGAGGATTTAGTTATCGGGTCCGGAGTTCTGGTTTCGCAAATTTTAAGTTATTGTATCGAAAATCAATTATCCGGTTTTGAATGGGCGGGGGGCTTACCGGGTACAGTAGGGGGGGCTGTTAGGGGGAACGCAGGCGCTTTTTCCGGAGAGACAAAAGATAATGTAAAAGAAGTAACAAGTCTAAATCTTGATACGCTTGAAGAAAAGAAAAGAGCAAAGCTTGAATGTCTTTTTGATTACCGTTTCAGTTTCTTTAAATCGGAGCAGGGGAAAAATGAGATTATTCTATCGGTAGTTCTTAGTTTAAAAAATGGTGATAAAGAAACAATTAGAAACTCAATACAGGAAAAAATAGATTACAGAAACGCAAAGCATCCGATGGAGTATCCAAACATCGGCAGTACTTTTAAAAATGTAAAGGTAGAAGCTGTTCCGGAAAATTGGAAAAAAGAACTCACTCAATATATAAAAAATGATCCGTTTCCCGTAATTCCCTCTGCCAAATTGCTTTTTTTGGCAAACGTTAAGGGCAAAAGAATAGGTAATGCGCAAATTTCCGAAAAACACCCTAATTTTATTGTCAACCTAGGCAATGCGGCTTCCAACGATGTTAAAGCATTAATTGCTTTTGCAAAAGCCGCGGTTTTAGAAAAATTCGGCATAGAACTCGAAGAAGAAATAATGTATTTAGGGTCCGCCTAAACTTACCGTTCGCCTTTTCAATTCTGTTCGAATACGGCTCACGGAGCGTTTTAGCGGCGGATTGAGAGGTGATTAAGAATGGATGAAAAGAAGAAACAAGAATTGGCAGTTAACATTAATTTAGATACGACTCCGATTTTATATACAGATAACGTCATAATTACGGTTAATCCCGATGGCGTAGTTTTGGACGTTACTCAGCGTTTGGCAAACACAAATCAGGTTAGGGTTGTCGCAAGAATTGGTATGAGCAGGGAACAGGCAAAAAAGTTTACAACCGAGCTTGGAAAGATTCTGGCTTTAACCGGAGGGCAGGTAAAAACAGGAAGCAATAATTAAATTGCTTTGTAACCGCCGAAATAGTCGCTTTTGATTTTCCTGTCTTCAACCTTTAGGTTTTTTAATATATTCAGCATATCTTCAACCATATCATTTGGTCCGGAAATATAATATAAAGGTTTTTTCAAATCGGAGACAAGCTTCTTAATAGAATCTCCGTCAATGTGAACTGGGCTTACAAAGTAGTGTATTTTAATGTTTGGATTTGATTTGGTAATTTCTTCAAGCCCGTTCTTAAAAAGAATATCGTCATTTTTATTTGCATATAAAAGCGTAATTTTTATCGGGGATTTGTCTTTTGTAAGATCAAGGATAATCGGCCTAAACGGCGTAATACCTATTCCGCCCGCAATGAAAACATATTCTGCGAATACATCTTCAACAACAAAATTCCCGTCAGGTCCTTTTCCTACAATCTTTCCGCCGATAGGCATTTCGTTCAACGCTTTTTTAAAACTGCTGGGGGACTTATCGTCAATTTTGGTAGTAATTGCGATATGGTTTTCAAAAGGCGCGGACGATATCGTGAAAAACCGCATTTTTCCCCTCACGTCGGGATTTTTATGGTCAAGAGTATAAATTAAAAACTGTCCGGGTGTCCATAAAACAGGAATAGCAGGTTTGAAAAAAAACGAGATAGCATCCAAAGTTTCGGGCTTTTTTTCAATAAGCGTTAATTCCATCTCTATATATTATCACATTGATAAAGCGTCAACTTTCACTCTGTCAAATCGTGCTTTGCCGAGTCAAACTCGGCTTTGCAATTTAACAGGATAATATAGTATAAATAATCTAATGGGTAATCTTTTCCTTGACATAACTGTTATTATTTGTCTTGCGGCGGGTCTGTCTTTAATTTTCAGATTATTAAAACAGCCTGAAATCTTAGCCTATATCCTTACCGGAATTATCATTGGTCCTTTGATAGTTTTCAGGTCCGCAAATCAGGATATTCTTCAGACAATGTCCCAGCTTGGAATAACCCTACTGTTATTTATGGTTGGGCTAGAAATTAGAGTATCGGACCTTTTTACTCTTGGAAAATCTCTTTTGGCTGTTGCTCTGGGGCAGATTCTTGTCACTTTTTCCTTAGGCTTTGTCCTTGCCAGTTTACTTAATTTTGCCATTTTGCCGAGCTTTTACATCGCCATTGCGCTTACTTTTTCAACGACTGTTATTGTTGTCAAAATCCTATCTGACAAGCGTGACCTTCACAGCCTTTATGCAAAAATTTCCCTGGTAATTTTGCTGGCCCAGGATTTACTGGCAATACTCCTTTTAATGTTTCTTTCCGGCTTTAGCCAGCAAACGGGAGGAGCTCTGCCCTTAGCTCAATTTTTCCTAATTGCTATAAAAGGAATAGTTCTTTTTACTGGTGTTTGGTATTTAAGCATCAATATTTTCCCTAAGCTTTTTGAACTTATCGCCAGGAGTTCGGAAACTTTATTTTTGGTCAGTATGGCCTGGGTTTTTGGGTTAACCGCGCTTGTAAGTTCGCCATATGTTGGATTTTCAACCGAAATCGGAGGATTTTTAGCGGGTCTTGCGCTGGCAAATTCCATTGTAAATTACCAGATAATTGCCAAAGCCAAAATTTTAAGAGATTTTTTTATTGTAATTTTCTTTGTTCTTTTGGGCGCTCAAATGAATTTTGTTAATTTTTCAAAAGTGCTAATTCCGGCAATAATAATATCGATATTTGTTTTAGCAGTAAAGCCCTTAATAATAATGATTATCTTAGGCCTTACGGGTTACAGAAAAAGAACTTCTTTTTTAACCGGTATAACCCACTCGCAAATTTCGGAATTTTCTTTGATTATTATATTTTTAGGTAATAAATTGGGGCACGTTTCGGATAGCGTCGTTTCTTTAACAACTCTGGTAGCGATTATTACTTTTGCTTTTTCCAGCTATCTTATTTTACAAGGCAACAAGCTGTATTTGTCGTTTGGCAAAAAAATTAATTTCCTGGAAAGAAAACATAATAAGAAGGATGAAATTGTTGCAACGGATGGACTGGAAAATCTAAAAGACCACGTGGTTGTAGTGGGGGGAGACCAGATGGGCCAGAGCATTTTGGACGCGCTTAGTGATTCGGGAGACGAAGTCGTAGTTATAGATTTTGACCCGACGGTTGTGCAAAAGCTCGTTACGCAGAAAGTGCACAGGCTTTTCGGGGATATTTCCGATTTGGATATCCAGGAAAGGGCACAAATTGACAATGCGAAGCTGGTTATCTCAACGATACCGGACGTTGAAGACAACCTTTTGCTTTTAAAAGAATTAAGACACGAAAACAGAAAAGCAAAAGTTGTGGTTATGGCTTTAGATGGTTACGACGCAAAACTTCTTTATAGAGCAAAGGCGGACTATGTCATTTTACCCCACTTGGCAGGAGGAATGCATATTGCAAAAATGCTGGTCGAGGAAGATTGGGAAAAGATAGAAAAGCTTAAACAGAAGGATTTGGAGTATTTGAAGTAGTTTCCAAAACCTGCATATCTTCAATAACCTGGTTTAAGTTTCCCTCCAGAATTCCCTCTAAATTATGCCAGGATTTATTAATTCTGTGGTCGGTGAGCCTGTCCTGCGGGAAGTTATAAGTCCTTATTTTTTCCGCTCTCATACCTCTGCCAACCTGCGTTGCCTTTAAACCTGCTATTTCCCCGTGTTGTTTTTCAACTTCCGCTTCCCAAAGCTTGGCCCTTAGCATTTCCATTGCCAATTCCCGGTTTTGCGCCTGAAACCTTTGGGTTTGACAATTTACAACAATGCCTGTGGGTTTATGTATCAGCCTAACGGCAGTAGAGACTTTGTTGACGTTTTGCCCGCCGTGTCCGCCGCTTCTAAAGGCTTCAAAAGTAATATCGTCGGGGTTAATGTGTAAATCAATGTCTTCAAGCTCTGGCAAAACAGAAACGGTTGCGGTAGAGGTGTGAATTCTGCCCCGTTTTTCGGTTTCGGGAGTTCTTTGTACTCTATGAACTCCTGCTTCATATTTAAATAATTCGAAGGCTCCGTTACCCTCCACCTTAACTACATTTTCATCCAAAGCCTCAACCCTAAATCCTTTGATTTCGGCAAAGCGTTTATACATTCTCAAAAGATTCTGTCCCCAGATTTTTGCTTCTTCGCCGCCGGCCGCACCCGAAACTTCGATAATTACATTTCTTGTATCAAAAGAATCGTCTGCTTCTTCTCTGTTGGTTTCAAAAGTTTTTAAAATCTCCGTCTTTTGAAGTTCTAAATTTTCTATTTCTGTTTTTGCCATTTCGGTCAAAAAAGGGTCGGAAAGAAGGGTTTTTGTTTCTTCAATTTTTTTATCGAGTTCCTGAAGTTGTATTTTTCTATAATCCATAGCTTGTCCTTCCGAAGCCTTGGTAAAGGAGGGCTACTTTATGGCTTCCAGCATTTCGCGAAGCGTCTGCGGTCCGGTGGTGTCTTTTTTAGCTTCTTTTTTCTTGGCAACATAAGCTTTGGCGGCTTCCTGTTTAGCCTGGAATTTTTGGATTTTAGAACCCGAATCGACGAATCTTTGTTCCCCTGTATAAAAAGGATGGCATTTGCCGCAGAGTTCCACGCGGATTATTTCCTGGGTGCTTCCAGTTGTAAATCTGTTTCCGCAGGCACAAATAACCTGCGCATTATCAAAATATTGCGGGTGAATTTGCTGTTTCATAGGGAATATTATACCGCAAACACGAACTCAATACAAGGCTTTTTTGAGAGTTTCAGAGGGCGCAAATTTCCCGCTCAATCTTCGAATTTCTCCAGCGTCAACCCCCGGGGTTGAGCCTCGCAACTTAATTGATTATGTCTTACTGTATTGATACATCACTACATAATCTTTTTATCACAAGTATACTTGTATACCTGTGATAATCATTTTTTTTAGCTTCAGATTTCCCGTGGTATAATTGGTTTATGAATATTGGGAAAACTCTTTATATAAAAAATAGAAAAGAGTGGAGGGATTGGCTTTCCAAAAACTTCGATAAAGAAAAAGAAATTTGGCTTATCTATTACAAGAAAACAACAGGAAAACCAACAATTTCTTATAACGACGCGGTTGAAGAGGCTCTTTGCTTTGACTGGATAGATAGCATAGAAAAGGGGATTGACAAAGAAAGATTTACAGGCAGATTTACCCCAAGAAAACAAAAAAGCAATTTACAGGAGAGCAATAAACAAAGAATAAAAAAATTAATAAAAGAAGGGAAAATGACTAACGCAGGACTTGAAAAAATAAAAGATAAAATGAAAATATAAATTTTTTCCCCCGCAAATTTTCCCGCAGTATAATCTGCTCAAGGTTTAAGTATGAGAATTGCCGATTTGTCCGGCTTGTTTTGCTCCACGTGTCCTAGCCGCTTCTGATTGTAGCCTATCTAATAAATCTGGGTTAGAAATTGCCTGCGTATCTCCAGGCTTGGGAGTTTTTCTAGAAACCTCGTTGGGCGGCGGAACAGTCGGAATTTCTCCTGTTTCTCTTGGCATTTCAAATCACCTCCTTTAATTTTATTATATACCTAAATTTATGATTAGCAAAACCAATTTTCCCCACGAATTTGATTATCTCGCTTCCGGTGATATAATTGCCGAATGTCACATCAAGAAAACAAAACAGAAGCAGCGATTTTTATACCAGAGATGTCCAGGAGAGTAGGAGACAGTGTCGAAACTCTATACACTATATTTGGAACCGATGAACAAACAATCCGTGAAGCAGAAAAAGCGATAGAAAGGGAAGAAGGCGGAGTTTTTATAAATCTCACAAAAAAACAAGCAGATGCACAAAGGGTAAGCTTCTTTTTTTCCAGCTCCGCATGGAAAGCTCCATGGGAACCTAAAGGTCCTAACCCCAACTGGAGGACAGACGAGGGAATCCCAATTCAATAAACATCTCCCAATTTCTCCCGCTAATCCCTATCATCATTTGAAATATCCTATAATAAATAATATAATACCGTAATGGCGGAAAAACAACCGGTACAAATCGAGATTATCGGAGAGGTTCCAAGCAAAAGAGATTATTGCAGAGTTTCGTCTGACGGTCAAATCAGAAGCGCCCTGTCATGCTTGCTTATTCTGGAAAGACAGCTTTCTTATGATTCTCTAGCCGAACGGGAAAAAGAAGGGGCGGTTCTGGCGCACACAATTATTTGGAATAGCTTACCGTATGAATACAAATCTGAACTTGCGGATTTAACCGCGATTACCGCGTAACGATAGTTTTACCGTGGAATTTTTCCCCGGACATTTATTAATTAGATATGTCTTACTGTATTGATACATCACTACATAGTCTTTTTATTGTAAGTATACTAGTATACCTGCAGTAATCTATTTTTTTATTTAGTTTTAATTTTTCCCGTGATATAATGTTTAAATGAAATTAATTGCGTTAAATATTTGGGGAGGGCAGGTTTACGAACCGTTGATAAATTTTTTAAAAAAACAGAGTAAAATCGTTGATGTATTTTGTTTTCAGGAAGTATTCAAATCCGACAGAAATATTTTTCATAATCGTATAAAGACGAATGTTTATTCCGACATTGCCAAGATCTTAAAAGATTATAACGGTTATTTTGCCCCCATGTTTGCAGGACACGATACCAAAGAAAAGGTTGATTTCGAACTTCTTTTTGGACAGGCCACTTTTGTTAAGAATTCAATAAAGATTTTATCTGAGGGAGATATTTTTGTTTATGGCTCATATGGCCAGGAGCGCACAAAACCCGTAAGAGATGGTAATTTTATGGACTTTCCAAGGAATATTCATTTTGTTGACATAGAGAATCCTTCGGCGGGCTCAAGACAAGTAAAAAAAACTTTGATAGCTAATCTGCATGGATTTTGGATATCCGAATCAAAGGAAGATACACCGGAAAGATTCGAACAATCGGATAGAATAATAAAATTCCTGCGTTCATATAAACATAGAAAAATTCTTTGCGGGGATTTTAACCTAAACCCGGATACAAAGAGTATGCTGATCTTGGAAAAAAATATGGTTAATTTAGTTAAAAAGTATAAAGTAAAAAGCACAAGAAGTAATCTGCATACCAGAAAGGATAAATTTGCAGACTATATCTTGGTTTCAAAAGACATAAAAGTCTTAGGTTTTAAGGTTTTGCAGGACGAGGTTTCCGACCATCTGCCTTTATTTCTGGAATTTAATTAACTGGCTTTTTAAAATTCCGAAGCCTGTTTTTTTAGAAGATGGAAAGGGTGGTAATGAATTCTTCCTTCCGCAATATAAATACCCGAGAATACAAGAAATGCTGCGATGGCGTAAGACGGCGTAATAACCTCATTTAGTAATGGAACCGCAACTAAAATTGTGGCAATAGGATCAACGTATGTAAAAATTCCGGTTTCAGACACTTTTATATTTTTTAAACCAAAATAAAAGAAAAAATAACCCAAAACAGAAGAAAACATTATTGCGTAAACAATGCCTAAAACAGCTTGGGTACTTAATACAAAAAAACCTACCGAATTATACTCAATTAAAACTGCAGGTAAAAGTGAAACAGACCCTATGAGAAAAGTAAGAAATACGGTTATAAGAGGCCCGTTTCTTTTCATTATCTTTTTAACAATAAGTGCTTGGATTACGCTGCAGATGGTTGCAAGAAAAATAAGAAAATTTCCCAAAACTCCGCCTGAAAATCCGGCTTCCAGGGCAGGTTTAAAAATTAATATTAAAACGCCCAAAAGACTAATGAGGGTTCCTGTTAGTAATTTTGCCGATATTTTTTCTTTAAAAAAAATTATCGAAGCTCCTAAGAGGATTATGGGGCCTGCGGAAATTATAATCGGAGCATTAATACTTGGGGCAAGTTTTAATCCGAAGAAAAGAAGGGGAATTTGAAAAGTAATGGAAATTATTGATACAAAGAAAAGCTGCGGTATGTCTTCTTTTGCAAACTTGAAATTTTTAAAAATAAACGGAATAAGAATAACTGCTCCCAAGAAAAATCTTAGAAAAGCAAAAGTAAATGGGGGAATAACCTGAAGTGTCCATTTATAAATAGGAAGACCGGCGCCCCAAATAATATTTGCAAAAATAAGTGCAAAAATTGCCAGTTTTGTTTTGTTTTGTGATATTAAAAAATTTCTAAAGGGCATTTAGGGTTTTTTTAATTCTGTAAGTATCTCCTCAATTGTTAAAGTTTCCTGGGTTCGCCTTATCATATCTTTGAGAATTAATTTATCTTTGTCAAAAATTATTGCAAAAGGAATGTCTTTTTTATCCGCGTATTTTAATTGTTTTTCCAAATCTTTTTCCTCTAAATAAATTTCCGTATTAATATTATTTTCTCTTAAAGTTTTTCCTACTTCTAAAGCTTTTTTCTCATTAGTATTTGTTATCAAAACTTTGGTAACCGAAAGGCCTGCGGGAAATAAGTTTAATTCATCCATAGCCTCAATAACCCTATCAAACCCAAAAGAGATTCCAACTGCGGGAATTTGCTTGCCTGAAAAAACTCCGATTAAATTATCATACCTTCCTCCGCCGGCAACGGAACCATAAGGGTAATCTTCGGAAACAATTTCAAAAATAATACCCGTATAATAATCTAATCCTCTTGCTAGGCTTGGTGAAAATTCTATTAAAGATTCATCTACACCCGCATCTTTTAAGAGAGTACGGATATTGCTTATTGAATTAGTTTCTTTGATGTTTTTTATTCCGTTTAAAATTTCTTCAGCCTCTTCTTTAGCGAAACCGCCCTTTTTGAGTTCTGAAAGAACACCATCATCACCAATTTTTTTGAGTTTATCTATTGTTCTTATAACAAAAGATATTTTATCAGAAGAGATATCAAAACTAGTTTTGAAGTAAAAAACAGAACGGTCGTTTACTAAAACTTTAACATTTTTAAATCCTAATTTCCTAACTGTTTCCAAAGCGCAAGAAATTATTTCCGCATCTGCCGAAAGAGAGGGGGAGCCGACAGTATCGATATCGCATTGCATAAACTCTCGGTATCTGCCTTTTTGCGTATTTTCCGCCCGCCAGACATTTTGGATTTGGTACCTTTTAAAAGGCATTGGCAAGTCATTTTGATACTCCGCAACAACTCTTGCCAAAGGGACTGTTTGGTCATATCTTAAAGCAATCTTTCTTTTGCCGTTGTCTTCAAACTTATACATTAATTTATCGCCTTCAGTCCCATATTTTCCTGCTAAAATTTCTTCGTATTCAAGGCTGGGGGTTTCCAATGGTTCAAAACCATAGGACTCAAACACTTTCTTTAAAGCGTTTATTACGTACTCACGCTTTTTTGCGTCTTTTGGCAAAAAATCACGAAAACCCTTAAGGGTTTGAGCTTTTATCATAAGCTTATGGTACCACAAAAAAGAGTAAAGATTAAGGATTAAAAATTAAAGAATTGTTTTATTGTTAAATTGCTGAATTGTTAAATGAATGATAAATGGTAAATGATAAGTGGTAAATAATGCTATGAGGATTTTGTAGGATTTATAAAGTAGTGGCCGAGTTCCCTAAAAATTATGCCGATAATACCAAGAACGGGAATTGCAAATACGGCACCCAGGGGTCCGGCAATTTTTGCTCCGATAGCAAACGAAAGAAGAATAATAATAGGATGAAGTTTAAAGGCTTTTCCCATAATTTTTGGACCGATAGCGTTAAAGGTAATTTGCTGGATAAGAAGCAGAATTACAAAAACAAGCAGAGCTTTCGTCGGATTAGCCGGATCAGAAACCAAAACTACTAATACGGCCGGAATTATTCCTAAAAGTGGTCCGATAAGAGGAATTATATTTAATATTCCTGCGATTAAAGAGGTTGAGGCGGCAAAATTAATCCCGAAAATAGTTAAAACTGTCCACGTTGATATGCCGGCCAAAATCCCAAACAGCACTTGGACTCGTAAAAACGAAGCAAAAGTGTCGTCGATTACTTTTTGGATAAACTTTAAATTTTCGTGCCATTTTTTAGGCGCCAGGTTATAGATTTCGGCGTTAATTCTTTCTTTATCGACTATAAAATAAAAAGAAAGAATTAGAATCATCAATATCGAAACAAGGGATTGCGCAACGGATGGGACGTAGTTTAAAAAATTGTCAAAAGCGGAGGCAAAATTATAGTTCCAGCTTTGAACTGCCTTTGGGGCATAGGAAAGATATACGGGAGCGATTGTGGATAAAGTTTGAAGTTGTGCGATTACGGTTGGAATAAATATAATCGTTGCAACCGTAAAAATAGCCGCAATAATAATATAAACTATTAAAGCGGACCACACCATTGAAAGCTTTGCAATTTGTGAGATTTTAAAAGCTGCCGGTTCTAAAATAAAGCTTAAAAGCCACGCACAGACCATAATTACTATCACGTCGGAGAAGTTGCCCAAAACCTGCCAGGCAATTTGAAAAAGATAAAGAGAAACGGCAATGGTTAAAAGAATCGCCAAAAGCCTAAGCGAGGTCAGTTCTTTTTTAAATTCGTCTATCATAATTTTATTATAGACTAATAATTTCAGAAGTGGAATGGGTAATTTTTTCCAAAGAGTTTCCTTTCAGTAGGAAAAGATCTTCAATTCTAACTCCGCCCCAGCCGCTTAGATAAATTCCTGGTTCCATTGAAAACACCATTCCGCTTTTTAAAATGCTTTTGGATTTGGGAGAAAGACTTGGTTTTTCATGAACCTCTATTCCTACTCCGTGTCCCAAACTATGGGGGATTGTTTCATAACCTTTTTGAATAATATATTCGCGGGCGGCTTTATCAACAGCTGAAGCTTTTATTTCATTTATTGCTGAATTGTTAAATTGCTGAATTGCTAACTTTTGAGCGTTGAGAACTGTTTCGTACATTCTTTTAAATTCCGGGGTAGGGGAGCCGAAAAAAACTGTCCTCGTCATATCCGAACAGTAGCCTTCAAATTTTGCGCCAATATCAAGAAGTACAATATTTCCCTTTTGCAGTTTAACTTGGGAATTCAAATGGTGGGGAACTGCAGAGTTTTTTCCAAAAGCAATAATAGGCTTAAAAGATGTATCCGCGTGTTTGTTTTTCAGGAATATTTCAAGTTTTATTGCGAGTTCCTGTTCCGTAACGTTTTCCTTGATATGCTCTAAAATAAAGTTAAAGCCCAGATCGGAAAGTTTACAGGATTTTTTAATTTTCTCTATTTGTTTCTTGGTTTTTATTTCTCTTAATTCTTCAATTAGATCCTCAAAAGATTTAAAATTCTTAAAAACTTTTCTAAATTTCCTATATTCACTAAAGGTTATATTGTTTTCTTCAAAACCCGTCGTTGTCAAATTGTTTTCTTTTGCTATTCTTGTAAGAATCTTTAATAAGGGATTTTCAACGGAAATTTCTTCAAGTTTAAAATTCTTCAAGTAATTCAATTCACTTAAATATCTCCTATCTGTTAATAAGTAATTATTTTTTTTGGTAATTAAAATTACTGCTTCTCTCTCTTCATTGGAAAATCCTTCGTAGTTTGTA
>JAMCZC010000010.1 GCA_023485865.1 Patescibacteria group bacterium | reverse complement strand
GAGTTAAGAGACGTTGAATGGGAGTTAAACAACAGACCAAGAAAACGTCTTAACTACAAAACACCACAGGAAGTATTTGATTGCTACCTAAAAAGACCCTGGGGGGCATTCGTTCCTAGAATTCAGGCTTTCCTCTTAGCCTAACTTCTGGTAAAATATAGAGCAGGCCGAAGTAACTCAGTGGTAGAGTAGCTGTTTTGTAAACAGCAAGTCGTGGGTTCGAATCCCACCTTCGGCTCAAGTAAACGCGCTGGGTTCGCGTAGCGGCAATCGCCTCTGGCTGTAGACCAGATGCCCGAAAGGGCTGCGGGGGTTCGAGTCCCTCACCCAGCACCACGTAAACGTGGCTGCGTCGCCGGCTTGGCTCAGTTCCGCCAGAGGCGGATAAAGTCCGAGCAAGTCATTGGTCCCAGTACCATCTTGCCAATTTTGATAAAATTGGCTTAGATGTACGGGATCCCGTAGTTTTACGCCGACATAGTTTAGTGGTAAAACGATTCATTGGTAATGAATTGAGTATGGGTTCGATTCCCATTGTCGGCTCAAAAGAGATCGACAAGAAACTACTGGGATAATGACTAGATCGTCCCGATTCAATCGGGACAGCCGGCTCTAATATTAGTTATTCAAAAATTGGAGAAAATCTGATAGAATACCATTTATGGCAAAAAGGGGAGACCACAGGGTAAAATTAGGTTTAGTATGCACTGTTTGCAAAAACAGAAATTATGTCACGACCAGAAATAAAATAAATACGGAAGAGAAATTATTATTAAAGAAGTTTTGCAAGCACTGCAGAAAAATAACAGAACACAAAGAATCGGAAAAACTTAAATAAACCCCAATCAAAATAAGTCCGTCTTTGATATCGAGCGCGATTGGCGTTTCCCCGGACCTTTAACTAGGTGGGCTAAACCTGTTTCACGCGGAAACATTGGTAAATCACCCTGTCGCCTCAAGTCTTGAGACTACCTAAAATCCAGTGAAATTGTAGAGGAAAATCTGGCAATCACCTCTAATACCAAAGAACAATTAAAGTATATCAAAATAAAACACTTTGTCAACCCCGTAGAATTTAGCTCTACCTTATGTTCGTAATGGAATTACTTAAAATGTTTTAATTGAATTGAGAAAATAGGACAAACCTAATTCTAACGGGGTCAACCATACAAAGGATATATAATCCAAAACTTTATTTTACTTTAAAAAAGTCCTACACTAATAATGTATGGCAACAAGGCACTATCACCACCATTACCATTTTAGTTACGTTACTTCCAAGAAACGCCACTTCTCTTCGCTTTTGATTGTAATTGCATTTATTACCCTTATATTATTAGCACTTTTCAGAGTACTAACCCCGCAAAATACAGTTAACCTTAAGCAACTGTCAGCCGAAGATCTTTTTTTTGCTTCGTTTAATACCCTTTTCCGCTTGTTTGTTTCTTATGTTTTTGCTTTAATCTTATCTGTTCCAATCGCACTTTTTATTACCAAAAGCAAAAAAACCGAAAGAATAATGCTTCCCATAACCGATATTTTCCAGTCTGTTCCCATTTTGGCTTTTTTCCCAATTATAGTTTTGGCATTTATAAAACTGCAGATGATAGAAGGAGCGGTAATTTTTATCCTCTTTATGGCAATGCTCTGGAACTTGGTTTTTAGCATGATTGGTGGGTTAAAAACTATTCCCGAAGACATTTTATCTGCGGCACAGATTTATAAAATAAAAGGCCTTCGAAAGCTTTGGTACATAACAATTCCCTCTATTTTTCCCTACATCATAACCGGCTCGCTTCTTGCTTGGGCACAAGGTTGGAGCCTATTAATTGTTGCCGAAGCTTTGCACAGCTATATTCCGAACGGAACAATAACTCAAGACCCCTTGGGACTTGGCAGTTTACTTGTTAACGCTTTCTACAACGGCCAGAATTCGGTTTTCCTTGTTTCTCTTACCGTAATGATTCTTCTAATAACTCTTATTAATTTTTTCGTTTGGCAAAAACTTTTGCATCTGGCAGAAAGGTATAAATTTGATTAATCCAATTGTTCTTAAAAACATCGGCAAAACTTATTTTGGTTCAAAAATACCTGCAATTTCGGATATTAATTTGGAGGTAAAAAAGAATGAATTTTTGTGCTTAATTGGCCCTTCGGGATGTGGTAAAACAACCATTTTAAAATTGATAGCGGGCCTTGAGCAACCCACCGGCGGAACTATTGAGAAGCCCGCTAACGTTGGCATGGTATTTCAATCGGGAGCTTTACTCCCCTGGCTGACAGTTGAGGAAAATGTTGCTTTTCCTATTTACGCAAAAGGAGGAAGTAAAGAAAAGGCAGAAGACATAACCAATAAATACGTACGAATGGTTGCTCTTGGCGAGCTCAAATTAAAATATCCAAGGGAACTTTCCGGCGGACAAAAACAAAGAGTGGGAATTGCAAGAGCCTTAGCAAGCGAGGCCGAAGTTTTACTTTTGGATGAACCATTTTCTGCACTTGATCCGATAACTACAGATGAACTGCACGAATATCTTTTGAAGGTTTGGGGAGAAACGCATAAAACAATCGTTATGGTGTCTCACTTAACGGAGGAAGCCGTGCTTTTGGCAGACAGAATTGCCATAATGAAGGACGCAGCACTGAAAAACATTGTTGAGGTAAATTTAAAACGCCCGCGAAAAGAAGAAGACAAAAAATTTTTGGAATTCTTAGAAAAAATTAAGCAGGAATTAATTTCAAATTAAAACTGTCGAAAGAAGACCCATTGCAACACCCAATATTGCTCCCCCTACGACATCCGACAGCCAGTGTTCCCCCAAATAAATTCTTGAAACGAACATTGTTACATCAAATAGTATTACTAAAGAAAAAATAATTGCCTTATGAAAACCGGAAAGCTTTTTTGATCTAAAAATAATTAACAATAACAGCGTTGAAATAAAAGCGGTTCTTGCGGCATGCCCTGAAGGGTAAGATGACCCCGGCTGAATATATGAACTTGGAAATTGAAACGCAATATCATATCGAAAAAGCAGGTAAGGAGGTCCCGGGTGGGTCACAAAAATCTTCCCGAACAATTCAAAAAAGTGAATCGCGATATAAGATAAAAGAACAAAAATTGACTTCAATTTTCTTATAAATGTAATTAAAACAAGTAAAAGTATACTTGCTATTTCTACGCTACCTAAAAGGCTAAATAAAGAAAACGGGGTATCAAAGCTTCTGGAGAGATGGTCTTGGACTCTAACAGTCGTATCAAAATCTAAGCCGGTAAAAAGATTTTTATGGACTATATAGGAAAACACGACAAACAGGCAAAAAATTAAAACTCCTGTTAAAAAAGTGTACATTCTTGGTTTGGTCATTAATCTTTGAGGACTAACTCTTTAAGAAATTCACGGAATTCACCGTTTATATCGGGGTGCTTAAGTCCAAGCTCCACAACTGTTTTCATGTACTCAAGCTTATTTCCCGTATCGTAGTATTTGGCGTTTTCTATCTCCACCGCATAAACAGGCACTCCTTCATCTTTCAATAAATTAATGGCGTCAATTAACCACATTTCTCCGCCTTTTCCCGGTTTTATACGTTTTAGGGCTGAAAAAATTTCAGGGGGAAAAATGTATGCTCCGTGGGTTGCCAAATTTGACGGTGCCTGGTCCGGCTCCGGCTTTTCTACGATTGCGTTAATTTTATAGACGTTGCCTTCAACCGGCGCTATATCCCCTATTCCATAACGCTTTAAATCTTCTTTTTTTTCTATTCTTACTCCGGAAATTACAATACCGCCGTATTTTTCGTGGACTTTTATCATTTGGGAAAGCCTTGGAGGTTTTGCATAAATAAATTCGTCTCCCCAAAGTACGGCAAAAGGCTCATCTTCGATAGCCGGTTCTGCCGAAAGAACAGGCGTTGCGTTTCCATAAGCTCCCTTTTGCCTGATATAAATAAAATTGGCCATTTCGGAAATTCTTTTTACGTGCTCCATCAGCTCTGTTTTTCCACCCGCTTCGAGGTTTTTTAACAACTCTGCGTTTGGTGTGTCAAAATGGTCTTCTATTGCCCGCTTAACAGAACCGGTGATAATAATAATATCCTCGATTCCCGAATCTACCGCTTCCTCAACCACATATTGGATAACCGGCTTGTCCACAATCGGAAGCATTTCTTTAGGCATTGCCTTTGTTTGGGGCAAAAATCTTGTGCCAAAGCCCGCGGCGGGGATGACGACTTTCCTAATCTTCTTCATATGGTTTCTAAATTGTAATGCCGGGTGGTAAGGTATGTCAACCCCGTTAGAACTCTCATTTTTGACTCGCCCTTGATATGAAACTGAAAAATATAGCCGGTTGGTTTTGAAACAATAGGTCTAACAAAGTTCTAACGGGTCAATATTCTCCTTTACATGCAAGTTAATATCTGTTAAAATATTTGACAAATCCCAAGAATCATTTTGTGATTTTATTTTATGGCAACAACGCCGGTTATTTTTTTAAAAGAGGTAAACGAGGAGTTAAAAAAGGTTGTCTGGCCGACAAGAAACGAAGTGATAAGGCTTACTACGGTGGTATTAATTGTAAGCTTAATAGTTGGGCTTTATCTGGGCGGACTTGATTTTATCCTCACAAAAATATTGGCATTGTTTATTAAATAATATGGATGACGCAATAATTCAAAAGCAAACAGAAGAACAGGCTAAAGAGCAGGCTGCTCCGGACGTAGTCGATAAGGTTGAGGGGGTTGAAAAGCCCGCAGAAGCCGCATCGAGTGCCTCTGACGCGGCCCCTTCGGCAAGCTCAGGACAAGGCAAATGGTACATTGTTCATACCTATTCAGGACACGAAAACAAAGTGGCAAAATCCTTAAAGCAAAGAGTCGAATCAATGGGGTTTGAAACCCGCATTTTCGATATAATTGTTCCAACCAGAAACACAATCAAGGTTTCGCAAGGCAAAAAAGAGACAGTTAAAGAAAAAATTTTCCCAGGCTATGTTTTGGTCAAAATGATTTTGGATGATGAAAGCTGGCTTTTGGTTAGGACAACCCAGGGAGTGACGGCTTTTATAGGCGCAGGCAACAAACCGACTCCAATTTCCGATAAAGAAGTCGAAGCAATTCAAAAGTTTATCAAAACAGAAGAGCCGCTTTACAAAACCGCTTTTGTTAAAGGCGAGGCTGTTAAAATTGTTGACGGACCGTTTACGGATTTCTTGGGCGCAATTGATAATATTGATGAAGCAAAAGGAAAATTAAAAGTATTAGTTAGTATTTTTGGAAGGGAGACTCCTGTGGAATTAGATTTTCTGCAGGTAGCAAAGCTATAACCCTAAATCAAATATGAAAAATAAAATATCAAAAATACATATTAAAAATAAAAAATATTTAATCTTTAATTTGTGTATTTAGTTTTTAATATTTAATATTTTATATTACTATATATGGCAAAGAAAATAAAAACAATTATAAAACTTACTATTCCCGCGGGTGCGGCTACCCCTGCTCCGCCTGTCGGGCCGGCTTTAGGACAGCACGGACTTCCGATTATGGAATTTGTAAAGGCTTTTAACGATAAAACAGCTGATCAAAAAGGCACAGTTGTACCTGCGGTTATCACGGTTTACGAAGACAGAACTTTTTCTTTTATTGTTAAAAAACCGCCGGTTGCAGAAATGATAAAAAAAGCCTTAGGAAAAGATAAAGGTTCGCAAAAGCCGGGGAAAGAAACAGCGGGCAAATTGACCAGATCACAAGCCGAGGAAATTGCCAAGGCTAAAATGGAGGATTTAAATACAGATGATGTTACTCAAGCAATAAAGATTGTTGAGGGCGTGGCAAGGTCGATGGGCATTAAAGTAAATTAAAGATTAAAGATAAAATATTAAATATAATTTTTAAGATTTGATTTTTGATTTTTAATATTGACTGAAAGGAACTTATGGGAAAAATAAGAGTAAAAACCTTCGGAGCGGACCTCGATGAAATCGAGGGAGCTCGCTTGCTTGACAAGCGTGGAGGCGGGTTTAAGAAAAAATCCTCCTCCGCCAAGGCTTCGGAAGGACATGAACAAAAAGTCGAGGTTGAGGCAGAAAAAACAGTTGTGGAACCAGAAGTTAAAGAAGAAAAACCCCGCTCGGCCAAGGCTTCGCGGGGCAAGAAAGAGAAATTCCAGAAAAAACAAAAGGCTTTCCACTCCACCCAATACTCTTCTCTTCTGCTGAAGGTTGACAGAAACAAAACCTACCCGCTTTCGGAAGCTTTAGAACTCTTGCTACAACTTCAAAGGAATAAATTCGACGAAACCGTTGAGCTGCACATTAATACTTTGACAGGGGAAATTTCCGGAAACGTTACTCTTCCCCACGGCACAGGCAAGAAAACCAAAGTGGCCGTTGCTACCGACGCTTTAATTGCCGAGATTGACAAAGGAGTTATTAATTTTGACGTTTTAGTAGCCGAGCCGCAAATGATGGCAAAACTGGCCAAAGTGGCAAAAGTTTTAGGACCAAGAGGATTAATGCCAAACCCCAAAAATGGAACCATAACCGATAAACCCGAAGAACTAATTAAAAAATACGAAGGCGGACAAATTAACTTTAAAACCGAAGGCAAAGCTCCTATTTTGCATTTAACAGTCGGAAAAATGTCTTTCGGCGTAAAAAAACTGGCTGAAAATATCGAAAGTATGCTCAAAGCGGTTAAAAAAACCAACGTTGTAAACGTTACTCTGAAAAGCACAATGAGCCCCGGCATTAAGCTAAAAATCTAACTTGCCCCAATAACATGAATGAAAGAAGAGGAATAGAATTGTTATTAAGGAAAGGTCGGGAACATGCACTCGCCCAACCCGTAGCAATAGTACATACGAAGATTAGGCCTATTGTCGCAAGGACGCGCATTATTGTTCCGGAACCATTTACATATGCTGAAATTTTAGCCGAACAAGAAACTAATCCGGGATTAAGCGTTACCGACTTGGCAATGTTAAGAATAGGACGGGAACTTCCGCCGGAAAACCGGGGATTTTATGCGCAAATGGTAAGGGAATTTGTTATGCCCTCTTAACAGTCAGTTTTCTTACAAAAACAACCCAAAAAATAGCCTATAGAACTTGACTTTTTCTTCAATTTATGCTAGCATTCTCACTTGGTATTTAAATAAGTGTAAATTATGGCAAACGCAGAAAAACCACAATTGGGTATATCTCATCCGGGAACGAGTAGCTCTCTTATTTCTCCTTCTGATGCTATAAAAAGAGATCCTGATTTTTTCGCACGCAGACCGGAAACAGTAAACTGGAGATTAAGAGTCAGACATTTAGATGGAACTATTGAAGAAATGGCTCCGGGAACAGATTGGGAGGTAATTTCAAGATTTGGTTCCGTACGTTCAGCTGTAGCAACAAACCCGGATGGCTCCCCTGCTTTTGACAGGCCGCGTTATGATGAGGCACCAAATATAAACGCTGTTGTTTGGGGAAGAGATAAAAAAACAGGAGAAATAAAAATAGGAATTATAAGCCAGGCAAGACCCCATGCGGATAACGTTTTTGAAGACAGCGATAAGCCGATGGCTTTTGAATCGGTTCCAATGGGTTTTATGGACAAGGTTGTCGGGAAAGATCAAGTTGAAAGGTTGGAACATGCGGGAGAAGCAGCAACAAGAGAGGCTGGTGAGGAAACAGGAGCGTTGGCAGTTAAAGACATTTCTTATCCCGAATATCCCAACCATTATCCAAATCCTACATTTGTAGGAACTACCTCCAGCGTGGTTTTTGTAGAAGTTGACCTTGATAAGGTGGACGAAATGAAGATTGATAGAACAGAACAAATATTTAGCGCTGAATATGTACCGCTTAGTCAAGTACTAAAAGACGGGTTCTCCTACCCTGTTGGTAAAGCATGTAGCGTGCTTTTCAAGTATTCATAAGGAGAATCAAACATTTCCGGTCTGGAAAATCTACAGTAAAATTCACAGACATATTCTTCAAGTTTTTCTTCAC
>JAMCZC010000030.1 GCA_023485865.1 Patescibacteria group bacterium | reverse complement strand
TTTTCTAACGGGATGGATAAGGTATATAACCACAAAGATGTTGAAGAGAAAATATATAAAGAATGGGAAGAAAAAGATTTTTTTACTCCGGAAGTAAACCCTAAAGGCAAACCTTACTCAATAATTCTTCCACCGCCCAATGCCAACGCGCCGCTTCACTTTGGTCACGCGATGTACGTAATTGAAGATATCTTAATCCGCTTTAAAAGAATGCAGGGATTTAGAGCCCTCTGGCTTCCCGGAGCAGACCACGCAGGTTTTGAAACACAATTTGTTTTTGAAAAAAAACTGCAATTAGAGGGAAAATCAAGGTTTGATTACGATAGGGAAGAGCTTTACAAAATGATTTGGGATTTTGTACAAAGCAATAGGCCTGTGATGGAAAATCAGCTAAGGCGCCTTGGCTTTTCGCTTGATTGGAGTAGGAAAAAATTTACACTTGACGAAGACATCGTAAAAATAGTTTATAAGACTTTTAAAAAACTTTTTGATGACGGTCTTGTTTACAGGGAAAAAAGACTTGTAAATTATTGCACGTATGACGGTACGAGCTTCTCCGACCTTGAGGTTGTTTATTTGGAAAAAGAAGCAAAACTATATTTTATTAAATATCCAATAGTCGGAGAGAAAGATAAATTTATAAAAGTTGCTACAACAAGGCCGGAAACTATGCTTGGAGATACCGCTATTGCCGTTAATCCTAAAGACACAAGGTATAAAAAATTACTAGGTAAGAAAGTCAGCGTTCCTTTAACAGGCGGAAGGGAAATTGAAATTATTTCCGATGAGACTGTGGATATGGAATTTGGTACCGGTGCTGTAAAAGTAACGCCCGCACATGATTTCAATGATTATGAAATAGGGCAAAAGCATAATCTTGATTATATTCCGGTAATTGGCTTTGGCGGTAAAATGACAGATGCGGCTCTTAGATTTTCAGGCCTTTATGTGAAAGAAGCACGCAGAGAGGTTGTTAAAGATTTAGGAGAACTTCAGTTATTGGGAAAAACAACTGATATAAAGCACACTGTTCCAACCTGCTACAAATGTAAAAATCCGATTGAGCCACTTTTAATGTATCAATGGTTTGTAAAAATGGAGCCTTTAGCAGGGAGAGCAATAGAAGCTGTAAAATCAGGAAAAATTAAAGTTTATCCCAAAACAATGGAAAAGCTTTACTTTCAATTCTTGGAAAACATTCACGACTGGAATATTTCCCGCCAAATTGTTTGGGGGATTAGAGTTCCGGCTTTTAAATGCGAAAAATGCGGTGAGTGGGAGGTTACATCTGGGGAGGTTAGGGAAAAATGCGGTAAATGTTCGGGAAAAATGAATCAGGATGAAGACGTTTTTGATACGTGGTTTTCTTCGGGACAATGGCCCTTCGCTGTGCTCAGGGCAAGCCAGCCAGGGGATTTTAAGGAGTTTTATCCGACAACGGTTATGGAAACAGGCTACGATATTCTCAGATGGTGGGTGGCAAGAATGGTAATGCTCGGGATTTACGAGACAAAAAAAGTGCCTTTTGAGACTATTGTTCTGCATGGCTTGGTAAACGACCCGCTAGGCAAAAAAATGAGTAAAAGCAAGGGGAATGTGGTAAATCCCCTAGAGCTTCTTGATACCTACGGCGCAGACGCGGTGCGCTTTGCTCTTGTTTACGGAACGGCTTTGGGAAACGACCAGTCTTTGTCTTACCCAAAACTCCAGGCAATGCGAAACTTTACCAACAAGCTTTGGAACATGGCACGATTTATTGACATGAATCGAATTCAAAACTCAAAACTCAAAACTCAAAACAATTTAACAATGCAACAATTAAACAATTTAGCAATTAACGAAAACGATAAGGAAATGATTGAAAAAACCGCAGAATTGACAAAAGAAGTAACAAGACTTTTGGAAAAATATGATTTTAATCACGCGGCACAAAATTTGTATGATTTTATTTGGCATGAATTTGCAGACGTTTACATCGAAGACGTTAAAAACAGAATTGATGAGCAATCATTCATAATTCTTAATTCTTTATTCTTAATTCTTTTAAAACTCCTTCATCCTTTTATGCCTTTTGTAACAGAAGAAATATATAAGCTTTTGGGAGGAGAAGGAGATTTGATTGTGAGCAAGTGGCCCGTTAAAAACGCATGAAGTTCAAAAACACCAAGCCATTCAGACCTAAAAAACAAAGAGTTCCAAGAAAACCAAAGGAAACGGAGGCTAAAAAACGACAATTCCCGAGAATTTACCGAAGAATTACCGAGAACCCTGAATTTGTCCGTATTTTACATATTTTAAAAAAAATGACAATTGTTTCTATTTTTACGACAGTTGTAGTATTAATACTATTTACAGCAGTTGATCTATATAGGAATTACAGCAAAAATCAACAAATTCAAGCCGGGCGGCAGAAATTAATCCACGAAATAAACATTTGGAAATCATTTTCCGATAAATACAAAAACTACAAAGAAGTTTATTTTCAGATAGCGGTTAGAGAATTTCAGTTGGGAAATTTTAAATCTGCAGAAGCTTATCTGCAAAAAACTTTATTTATTGACCCAAGCTACGAGGAAGCGTTAAAACTGCAAAGAGAATTAGAAAATAAGTAGTTATTTTTTAGGAGCTTCGGTTGCGGGTTTTTCCTCGCTTGGTTTTTCTCCGCCTTCTTTTGGAGCCTCACCTTCGGCAGGAACCTCTCCTTCAGCGGGAGCGCCTTCGGCGCCTTCAACCGCTCCTGCTTCAGCTTTAGCCGCTTCAGCTGCGGCCGCTTCTTCGGCTGCCAATTCTTGAGCCTCCTTGCTGATTAATTCGTCAATCTTTGCTACAACCTGCGTTGCGTCGGTTAAAATTTCAACTCCGGCGGGTGCTTTAAGGTCGGCAACTGTGATTTGCTCGTCAACTGCGGCCAAATGTTCAACGTTAACCTCAATATTTTCAGGCAAATCTTCCGGTAAGGCTTCGACTTCGATTTCGGACAAAATATTTATCAAAAGCCCTAACTTTTCGGTTACGGCTATTGGTTCTCTGATAATTTCCAAAGGTATTGCGGCCTTAACTTTTTCCTTAAGGTTTACCTGATAGAAGTTGGCGTGTAAAATATTGTTTTTGTAGTCTGATTGAAGGTTTTGAATAAGAACAGGAATTATTTTTCCATCCAGCTCCAAGTCAACAAGCCCTGTTTCTCCGGTTTCTTTATAAACGGCGCTAAATTCCTTTAACGGAATCTGAACCGATGTGGATTTTATGTTTTTGCCAAAGATGTTTCCCGGCAAAATACCCTCTCTTCTTAATTTTTTAATTTGTTTGCCAAGAATTTTTCTTTTTTCAACGGCCAATTTATACCTTTTCATTAAGATACCATTCTACAGGAAAAGCTTCACCTTTACAATATGTGATAAGATAAGTTTTGAAAATGGTCATATTAGGTATTGATCCAGGGATTGCAAGGTGTGGGTGGGGCGTTTTGGAAGCTAGAGGCTCAAAACTGGAAGCTAGAGGCTATGGGTGTATTGAGACAGATAGCTCAATGGAGGTTTCGTTAAAACTTGCGGCAATCTACAAAGAAATCTCAAGATTAATTAAGCAACATTCACCGGAAGAAATGGCTGTTGAAGAGCTGTTTTTTAATACCAACGCCAAGACCGCTTTTGTTGTCGGTCAGGCTAGGGGGGTTGTGCTTTTGGCAGGGGCAGAGCATAAGCTTAAAAACCATATTTATACCCCTTTGCAAGTTAAAATTGCTATTACGGGTTACGGCAGAGCGGAGAAAAGACAAATCGGAAGAATGGTAAAAATTCTACTTAACTTAAAAGAAATTCCTAAACCCGATGATACTACCGATGCTTTGGCAATCGCTTTAACCCACGCCTTCTCCAGGAGAATCTCTTATAAAATAACCCAATAAGCAAATATGCAAATTCCAAATGAATGTATTAATCATTAAATCATTTAGTTATTGATTTGCTTATTTATCATTTGCTTATTTGAAATTTTAAAATCTATTCTAAAATCCTAAATCATAAATCTTAAATCCCGCTATAGCTTGTGCTATAATCCCTTTATTGATAACTAGTGTCTAGTATCTAAATAACTAACTTATGATAGGATTCCTCAAGGGCAGTATTGAACTTTTGGACAGACCGTTTGTTTACATTGACGTTAACGGAGCAGGCTACAAAGTTTTGGTTTCGGATGCGACTTATGCCAAACTTTCAAAAAGTGATAAAATTAGACTTTTTACTTTTACTTACGTCAGAGAAGATGAGCTCTCGCTTTTTGGGTTTTTAGAAGCTGAAGATTTAAAGCTTTTCGAAGCCTTAATCACGGTTTCGGGGATTGGGCCAAAAACCGCGCTTAACATTTTTTCTTTCGGACAAAGAAAAGACATAATAGAGGCAATAATTAAAGGAGACGTTTCATTTTTTACCTCTGTTCCGCGTCTTGGCACAAAAAACGCCCAGAAAATTATCATTGAGCTTAAAAATAAAATGGGAGCAGGCAACGACTTGGATTTATCGGGCAAAGACTTACTGGAAAATGCCGAGGTTGTCCAAGCGCTTAAAAACTTCGGCTTCTCTGTTTCCGAAGCACAAAAAGCTGTCAGAGAAATAAAAGCGCAGGGGTTAACGCTTAACCAAAAAATAAAATTAGCATTGAAACAATTAGGGAAATAATTGTTAAATTGTTGAATTGCTGTATTGCTTAAAAACAATTTTAACAATGAAACAATATAACAATAATAGTTTTTATGAAAAAAAACGAAATTAAAAATAAAGTAAAGAATGAAGCTGAGGAGACTCCCGAGGAGGAGGTACTCTTTACTTCCTTGCGGGCAAAAGACTGGAAAGAGTTTTACG
Source organism: Patescibacteria group bacterium (assembly GCA_023485865.1). Lineage (GTDB taxonomy): Bacteria > Patescibacteriota > Microgenomatia > Levybacterales > UBA12049 > JAMCZC01. The sequence goes on along the minus strand of JAMCZC010000030.1, from coordinate 3,191 downwards.
GGCAAAAAAAAGTTAAAGAAGCTATAAGAATTGCGATTGCCGCGGCTAAAAAAAGAAAAGAAGCTATCGAACACATTTTGCTTTACGGGCCTCCGGGACTGGGTAAAACTACTCTTTCTCACCTAATTGCCAAGGAAATGGGCAGTAATATCAGGGTTACGTCGGGGCCTGCCATCGAAAGGGCAGGGGATTTGGCTTCAATTCTAACTAACCTTGAAAAAGGCGACATTTTGTTTATCGACGAAGTTCATAGGTTAAACAAGGTGGTTGAGGAAACTTTGTATCCGGCAATGGAAGATTATGCCTTGGATATAATCATTGGCAAAGGGCCTTCGGCCAGAACCCTTCGTTTGGATTTACCTCAATTTACGATTATCGGTGCAACCACCAGAATTGGTCTCCTATCCGCTCCGCTAAGAGATAGATTCGGCGTAGTTCACAGGTTAAGTTTCTACGACCCGAAAGATTTGGAAGAGATAATTGAAAAAGCGGCCACCAAATTAAAAGTGCCGATAGATAAGGATTCGGTTTTGGAAATTGCCAAAAGAGCCAGGGGAACGCCAAGAATTGCGCTTAAACTTTTAAAGAGAGCTAGGGATTATGTGCAGGTAAAAAGCGAGGGAAAGCTGACAAAAAGCCTTATCAAAGAGGCCTTGGATATGCTGGAAGTTGACGAAGTCGGACTTGATTCTTCAGACGTCAGATACTTAAAAGCAATAATCGAAAAACATAGCGGCGGGCCGGTTGGAATAGAAACAATCGCTTCAACAATCAGCGAAGACATCGGAACAATAGAGGAAGTTATCGAACCTTACCTGCTTCAAATTGGCTTTATCAAAAAAACAACCAGGGGACGTGTTGCAACTCCGGCGGCCTATCAACATCTCAAAATAAATTTACCTAAGCAAATAAAGCAAGATAAGTTGATTTAAGCAAGGACGAAGTCCGCAGCGCAATCCTGAGCGTTAACGAAGGATAAACAACCTCTCCTTCTTCTCTCTTGTCCAACCTTTTATCTCCACCTCCCGCCTCACGGCCTCCAAGTGCGTCCCAAACTCCTCCATATGCACTAACCTAACCGGGGCCCTTCTGGTATAAACAGCCCCACCCTTAAGTTCTCCATTATGCTGTCGCAGTCTCCGTTCGAGATTAGTCGCAATCCCTGTGTAGAACGAACCGTCCGAACATTGGACAATATAGACATAATAACTCATGCCTTGAGTGTATCAAGTTTTAACAAGAGTTATATTTATTGAGTAAAAGATTTATAATTATATTATGTTAGTTTTTATCGATGATTCGGGAGATCCTGGATTTAACTTTGAAAAAGGATCTACGGAAATTTTCGTTATCTCCTGTATTGTTTTCGAAGACGAGCTCGAAGCCGAGAAAGCGGGAGTTTCCATAAAAGAGCTTAGAAGGGTTTTAAAATTTCCAGATGACGTGGAATTTAAATTTAATAAATCTTCCAGAAAAACCAGGGAGGCTTTCCTTAATTCTATCAATAAATTTGATTTTAAAATAAGGAGTCTTGTTATAAATAAAAAGTTAATTAAAAGCGATAAGTTGAAAAATGATAAAAACTCATTTTACAGCTACGCAATTAAAATGCTTCTTCAAAACAGCGGGGGGTCAATTTTAAATGCAAAGGTTAGGATAGACGGCAGCGGCGATAGGATTTTTAGAAGGAGTTTTACAACGTATTTAAGAAAACAACTTAACACAAAACAAAGAAAAATTATGAAAAATTGCAAATTAGTCGATTCAAAAAACAATGGTCTTATTCAAATGGTAGATATGATCGCGGGAAGCATTAAAAGATCTTATGATGAATCAAAAACAGATAGCCAAATTTATAAAAAAATAGTAAAAAAGCATATTGAAGACGAATGGAAGTTTAGATAATAAAAAATAGCCCTTTCGGGCTACTTCCAACCACGTTCCTATTCTAGTTGTCCTAGACACGCCACCGTCCGGTGACAGTTCAGAATACAGGTTTTTGTATTCTTATTATACACTAATTTTATTCCTAATACAAAATTAGATTGACCCTCCGGCCCTTTTTGCTCTTGACAAACAAATCATCTTTCTAATTTTTCTTCAAAGCGCTATAATCCGAAAAGCAGCCCCACTTGATACAGTTAATTATAGTTGACACCGACTAAATAGTCGGGTAAGATTAAATGAAATGAAACTGCCTATAACCGAGAGACAAAAAGTTATGCTGTCCGTAATATACGATTACATTAAAAATACCGGTTATCCTCCTACTTTTGAAGAGATGAAGGATAAACTTGGTGTATCCTCAAATCAATCAGTTTTGGATCTTTTAAATAAACTGGAAGAAAAAAGAGCCATCAAAAGAAGCACCTCTGCAAGAAGTATTACTATTCTTCCTTATGGTTACGAAATACTAGGAAAGCCTCCTCTTGTTCCATTTTTGGGCATAAGCCATGCAGGCGCTCCTATTCAAGCTCTACAGATAGATGGAGAATGGCAGCAAATGCCAGGAGAAATTTCCAAACTAGAAGGTGATGTTTATCTAGTCAAAGTTTCCGGAGATTCAATGATAAATGCCGGTATTGATGACGGAACTATAGTACTAGTTAAAGAACAGAAAGAGTTTGTTTCGGGGGATATTGTCCTTGCTCAAATCGGCGATGAATCAACGATAAAAAGATTTATTTCCGAAGATAAACCGCCCTATTTATACCTAAAACCTGAAAATCCTAAATACAATATTATTCTTTTTACAGACGAGGTAGAGCTTAAAGGAAAAGTAATTTCAATAGTTGAAAGCGGGCAATGGAGGGCAACTAATTAAAATATGCCAACAATAAAACAAAATAAAGCATTCGAAATAATAGAAAAAATTTTCGGAGAAGAAACAATATACGGATTAAAAGAATTCGAAGGAATTGAATTCGATGATGTTCTTTACATAAGCGAGGAGGAAAAGGGTAGATACTATATTAAAGACATAAAATCCGGTAACAAAAAATTTGTCTATGACGAAGAAAAATTAACAAGTAAACCAGAAGAGATTGTCAGGCAACTTTGGCTCCACAAACTGCATAAAGACTATAAGTATCCATTAGATAGAATAGATACAGAAAAATCAATCCATTTTGGTAGAGAAATTCACGCAAAAGCGGCAGACATTATTGTTTATAAACCGGATAAAATTACTC
>JAMCZC010000005.1 GCA_023485865.1 Patescibacteria group bacterium | reverse complement strand
AGATGACATAATTAAAATGGCGGAAGAAAAATACCAAGATGGTAAAATTGAACACGTAGATGGTTTATCGGTTGAGTATGCAGATTGGAGATTTAACTTAAGGAAATCAAATACAGAGTCGCTTTTAAGACTTAACCTGGAAGCCAAATCGGATGAATTACAGAAACAAAAAACAGAAGAATTAACTCAATTTATTAAATCTAATTCATAAGGTGTATGACTGATTTAAATCAACTTGACAAATCGAATTTCAGACAGTTTATTTTAGATACGCCTTCGCAATTTAAAATTGGGATGTCGCTTGCGAAAAACATAAAAGTTGAGGGGAGCTTTAGCTCTGTAGCTGTTTCGGGAATGGGTGGTTCTGCTCTGCCTGCAAATTTACTTCGGACATACTGCAATAGCTTATTTAAAAATCACCCGCAATACAAACCGTTTGAAATTTATATCAATAGGTTTTATTCACTTCCTCCCGAGGCGCAATCGAAAAACGCACTTAATTTTATTGCTTCTTATTCCGGAAACACAGAGGAAACGCTTGCGTCTTTGGAGGAAGTAAGAAAACTTAAACTCTCTTTTATTGGTTTTTCAAGCGGGGGAAAAGTTGAAACGTTGTGCAAAGAATATGGTATGCCACATATAAAACTGCCTATCCCCTACCTCAATTATCAGCCAAGGATGGGAACAGGATATTTTTTTGGAGCAATGTTTAAGATTTTGGCAAACCACGGCTTAGTACCTGATTTAACAGCCGATATTCTTTCCAAAGCCGATAAATTCAATGAATTTATGCCCGAATACGAAAAAAAGGGGAAGGAATTAGCCGAAGAACTTCAAGGGAAAACTCCTGTAATCTATGCATCACCAAAATACAAACCGGTCGCTATGATTTGGAAAATAAAAATAAATGAAAATGCTAAAACACCCGCATTTTGGAATTTTTTTCCGGAGCTAAACCATAACGAAATGGTTGGTTTTACTAATCCGCAGGGAAAATTCTTCATAATAATGTTGCGAGACAAAGAAGATAATCCAAGAAATCTCAAAAGATATACAGCTACTTCGGATTTACTAAAGCAAAACGGGATAGACTCTAAAATTATTGAGATGGACGGAGTAGATATTTTTTCAAAAATGTTTTTGAGCATCAGCCTTTCCGATTGGACATCATACTATCTTGCGCTTGAATACGGTCAAGATCCGACACCCGTTGACTTGGTGGAAAAACTTAAAACTATTCTTGCTTCTTAGATACCTGCCTCTTGATAAATTTGCTTATTATTCTCATAATGATACTATGACTGCCAAATCCAGGTTTGTCGCGTGGTTTTCCGAAGTAGATAAAGAAGACGTTGCCTTAGTCGGGGGAAAAGGCGCAAATTTAGGCGAAATGACAAAAGCCAAATTCCCCGTCCCCAACGGCTTTATTATTACCTCAAACGCTTACTACGCTTTTTTACGGGAGAATAATTTTTCTGCAAAAATAAAACATCTTTTGGAATCGGCTAATTTTGACAATACAGACTCTTTATCGCAAATTTCTTCGCACATTAAAAAATTGATTAACGACGGTTTGTTATCAAAAGAGCTTGTTAGCGATGTTTTTAAAGCCTACAGTAAGCTCGGGACTGTTTTTGAAGACGCATTGGTAGCTGTTAGATCATCTGCCACTGCGGAGGATTTGGCTAACGCTTCGTTTGCAGGCCAGCAGGAAACTTTTCTAAACGTTAAAGGCGAGGCGGTGCTTTTGGAAAAAATAAAAGAAGGCTGGGCGGCTCTTTTTGACACTAGGGCACTCTTTTATAGACACCAGCAGCAAATGGACCATAGCAAAGTCGGTATTGCCTTGGTGGTTCAGCGGATGGTTGAGTCCGAGAAATCAGGCATAATGTTTACCATAGACCCTGTTACAAATGATAAATCCAAAATTGTAATTGAAGCAATTTACGGGCTCGGCGAACTAATCGTGCAGGGGGAGGAAAACCCCGATCATTACGAAGTTTTAAAAAGCAACTTTTCGATTATTTCTAAAAAAACTCTGTTGCAGAGAAAAATGCTTAAAAAATCAGGTACGAAAAACAAAGAAATTAAGCTTACTAAAGCACAGGGTGAAAAACAAAAATTATCGGATAAGGAAATCGTAGGATTGGCAAAATTGGGGGCCAAATTGGAAAAACATTATTACTTTCCTCAAGACAGCGAATGGGCAATTGCAAAAGGCAAGCTGTATCTTGTTCAGACAAGAGCGGTTACAACTGTAAACGAAAAAAAGCAGACAAAAAAAGACGTTAATGAAATTGCCGATACAACCAGAGCGCCAATTTTAAAAGGTGACCCTGCAAGTCCGGGAATTGCCGCAGGACACGTAAGGATAATTGAAAGCGCTAAGGAAATAGGCAAAGTAATGCCGGGTGAGGTTTTGGTTGCGCCTCAAACAAACCCTGATTACGTTCCAGCCATGAAAAAAGCCGTTGCAATTGTAACCGATAGCGGAGGACGAACTTCTCACGCCGCAATAGTTTCAAGAGAGCTTGGAATTCCGGCAATTGTCGGCACCATAAAGGCAACGAAAATTTTAAAAGAAGGGGAAGTCGTAACCGTAAGCGGAACAAAGGGGGAAGTTTATAAAGGAGGCCATTTAACGTCAACTATCAACGTTAATAATGTAAATCCGGAAGATTTTATTAAAACGGCAACCAAAGTGTTCGTAAACCTGGCAGAACCCGAACTGGCGGAAGAAATCGCAAAAAGAAACGTCGACGGCGTAGGGCTTTTAAGAGCCGAATTTATGATGGCCGGTATTGGAACTCATCCTAAAAAAATGATCAGAGAAGGAAAAAAGAAAATTTTTATTGAAAAACTTGCCAACGACTTGGAGATGTTTTGCAAACCGTTTAATCCAAGACCGGTTGTCTACAGGGCATCCGACTTTAAAACAAACGAATACCGAAGCCTAATCGGAGGGAAAGACTTTGAGCCTGAAGAGCCAAATCCGATGTTAGGATACAGAGGAGTATACAGATATATTCACGACCCGGAAGTTTTCGAACTGGAACTTGAAGCAATTAAGCTGGTAAGAAACAAAAAGGGCTACAAAAATTTGTGGCTAATGCTGCCTTTTGTCAGAACGGTTAAAGAACTGGAAGAAGTTAAAAAAATTATCAACATTTCGGGATTACAGCGCTCCACTACTTTTAAACTCTGGATGATGGTGGAAATTCCATCCAATGTAATTTTACTTGAAGATTTTATTAAAGCCGGTATCGATGGCGTTTCTATTGGCTCCAATGATTTAACAATGCTGCTTTTAGGTACGGACAGAGACAATAGTGAGGTTGCCTCGGAGTTTAGCGAACTTAACCCTGCTCCAATGTGGGCTTTCGAGCATGTTATAAAAACCGCACATAAACACCGCATTACGGCTTCTATTTGCGGACAGGCAGTTTCAACATACCCGGAACTGGTCGAAAAAGTGGTTTCCTGGGGAGTAACGAGCGTATCTATTTCCCCTGATGCGGTTGATGATACAAGAAAATTAATACAAGCAGTCGAGAAAAAAATGATTACCTAAATTATGGCTAAAATTAAACAAATAGTTGCTCGGGAAATACTTAATTCAAAAGGTGTACCGACTATTGAAACAACGGTGATATTAAGCGACGGCAAAGCAGGCACCGCCTCTATTCCATCGGGAACCTCTGTAGGAAATTACGAAGCCAGTGAATTAAGAGACGGAGACGATAAGCATTTTTTGGGAAACGGCGTTCTAAAAGCTATTTCTAACATTGAAACAATAATTTCTCCCAGTATTTTGGGTATGGATGCGACCAAACAGCACGAAATAGATAAGAAAATGATTGAGCTTGACGGAACCCTGAACAAAGGAAGGGTTGGCGCCAATGCGATTCTTTCGGTGTCGGTAGCTGTTGCAAAGGCAGCGGCAAAAAGTGCTTTACTTCCCACATTTTTGTATCTTAGAGAATTTGTTAACAAAGAAAATACGACAGTTAAAGTCCCTACACCCATTTTCAACATTTTAAATGGAGGGAAACACGCAGACGACAACGCAGATTTTCAGGAGTATATGGTTATTCCGGCGTCATCAAAAACTTTTAGTGAATCATTGAACATGTCTGTTGTTTTGTATGACTCTCTACGTAAAGTTTTAGCAGAAAATAATCTGACTACCTTAGTCGGAGATGAAGGAGGATTTGCGCCGAAACTGCAAACAAATAAGGACGGACTGGATCTTTTAAAACGCTCTATTGAAACTACCTCTTTTAGATATGCATTTGACGTATTTTTGGGGCTTGATGTTTCTGCCACCGGTTTTTTTCAGGAAGGGAAATATCATATTAGAGATAAAGCTATGCCTCTTTCGTCGGAGGCTCTGATTGAATTCTACGAAGAATTAAACAAAGAATTTCACCTTCTTTATCTTGAAGATCCGTTGGCAGAAGATGATTGGAATGGCTGGGCAAAGATATATACAGCCATATCCCAGCAAACATTAATAGTCGGTGATGATTTAACCGCCACGAATCCCTACAGACTGCAAATGGCATTAGACAAAAAAACTATAACCGGAATTATCATTAAGCCAAACCAAATAGGAACCGTTATCGAAGCTCTTGCCGTAGTTGAAGTTGCAAGGCAAGCAGGGCTTAAAATTGTAGTTTCGCATAGAAGCGGTGAAACAAATGATGATTTCATAGCCGATTTTGCTGTTGCGGTGTCGGCAGATTATGTAAAATTCGGAGCGCCGGTAAGAGGAGAAAGAGTCGCGAAATACAATAGATTGCTGGAAATAGAAATAGACATTAAATCACTGTAGGTTAAAAAGTACCACCAACTCCCCTTTTAGATTTATATTCTGATAACGCTGTATTGCCTCCGAGAGTCTTTCCTTTCGCACCTCTTCATGAACTTTGGTCAGTTCCCTGGCTACTACAACTTCTACGTCACCGAAAACCTCATTCATTTCTTCCAGGGTATTCGAAAGCCTGAAAGGCGATTCAAAAAAAATTACAGTCTGTTTTATGAGCTTGAGAGATTTATTTACATTCAGTAATAAATCTTTTCTATGCCCCGGCTTCTTTGGTAAAAAACCAAGAAACATAAACTTGTCTGTAGGCAGGCCCGAACTTACAAGTGCGGAAATAACCGAAGAAGCCCCGGGAATAGAAACGACTTTTATCCCAAGAAGCATACAGTCTCTTACTAATTTAAATCCGGGGTCGGAAATTGTCGGTGTTCCGGCATCGGATACTAAAGCGAAATTAAAATCCTTATTCAGCATTTGTAGAATCTCAGGAATTCTCTTCATTTCATTTTCTTCGTAATAAGAGATTAATCTTGCTTTTATTTTCTTTTCCGGAAACTTACTTTGGATACTCCTTATAAGTATTCCTGTGGTTCTTGTATCTTCACAAAGAATAAAATCAACAGAAGCCAACGTTTCTACCGCCCTTAAAGATATATCTTGTAAATTTCCGATTGGTGTTGCTACAATGTACAAAGTACCCATAAGTTATGATTGAGCAATTATCGCTTTTTATTATACATCTAATCCAGACAACCGGATACTTAGGCATTTTTGTCTTGATGACGCTTGAATCCGCGTTAATTCCGATTCCATCGGAGGTTACAATGCCTTTTTCGGGATTTTTAGCCAGTCAGGACGAATTATCATTTATTTTGATTGTATTAACAGGAGCTTTTGGAAATCTAGTGGGTTCGTTAATAGGTTATTACATCGGATATTTTCTTGAAGAAAACATAATTTTTTCCCTGGTTAAGAAATACGGAAAGTTTTTGCTTATTACGGAGCATGATTACGTCCAATCTACCCGTTGGTTTAACAAATACGGAAATGCTGTTGTTTTTTTCAGCAGACTTATTCCGGGAGTCAGAACTTTTATTTCGCTTCCGGCAGGCCTGGCAGAAATGAATATCTGGAAGTTTTCTATTTATACGTTCTTAGGTTCGCTGGCTTGGTCTATCTTTTTAACCTATATCGGTTTTTATCTTGGCAGTAGATGGAAAGATTTGGAAGGCTACTTTAGAAAATTTGAAGTTTTAATTGTAGTTTTACTTATATTTGCGGTTTTAATTTATATAAACCACAAATTAAAAATAATTAAATTCAGGAAATAAATTTACTGAAATTTCCTGACAAGCCCCACGACTTTACCCTGAATTACTAAGGAATTTGGATAAATGGGTTCCATTTCCGAATTGGCAGGCCTTAGTACAACTCTTCCGTCTTCTTTGTAGAATTTCTTTAAAGTTGCCAAATTGTCATCAACTATTGCAACAACTATGTCTCCGTTATCTGCAACGTTTACTCTTTCTATAACCACATAATCTCCGTCAAATATTCCCTCGTCTATCATTGAGTTTCCCTTAACTTGTAAAGAGTATGCAGTTTTTGCGCCGGTAATCATAGTCGCGGACACGAATATCGAAGCGTTGGGGTCTGTATGGGGTTCCAGAGGCATTCCTGCTGCGATAAAACCCATTAACGGAAGTTCTATTGCCGGCTGACTTCCGAGCATTGATAAAGTTACTTTTTCATCGATAATTTTAAGGACCCTGGTGTTTCCTTCAACTTTCCGAATGTAACCTTTTTCCACCAAGGATTTTATAAGTGTGTGAACAGTAGAATTACTCTTGTGGCCGGTTGCCTTGGCTATTTCGACAAGTGTAGGAGAATATCCGTACTGCCTTTGGAACTGGGCAAGAAATTCTAAAACTTCTCTTTCTTTTTTATATAACACTCCTGGCATAATTTTATGTGTATGTATATTTTATACGAAAAAAAGTGGAACTTTGTCAATAAGGCAATTTAATACAAACTATCTCAATAAATTTAGTCTTGTGGTAAAATAGACTGTTATGAAATTTAAGTTAGTGTCGGGTTTTAAACCTACAGGAGACCAACCGCAAGCCATAGAAAAACTTACCAGAGGACTTTTGAATAACTACAAGAGCCAAGTGCTTCTTGGAGTTACGGGCAGCGGAAAAACATTTACCATGGCAAATGTAATTGAAAAAGTGCAAAAGCCAACGCTGGTTATCTCGCACAATAAAACTCTGGCCGCCCAGCTTTACCAGGAATTCAGGGATTTTTTTCCTAACAACGCTGTTTGCTATTTTGTTTCTTATTATGATTACTATCAACCCGAAGCCTATATCCCTCAAAGCGACACTTACATAGAAAAAGAGGTTGAAATAAACGAGGAGATAGATAAGCTTAGGCTTTCGGCCACCACAAACCTTCTGACGAGAAAGGACGTTATAGTTGTAGCCAGCGTTTCTTGCATTTACAATCTTGGCTCTCCTCTGGAATATGGAAAATTTGTTTTAGAACTTAGAACGGGCGTTAGGCTCAACCAGAAAGATATTCTTTTACGTCTTACCGATTTGCAATACGAACGAAACGATTACGCCTTTGAAAGGGGCAGTTTTAGAATTAGAGGCGAAGACATAGACTTGTTCCCGGCCTATTTGGACCAAGGTATAAGGATTTCTATAGCAAATGGAGAAATAATAAAATTAGTTGAGTTTGACTCCTTAACAGGAAACATAGAAAAGATTCTTGATTCTGCAGTAATCTATCCCGCAAAACACTATATGACAGACCCTGTAACCTACCGGGATATATTTCCGCAAATTAGAGAAGATTTGTCAAAGCAGGTGGCAATGTTTAAAAGACAAGGGAAACTTTTGGAAGCCCAAAGAATTAACCAGCGGACAAACTATGACTTGGAGATGATTGCGGAACTGGGGTTTGTAAACGGAATTGAAAATTACTCCCGTTATTTTGACGGCAGAAAGCCGGGACAGCCCCCGTACTCTCTTTTAAATTATTTTGATGCCTGCTCTTCAGATTGGTTAACAATTATAGACGAGTCGCACATTACTGTTCCGCAAATCCGGGGAATGTATAACGGAGACAGGAGCCGCAAGCAGACCTTAATCGAATATGGATTCAGACTTCCTTCGGCGCTTGACAACAGACCTTTAAAATTTGAAGAGTTTATGCGAAAGGTTAATCGCGTTGTTTATGTCAGCGCTACTCCCGACGAATACGAAATTAGCCTGGCCAAAGAAAATAATGCTGTTGCCGAACAATTAATAAGACCGACAGGGCTTGTAGACCCTAAAGTTGTTGTCAAACCGACAAAGGGACAAATGGAAGATTTAATTAATGAGATTGAAAAGCGGGTAAA
>JAMCZC010000007.1 GCA_023485865.1 Patescibacteria group bacterium | reverse complement strand
TAAAAGCGACTCTGTATTTGATTTCCTTAAGTTAAATCTCCAATCTGCATACTCAACCGATAAACCATCTACGTGTTCAATTTTACCATCTTGGTATTTTTCTTCCGCCATTTTAATTATGTCATCTTTTTTCTCGGTTTCAAAATTAATTTCTCCGGGAGTAAAATATTTAGACGTATAAGGATGAGCTAATTGCGAAAGGGTTGTATTGTATTTCGAAAGCATTTCAAGAATTAAAAATAAAGGAATAATGCCGTTATCCCTGTAGAAATTTTCTTTAAAATAGAAATGAGATGACATTTCGCCGGCAAAAACTGCTCCTTCTTGTTTCATCCGAGCAGCAATAACCGTCATACCGGGTCTGGAAACGATTGGAATTCCGCCAGAATTTTTAATTTCTTCGGATGTTGCCCAAACAAGCCTAGGGTCAATAACCACTTTTCCTCCGGGATTTTTACTAAGTACTTCTTTGGCTAAAATTGCTGTAATAAAATAGCCTTCAATAAAATTGCCTTTTTCATCGGCGAAAAAACACCTGTCTCCGTCGGCATCCCAAGAAACTCCTAAATCTGCCTTTTCTTTTTTTACAAGTTCCAGGGTCTCTTTCCTGTTTTCCGGAAGTAAGGGATTCGGGGGCCCTTTGGGAAATGCTCCGTCCGGTTTCTCGTTCAGAGGAATTACCGTTAACGGAAGATTAAAAAGCTCAATTGCTCTAGACAGAATTAAGTAGTCTACGCCAAAATTCGCATTAGCAACGATTTTCATCGGTTTTAGTGAATTTTTGTCAATGAAAGCAATGGCTTTTTTTATAAAGTCATCTCGCACGTTTGTCTTTGTTACCAGGCCAAGCTTTGCAGGCTTTGGAGTTTCGTATTGATCGTTTAAGATCATTTCTTTCATTTGAGAGAGTCCTGTCTCTCCGGAAATTGGTTCTGCTCCTCTTTTGCAGAAATTCATTCCGTTATACTCCCGCGGGTTATGCGAGGCGGAAACAGTTATTCCTCCGTCAACGTCGTTACTTCCGACTGCGAAATAAAATTCATCTGTGGATACTACGCCAATATCTAAAACATCCACTCCTGCATCGATAAATACTTTAAGTATACTATTAAACAGGCTTTCTCCGGACTCCCTAACGTCTCTTCCTAGAACAACTTTTTTGGGGACAAATAGCTTGATGTAGGCTTTCGAGATTTTGCTTGCGATGTTTTCGTTGAAGTCTGTTGGATAGATTCCTCTTACGTCATACGACTTAAAGATGTCCAGATTTACTTGCATAAATTTTATCTTATAAATCGGCAAGGAAAAAGTCAATGGTTTGGGCAAGCGTTGTTGCCGATTTTCCCGACTTACTGTCGGAGTCTATTTCATGTAATCTCTTATACGTTGATATTAGTTTTTCCTGTCCGAAAAAAGAAGCTTGTGATCTGAGCTTGCCTGTCTGCCATGGCGCGAGTCTTTTAACCTCATCAATTTGATTGCCGTTTGAGTTGGATACAGCCAAAAGCAGCCTGAATTGCCTGATAATCATAAAAAATATTAGCTCTTCTGCGGTTTTACTAAGCAGTTCGTGAAATTGCTTAATGCTACCAACGTTTCCGGGCTTTATGTTGTCTAAGAATCCGAACATATTTTGAGGGATTTTGAATAATTTAACGGCTGGTTTTTTGAACGTAGCAAGTTCTGTCTTTGACAATTCCGAATTTTCCCAAAAGAATATGTTTGCCTTAGAATCCTGACTGTCAATGTAGGAAACAATTTCTTTAAAGTTGGGGTTTATTTTTTTGGACGAAAAAAAGTTCTCAATAAAAATTTCCTGCTCAACGCTAAACAAAGACCCTCCTTCCAAGCTTTGCATTAAATCCGTAAGAGCAAGCTTTTCGCCGGCTAAAATTACAGGCGATTTTGCTTTTTGCCGTTCATCTATATAGTAATTTCTTGAGCTAGAAGTGTCGTCCCCGTGAATTATGGTAATCATATTTACTGCGTTAGTTTTTTGTATTCCCTAAACAACTGGTTAGCATGATTTTCCAAATGCCGGTTTCTGCCCCTGTGGGGAAGTAGTGCCCCGGAAAAATTCTTAGGAATATGTAGCAGTTCGTGGATTAGAACCTGTTTTTGTCTATCGGCATCAAGCTTATCAAAATATCTGCCTAAAACTTCAATTACATAAGCAGGCTCTGTCTTTAAAGCGGTTTGAAAAATTTTAGGAAATGACCAAATCCTGGCGTAAGAGCGTGATTTTGAGCCTTCGGTCCTGTAACAAAAGATTCTGGCGGAGTTTATGTGCGAAAATCCCAAGACAGCAACTATGTTTTCGATGTCTTTTTTAACCCCTCTTGCTTCTTTCCACTCGAGTTTTTGCGATTTGAGTCTTGTCATTTACTTTTATTGTCCATTTTAACTTTTGATTTTTGAACTTTGAATTTGTATTACGTGTGTTTGTCCGCAACGTAAGATGCACCGTACGCATCAGGTTTTGTTTTAGCCACAAAACCATTTCCGGTAACCATCCCGACAACTTCTTTTATCATATCACGGGTATCGCCGTGTTCTCCGACGTCAACATGAATCTCCAAATTGTAATTTGGTGAATGCCCGTTTAGTCCTTTTTTAAGAAGAGGAACAAAAGACGTCGCAAAGTTAAGGGAAGTAATAGTTTCTGCGTAAATCTTATCTCTTAAGGTGTGAATGTTGCCAACCTCTTTCCTAATCCAAAAATACTTCCCTCCAAAACCTTTCCGGTGAATTAAAACTGCAGTTACCAAGTTTATTTTTTTGGCTCCGCCGTTAGGGGTTCCGTTTTTTTCATGGGAATCGGTACCTATTACCAAACTATATTCTGCATTCGGGCTTTCCTCCAAAAAAAATTTTATTAAGTCTATTATTTCTTCAATTTGTAAATTTCCGTGGGTAACACTTTGAAAGAATTGCTTGTTAAACTCTAGAGCTTCCATATTAAATTAATGACAATAGGGAATTATACCACAAATTGTAAATTATAAATATTAAATAATTAAAAATTTAGAAGCCATTTCATAAAAACTCTTGTTGCTTTTGAAACAGTAGTCGTGTAGTTTTGTTTTATATTTTGAGTAAACGTATCTAACGGAAGATTTTTCTCTGTTGGACTTGCAGCTTGAGCCAGAGGATACTCGTTAAGTATCGGCTCCCCTTTGCTTTTTTGAAGATTTTGTATGGCGTTATACTTATCGAGCTCCGAACCGTCTTTAATAAACGAGAATTGAGCAAAAGGACCTAATCCCGCTCTTAGCAAAAAAGGTGTAACCGCTATAACGGCGTCGTCATTCCAAATGGAAGTAAATGCAGTCTTATAGTAATCCGACTGAACGGAATCCGAGATTTTGTCGTTTGTCCAGCCGGTTTCGGTGACAAACACGGGAAGTGATTTTCCTTCAAGGCTCTGTATTAAATCCCTTTCGTACTTAAAACTGGCTGTGCCTTCATATCTGTAGGAAGAAGGATATTGGGAAAACCCGGGGTTTGGATAGGAATGGCTTGCCATGCCGTCAATTTTTGCAAAAACTCCAGGCACTGCTTCTTCCATTCTTCGTATAAAAGTATATTCATTCACAGACTGTCCGGGAATATTGACCGACGCATTATCAAGACCTGCGGAAATAATAAAGAATTCATCGCTCCTTTGTTTAAAAACGTCAGTTGCGTAGCTTAAGATTTCTGCGTATTCCGCAGGATTAGGTACTCCGCCCCATTCATCACCTCTGTTTGGTTCGTTATAAATCACAACATACCTATTTTTAGTAGGCCAATTAAGGGAGTTTAAGAAATTGGCAAAATCTAAAACATCACTATCCGTTGGTTTAGACCAGGAAACAGTGTTAAAATAATCTCCATCCGTTGCAAGCCTTAGGATTGGAATTAAGTGATTTTTTCGGGAGTCATCCATAAATTTCTGCCACTTTACCAAGTTTTTATCGGAGGCCTGAATCGGAATAGTGATATAACCCCAGTCACCGCCTTTTGAATTAACTAATTTTGCGGCTTCCGAAAGCTCGTCGGGAAATAAAATGTGAATTCCGACAATGTTATTGGGTTTTGAAGTAGGGTCGTAGATAGCAAAAGAAGTATGAGAATAGAAAAAAAACAACAGAACAGTAAAAAATGTTATAAGAACAACTTTTAATTTCATAACGGAAGTATATTGTACACTAAAATGAGGCTGAATTCTATGCCGCTTTAGGCAATTGAAGGTCGAAAGGTTTTACGACTCCTGCCTGTTTTAAGATAAGCTCCATTCTAAGAACTTTTTGCCAATCAAGATTTAACCATGCATCATCTGTCGAAGGGTTATCCGCTAGATTAGGCCTTGGTCCAAGTGATGCCAAAATATCTGTTACTCCAACTGCTTTTCCGTCTTTAATTACAGGAGGTCTTACAATATCTCGCAGTCTTAGAAAAGGCCTAACCAATAAAGAAAATTCAACTCTGCCTTCAGTTAAGCTTAATCTTTCTATACGATTTTGAGATACAAGTTCTCTATCTTCATCGCTTAACAAGGTGTAATCTTGAGGTATCTCCTTACCGCCGGGTCCACGAATTACTATCAATGAAATTCTGCCGGTACTATCGTACTCAACTCTAAAAAATCTGTTTTCAACTCTTCCTTTAAGCGTGATACTTCTCCCGTCCTTATCTGCCTCGTTTATGTTAATCTGAAAAAATCCTGTATCGCGAGTATCCGTAGGCTGTGTTGCTTCTCCAAACTGAACCATTTCCAGTTGTACGGGTTGGTTTTCTCCCATGGAAATAGCGATTTCCGATGTTATATGAGGATCTCTTCTCATAGGTATGGAGCCATATCTCTGTCTTGATACAAGGTATCTTCCATTCATAGAATTCGGAGGTTCGGTTCTAACAACTAGGCGTGCATTTTCGTTATAAGATATTGCCTCGTCTGTTCCTGAAAATTTATCTTCTACCCATCTTGCAAAATTTTGAGTTGGCTTGGGATGTTCGCTCATGCACTAATTATATCAGATATGCAATTTGACCGCAAAAAAACCCCTTGCGGGGTTTCTTCGGGGCACCTATTGCTAGGTTCCTGCCTCTTCATACTTTCGTATTGAAGGTAAAAACCATTTTATGCTTATATTCATACGTTGTCAATAGGCGCAATTGTATCAAAAGATAGCAAAATATTTTTAGATTAAATTATGTATAATAACAGTAGTTAAGCAAGATGAAAGAATTTATCTTAATTCGCTGGAAACTATTGCTCTTTATAGCATTACTTTTATTCTCTTTATTTTCTTCAGTTTTAATTTTAACAACTGCAAGTAAATATAATTGGGATTACTCCTTGTCTCTATTGGCAAATCAATTTATACATAAGCATATTTCAATTGCTCCTGCCAATGATATGCCGCTTGGAGATATATCAACTTATCATGGAAAATTCTATTTATACTTTGGTCCTTTAGCATCAATCATCTTAATGCCGTTTGTTCTTGTTTTCGGAAAGAACTTTCCGCAAGTCATTCTTGGCATTTTATCGGCTGCATTATCTTTTTACGCAATCTATTCAATCTCTAAGCATTTTAAGTTTAACAAGGTTGATTCGCTGTTCCTTTCTTTATTTTTTGTGTTTTCAACAGTTCTGCTTAGCTCTAGTCTTATAAATATTTCTGCCTATCAAGTAGAAGTACTAGCTGTTCCTTTTATTTTATTATCTTTAAACGAGTACTTTTCTAAAAAACGTCCTCTTTTAATCGGAATTTTTCTAGGTCTTGCTGTGATGACGAGGGTTACCTTAATTTTGGCTGCATTGTTTTTCGTATTTGAATACTTACAGAAAAGATTTTCTTTAAAACAACTTATTCTCTTTTTTGTTCCCCTTGTTTTGTTTTTATTAATTACCGGGGGCTATGATTTTGTGCGTTTTCATTCTTTTTTTGACACAGGATATACCCACAGCATTGCTTTAAATACTTTTCCGCTCTCTCGAAATCTTCAGTATGGATACATGAGTCTTTCTCATCTTCCTGCAAATTTGTATAGCTTTCTTGTTATGCCGCCGCAACCTTTATTAACTGACGCCAATGGGGGATTTGTCTTTAAATTCCCTTTTTTAAAAGCAAGTCCCTGGGGTATTGCTATTTGGTATACCTCTCCGCTTTTTCTCTATTTACTTTTCAAATTTAGAAAAGCAAAATACACTGTTTCAGCACTGCTAACTGCAATTATTATTTCGATACCATTATTGACTTACTTCAGTATCGGCTTTGCGCAATTCGGATACAGGTATTCCTTAGATTTTCTTCCTTTCTTGTTCTTGCTTTTAATTCCTTCACTTTTGCCAAAACTTTCAAAAACGGCTGTTTTTTTAATCGCTTTAGGGGTTATTTTTAACTGTATTTATACGACTAGTCTATGGGGAGTATATCCTCTTTTCGGAATTCACTAGTACCGCGGAGGGGAGTCGAACCCCTGATTCTCTGGCTGAAAACCAGATGTCCTAGGCCACTAGACGACCGCGGCTTATTATCTCCGCGGGGAAGTACCTGATAAAGGTGCGACCGCGGCAGGAGTATAATTATAGCCTAAGTTCAAAATTTAGGCAACAATTTACTTAAGTTTTTTTCTTACCTCTTCTATTACGTCTTTAGCCGCTCCCTGTCCGCCCAAGCCAAAGGCAATTCCTCCGGCAACCGCAAGCATGGCAACAAGACCGGTAAAGAGTATTCTAATAAGGTCTGTCGCAACGCCTAATTGACTTAAAACTGCCAGAATAACAAAAACGCTTACAGCCCATTTTGTTACCGACGCAATCGCAGAAGATGTCTGCGGATCAATGCCTTTTGTTGAAGCTAAAATCACGTCGTGCGAGAGTCTTGCGAATACAAGTCCTACAAGTCCGATAACAGCTGCAACAAATACATTTGGCAAATACAAAAGGAATTCGTTTAGGACCGTAATTATTCTTGGCAAGCCCCAGACGTCTGCTGTCGGAATCAAGAAAATTATAATGATAAACCATCTGACAATTTCTGCCAGAAGATTCGTCCAGGTAAATTCCTCTTTTAATTCAGGCACACCGTATTTTTTCAGAAAAGACTCAATTCTTAAGGCCTTAAAAATTTCAATAAGAATTTGTTTAACAATTGTTGAAACGATGATGCCGATAAGAAGAATAACTAATCCGCCGACAAATTTAGGAATGAAGTAAACTATTCCTAAAAGGGCATTATTTAGGGAGTTAGCCAGAACTACGCCTATATTTGGCATAAATTTTTCACCCCCTTTCTTTTGAAAGTTACGAACAGTCTAATATTTTTTACAAACTCTTGTCAAGTGGATTTTAGCTTGGTATAATCAAATTCTAGCATCTAGTTTCTATTATCTAGCTTTCTAGTTATGGGCCGGTAGCTCAGCGGTAGAGCAGGAGCCTTTTAAGCTCTTGGTCACAGGTTCGAATCCTGTCCGGCTCACACTTCGGCAAGCTCAGCGTAAACTATGCCAAGATTTGAGAAGTTTATCCTGAAAGTAATTGAAGGAAATCCTGTCCGGCTCACATAAACAATATCTTAAACAACTTCTACATCATGAGGATGGCTTTCACGCAAACCCGCGGGAGTAATACGTATAAACTTTGCTTTTTGCTGAAAGTCCTTAATATTATGTGCTCCTGAATAAGAAAGTCCCGAACGAATACCTGCGCAAAGCTGTTCAAGGACGTCTTTAACTGGACCCTTATATCTTACGAGCGATTCTACTCCTTCCACATGTAGGTTAAAGTGCGGTTTTCTACCGTTACTGTCTTTCTTAATTTGCACGTTTTTCGCAGCGCTTGAAGTTGAAGCGTCATATTTCTTGTAAAACACTCCGTTCCTGGTTATTATTGCACCCGGAGACTCATCCGTACCTGCAAAAAGAGATCCGCACATATATGCGTCCGCTCCGCAAGCAAGTCCTTTAATAATATCTCCTGATTTTGCAGCGCCTCCGTCTCCAAGCACATATTTATTCTTGAACTTTTTTCTCGCTCTGTTTGCTTCTAAAATCGCCGTTATCTGGGGGACACCGCTTCCCGCAACAATTCTGGTTGTGCAAATTGTTCCCGCCCCTACACCTACCCTTATAGTGTCTGCACCTGCTTTAAAAAGATCTACGGCGCCTTCGTACGTTGCTACTGTTCCCGCAATCATGGGAATTTTAGGAAATTTATTTTTGAATTTCGACACGGCTTCCAGAGCAGTCACCGTGTGCGCATGGGCAATGTCAAGGGTAATTCCGTCCGCACCGGCTTTAACGAGCATTTCCGCCCGTTTTAAATAATCGTCTCTTAAACCTATTGCCGCGACTACTTTTTG
>JAMCZC010000001.1 GCA_023485865.1 Patescibacteria group bacterium | reverse complement strand
GCAGAAGATATTCTTGCCAAAGACCGTTCTTCTTAGAAACTTTTTAATCTGAGTATCCGTTGGCACCTGCTTTAAATGGTACATAATCATATTCTAGCGATTTTGTACCAACAGGGTGGGATTACCCCATTTTTGTTATCAGGCAATTACCCGATGTCCAAACTACATCTACAATATCATCGTATTGACCGTTATCTTTTTCTATAGTGTAAAAAATTCTTCCTCTGCAAAAAGGGTACCCGTATACATCCATAAAACCGCCGCCTGCCCCGGCATATTCAAAATATGCTTTATTACGCATAGACCTTATTTTTGGCTGGCAGGCTCCTACTTCCGGATGTTTTTCCATATAATTTATAATTGGATTTAACCAATTCTTTGATACAATGGTATCGTCATTTAAAAGCACAACGTATCCTTTCTTAATCTTTTTTAATGCGTAATTACATGCTCCCCCAAATCCTGTTCGCTTAGTTAATCTTAAGAATTTTATTTTTTTAAAATGTTTATATGTTTTATAAAAGTCTTGATATTTGCTTAAATCGGAATTATTATAAACCATAAATATCTGAATATTCTTATATTTGGAGTCTAAGATTGACCCCAAACATTCTCCGATAAATGCAAATTGATCTGTGGTAATGATAACAATGTTTACTAGGGGAAAATTATTCATTACAAATAAGTAAATTCTGTCATATTATTTTGAAAGTATTTTGCGAATGTATTTCAAATCCTTTATTGTTTTAATAGATTCCGTTTCTTTTTGATACTTTCTTGACCTTGTTCTTTTCCTAAGCTCAGTTGACGAAATTCCTTTAACAAGCGGCAAGTACTTTAATTTTATTTTGTTTTTTTACGTTTCTTCATATTTAAATTTAACTGCCAAAGCCAGTTTGTAAGATTGATTATAATTCATTTCTAATTCTATTTGATATGTCTTCTATTTTAAAATTTTTCTCGTCATATTCAAGTCCAATTACAATATTTTTATTCAAATTATTCTTTTTTATAGTTTCTCTTAAAAAATCCTCGCTAACAAAATAACCAAAACTATAATCACCTATTTTTCTATATCCCTGTGCTCCCATATCCCACAAGAAATCTTGATTTTTTACTTTTGTATACCTTCCCACTTTCCAATCCCATAATTCAGTCTCTCCTTCGAAGCGCGTAAAAAACGGTGCGTATGCTTTTTCATTTTGTCTGGAATAATATAGCATAATTATCCATCCTGGGCCTGATGAAAAAGGAAGCACAAGGCTATTTGATACCCCAAACTCGCTATTTCTATAACATTCGTCTTTGCACTTCACAAAAAATATCGTGTTTTTAGGAATAGCTGGATGAACTTTCATAATGCCGGAAAGAATTTGTTTGCGCACTTGTCCTTGAGTTTCAAAGGTTTTAATATCTTTCTGCATTCTCAAATATGAGGATATTAAAAAACCAATTATAACGATTATAACGAGCATCTTTTTAAAAACTCCTAAGATTAAATGCGGACTACCTGATCTATATACTTTTACGAGTATTACCGAAAGAATAAATAGGACTGCAACGCTAGATAAATAAAGATATCTTCCTTCAATTAAATTCATCCTTCTTCCTACTGATGCTAAAAGTAAAGCATCAATTAAAATCCAGGCAATAAAAAAATAAATGTTTTTCCATACTGATTTATCTTTTATACCGCGAAAAACAATAAAAGAGACAACAGCTACTACATTAAAGATAGCTAAGAAAACTAAATCCAAATAAATTGTATTTATCACTTCTGCGGAAAGCTGGACAGGATAAAGCAATTGGCTATGCTGGTATATAAACATCTGTATCGTGTAGTATCCTTCAAAGAGATTCTGAATGACCAATTTAACCGGAAAAGTGATGGCGTTATATAAATATGTTGTTAAATAACTTTTATTCGAAACGTTTAACGCAATTGGATTAACCAATTGCATTACAAAACGGAATATAAAAAAAGTGACTGCAAAAGCATAAAATATGGAAAAGAATGGAAGATTTTGCTTTACCAATGCTTTTCTGTTATAGATAAAAATATAAATAGGAAGAAGCGGAATTAAAATAAACGCGTCTTCTCTAAAAAAAACTGCCGTAAGAAACAGTGCGGCCAATATACCCGCGTCTTTTTTTCCATATATTTTTTTTTGAATAATCTTCCCGAGATATAAAAAAAATAGAATTATTAATATTAAACAAGGGATAGTATTGGAAAAAACCGCAAGGTGGATAAATGCAAGACTCGCTCTAGAGTTAGTTATAAAAAGTAAGGCAGTTAACAAGCTTACTACCGTGTCTTTGCTGAGGCTTTTTATAAAGTAATAAACCAGAAAAGCCGCAAAAGTATGTAAAAGAAGCGAAGTTAATGCATAATACCCAGCTTCAAAGCCAAAAATTCTGTAGAATACTAACCAAGATGATGATGTGAAAGGAACAAGATGTTGCCCTGTTAACATGTTAAACCAGGCCCAAATCGGCTGATGAGAAAGGTATGTTACCAACCCAAACCCGTTCCACTCATCTTGCTGAAAAAATGTATTTAAAAACCCATTGGTAAAAAAATAAGCTACGCCAAACAACAGAAGGAAGATTAATAAATTCTTTTTCATGTAATACTTAGACTATTTTCTGGCTTTAATAACTAAAAAATGAGAATGCCTTCTGTCAATTTTTGCCAAAAACTTTGCAGTTCTTCCAAAAAAGGGAAGATATCCAGCTCCCACTACTTTCTCGACTTTAAATCCGAATTCTTTATAAGCATCAACGAGCATTTTGTGGGCAAGGACTTTATTATGACTTAACTCCCCAAGCTCGTCTTCATCCTCCACCAACCAGCCTTCAGCGATTGATAATGGATTTCCTAATATTTTATTGGCCACACCATACGAAGTGACAAACGGCTGCCATCCCATTATCAGGGCTATAATATTTGCCCAATTGGAAAGATTATCCGTACCGACGACTGTGTATCCTCCTTTTTTTAGAATCCTCTTTGACTCACGAATAAAAAGTCCGGTGTTATATAAGTGTTCCAGGCTGAATTGACTTAATACAACATCAAATGAATTATCGGCAAAAGGCAGCTTGTGGTTAAGGTTCGTCGGGACAAATTTTATTTTTTTATCTTTTAAATGTTTTTTCATACTTATTGAATCCACTCCCACAACGTAACCGGCCTTTGCTTTATTTGCAAATTTAATTGTTAATTCACCATCGCCACAGCCCAAGTCAATTAGTCTACAGTTTTTCTTAGGAGTTATGCAGCTGATAAATTGCTTAACCTCCTCATTCCACCAATCCTTAAAAATAAAAAAGGAATATTTTTTTATTAATTTAATAATAACCATCTGTTAATTATAGCTTACCTTAAAACCTCGGTTTACATTCTAAAATAATTTATAGTGTCTTTCAATCCTTCTTTTAGAGTTGTTTCTTCTTTAAAATATATAATTTTTTTGGCCTTTTTAGTATCAATAAGCATATCTTTAGTTTTTAAATCTTTTGATTCAAAACTTACTATCTTGCTCCT
This sequence comes from Patescibacteria group bacterium, assembly GCA_023485865.1. GTDB lineage: Bacteria > Patescibacteriota > Microgenomatia > Levybacterales > UBA12049 > JAMCZC01. The sequence continues at coordinate 5,380 of JAMCZC010000001.1, read as the reverse complement.
ACTCCTGGTAAGATCGATTATCAATTTCGCTAAATCCCTAATGGAAATATAATTTTCACCTGCAATATTAACTGGATCGCTTCCTTCATATCTTTCGACTAATCTAACAATTGCGCTAACCAAATTATATACATAAATAAAGGATTTTTTCTGTTTTCCCCCATTCCATATTGTTATCGGTTTATTATTAAGCGCCTGTTCTATAAATGTCGGAATTACTCTGCCTTTATCTAGGTAGTCCCGGGGACCGTAAACGTTTCCCAGACGAACAATATTTATTCCTAAGCCGTATTGTTGACTATATTGCTGAGCTGTAATTTCTGAAAATATTTTTGACCTGACATAACCATCGGTATTTTTATTTAATCCTCCGGTAACCTTGTAGTTTTCCGAAAGTAAACCCGAAACATTTTTGGGATATACCTCAATTGAACTAACCAATAAAAACTTTTTTGCTTTTGACGTACGTGCAGCTTCCAGCATGTTAAGAGTAATTTGAGAATTAATCTTAAAAATTTCTGCCGCGTGCTCTTTTTTAAAAACAGACCCTCCGTCCAAGGCTGCAAAATTTAATATAATGTTTTGGTCTTTAGCTATTTTAAAACATGAATTAATATCCGTAAGATCTGCTTTTACTATTTTAATTTTATTTAGAGAGCTTGATAGGTTTCTTTTTATTTTTGCAGGCTGGGTTTTCTCCGACACCTGCGCGGTAGCATCCGCACCGTTTTTAACTAGGTAGTCAACCGCATGCGAGCCTATAAAGCCTGCTGCTCCGGTAACCAAAACTTTTTTTTTATTCCAAAAATTAGCCATTGTTTTTATGCGTTAATGAGTAGGTAAGACCTAAAACGCCCCCTGAAACTTCTATTGTTTTCATTATAAAGAAGAAGAATGAATCAACCGGCCGTTTTACAAACAATTTCCAATTTTTTAAATATGATGTGCGTATCGGCGAATAACTTGCAATTCCAACTGCCGGTCTTTTCGAAACATACTTTAGCACATCCTTCCCATACATAAATTTCTTTTTAAAAAGTTTGGAAACCGTTAATTTTCCTTCATTGTGAAGAACAATTTGCTTTGTCCTGGAAACTCTGTAATTATTTTCTTTTAATTTTTCATATAAATCCCCATCGTCGCGGCCTCCGGCAAGAGTTTCATCTAGCCCGCCGACTTTTTGCCAAACTTTTTTTCTAAAAAACCGCGGGGACTCAATCAAATCATCTCCCCAATAGCAACGCCTTTCCAGATTTTTTGCGCTTGCCCAAATGCCAATACCAAAAGAGTCTTCCGGAATAATTAAGGCATCAAATTTAGAACATAAGCTAATTGCTTCCTGGATAAGGCTGGGGGGTAATTCCATATCTGCGTCTACATAATAAACATATTCGCCTTTTGATTTCTTAACACCATAGTTTCTTTTATAAGGGGCATCAAACGTCCCCTTTTTAACTTTTGGGACAAGCTGATAAATTTTGCATTGATATTTTTTAGCCAAACTTAACGTCCTGTCGGTAGATTTTCCGTCGACTACTATTACTTCGATATTTTTATAAGTTTGCCGTTTAACGCTTTTTAAGCAATTTTCCAAAAATTCTTCCGAATTCTTTGTTGGAATTACAATGGAAACAATTGGATTAGTTTTCATATTAGGTTTTCCGGGCAAGAATTGCAGTCCCTAGGCCCTGTTTATTTTTGACAAACAAATCCAAACTGGAGAAAAGATACAAAAAGGGGTAAATAATCCCTGCCAGAAAAAAGCTTTTTTTTAAAGTCAGATGATTTAGCTCCCATGCCAGCTTTCCAAAAAAACCGAACGTTTCCCTTGTCCAAACGTTTCCAAAACCGATTTCCGTAAGCGTCTTTTTAAGTTCATTTGGCGAAAATCCTTCATGGATATGTCCCTCGTGATGCCAATTTTCAAGAGGCTTAAAAATACGCTTTTGGTCTTTTTGCGGGGTATGAATAAAAAGATATCCTTCTTTTGATAAAAGCTTATAAAATAATTTCAGGGCATTTTCAAAATTATCAATGTGCTCCAAAACATCAATATTAACAATTAAATCATATTTATTATTGTTTTTAAGAGATGGTTTCGTAATATCTCCGTATAAAAAATTTGTATTATTAATATTTAATTCTTTTGCAAATCTTTTGGAAAATTCAAGTTTAGTTTTATCTATTTCCCAACCATCAATGGCCGAATCTTGAAATTTCCTGCTTAACCAGAATGAATAAATTCCTATTCCGCTCCCCGCGTCTAATGCTTTATCAATTTTTTTATTTCTTACTCCTTCTTTAAGCATATCTCTAAAATACTTGCTTCTAACTTGAAGTCCTATTTCGGGAATACCGAATATGAGTAAGTAAATCTTTTCCAAAAAAACAAGAAACGCAGAACTTTTCTTCTTTATATTTTTTTTACTTCCCGGCATTTCCTTAAGGGAATCGATAAGAATTTCGGGATGTTTATAATATTCTGACCCAAACATAATTTAATTTACAGGAATTACTTATTTTAATATATCTGCTTTAACTTGTATACAAGCTATAAAACTTCCTAATGTCCTGTTTGATGATTCCCTCAATTCATTATTGCTCATTATATTTAAAAACAGACCATATGTTTAAAAGGAAAATTATAAATAAAGATAAGTAAGAGGAAAAGTTGGCGATTTTTTCCGTCTTTGGAATAAATAACGGCACTAAAGAAATCCCAAATAGAATTAAGAATCCTCTGAAAACCATAAATGAAAAACCCAGGCTCTGGGCCCAACTAAGCTGTAAGACAGAAAGGCCGGTAAAAATAAGAAAAAGAAAGGTTAGAAAATAATTTTTATTAAAATATTCCTTAAGAAACAAAGCTATTGATATAACTGTAAACGGATAAAAAGGATATCTGTACCATCCGTGGTCGGGTTCGTTAGGAATTGCAAAGATAAAAATGGCAAAATATGCTAAAAACGGCAATAAAACCATATAGTTTTTCTTCAGATCTTTTACAATTAACATAAACGCTGCAAACCAACCAAAATATATCCACCCGTCCACCACAAGCCTATCTGCAAGGTAAGGGGAAGTAAAAAGGGCAAAAATACTGTTAAACGCTATGTCGTATCTTTGAAGCTGTAGCTTCCATAAATTTATAAATATATTCCAATCATAATAAGCACCATAAAGGAAAAATAAAGAAAAAATTGGAATAACAATTGCTAAAAACTTGAATGCGTCTTTATATTTCTTTAGATAAAAGAAAATTAGAACAATTGCTAATGCTCCCGCAATCCAGGGCACTTTTGCTAAAATTAATAAACCGCAAATTACTCCTGCAATATTCCTAAACCATGGATTATTTGTTTTTATAAATCTTGAAATTAAATATAAAGAAAGGAGAAAGAATGGAATAAAGAAATTTTCGTTCTCTACTATTCTTGACCCGACAGCAATAGTCGGTACGGTAGAATAAATAAGAGAAGCTAATAGGCCAATTTTATAATCATAAACCTGGGCGGCAAAAACGTACACCAGAAAAATACTTAAAACTCCAAGCAAAAGCGCCAGTCCTCTGATGTGGGTTAAATCCACATGAAACATATCTTTTGTTCCGGTTAGAAGAGCAAACGTACCAGCTACTAAGCCAAAAAGCGGCGGGTGTTCTAAATAAGGTTTTACCAATACAAAATTGGTTTTTTGATAAATAACCAATTTTTTCTGTTTATATTGCGGGTGATACGACCAGGACTCCGGAACGTGGTTTTGAATTAGATTAATACCAAGCCAGGTCCACGCATATTCATCAAAAGTAGCACCGAGCCGCGGCCAGGTATATAACTTATCTGAACGCAGCCACAAACCCAAGATTAGAATTAGTCCAAGAATTATATATCTATATTTTTGCAACATATACTTCCAGAATACTTGACGTTAGATTTTTTTGATTTACTTGGTATCGAATCTTTGATGTCTTGATTTCGAGAATTCAAGTTCAGAATATCCAGCTTCCAATTTCAAATTCTAATATCTAACATCCATTGTCTATCATAAAATTAATTGCTCCTTAAAACTTGGACAAGCAGAGCTTCGCTTTCTCTTGCTGCTTTTTCCCAACTAAAGCTGTTTGCCCACTTTTTGGCATTTTTACTTAACTTTATCCTCAATGGTTTGTTGTCCAATATATCGCATATTTTATTAATAAATTCTTTTTCATTTTGAGAAAGATATCCAGTCTCTCCATCCTTTATTGATTCCGATAATCCCGTTACATCAAAAGCGACTGCGGGTGCTCCGTGCAGATTTGCTTCTATTACTGATATACCCCACCCTTCCCCCACAGAAGCGTTTACAAAAACCCAAGCTTTAGAAAGAAGATAATTCTTTTCGGACTCTGTAACGGGGCCGATTATCTTTACCTTTCTTCTGGTTATGCTTCGCATTGTCATATCGGTAATAGACGACGCTTCTGTTCCCCAGCCTGCAATTATTAAATTTGCATTAGGAACGCGTTTTAATATTTCCGGCATTACTCTAATTAAAAGATCTACCCGTTTATATTTTTTAATTCTTCCTAAATAAAGAATTGTAGGTTTGGAAAATTTGTTGGGCGATATGGATTTTTTTATTCCGTTAATTCCGCAGTAAACTATTGCGATATTTTTCTTTTTGAATCCTAATTTTACAAGATCGTCCCTGGTTGTTTTTGAGATAGCGATAATCTTTGTTTTATAGTAAAAAATCGGGAAAATATATCTTTCTATTGCAAAACCAATAAAGTTAAGCGGAAATGGAAGTTCAATAAAAAATTGTTTTCCGTGAACATGATAAACTACCGCCACCTTAGGTTTTCTTGAGTAAATTGTAGTAAGAAACGGTATTCCATTCTGCACATCGACAATTAAATCTGTATTATTTCTAAATTTTTTAAAATAATACCAAAAAGCCCATAAATATAGGCTGTATCTTCCGCCTTTTCTATAAATTTTAATCCCGTTTATTATCTCCTCGCTTGGAAGACCGCCTTTTACATCCTGTCCGCAAAAAAGGGTTACGCGATGGCCCATTTTTATCCATCTTTTGGCAAGCTCGGAAACATAAACTTCGCCTCCCCCTGCCCATTCATGTCTTGTATCTCTCCAGTTAAATATTAGAATATTCATCCCGTTAGAAAGCCCCCCTTTTTAAGGTTTAATTTTCTCATTTTAATATAAATTTTCAAACAAGTCTTTCTAACGGGATTCATTTTTTGTCGTAATAATGTAAAATTCGCAATCGATAAAAAACAGCTGCGCTGTCCCAAAGCATTCGTAAAATTATTCTCCAAAAATTAATGGAGGTAATACTGCTCGCTTTGCTAAAATTAAGTTTTATTGGAGACTCATGG